>JAIRXS010000044.1 GCA_031268145.1 Candidatus Endomicrobiellum siamense
TTATGTCAATTAGATTATCTAAATATATCTGTCTCTTAATCCATCGTCTATATCTTTAAAAAATCTATCTAATGTTTTTAAACTGGCTTTGTCTAGCTTTGCTTTACTTCTTTCAATTAAAGCATATCCAATTTTTTTAACTTCAGGACTTGCAAAATCCTCAAGATATTCTTTTAAAGTAACTAAAGCATTAATATCACACATATTTTTGATTTGCCCTGGCTTAGCCAAATTCATAAAGGTTTCGCCTGTTCTGTTTTTACGATAACAAGCAGCGCAAAAACTCGGTATATAGCCTTGTGATAACAAAGATTTTATTATTTCGTCTAAAGTTCTCTGATCATTAAGATTGAATTGCTTTTCAAAATTATCATTGTTAGAAAACTTATCATCGTATCCGCCTGGAGAAACTTTAGATTCTGCGCTTATTTGGGAAACTCCCAAATTTACAAGTTCATCTCTTAATTGAGAGGTTTCCCTAGTAGATATTATAATACCCGTATATGGCACAGAAAGTCTTAAAACTGCAACTATTTTTTTAAAATCTTCATCACTTATTTTATAGTCTGGATTTGAAGCGTATGCAGACCCCTGAGCAGGTTCAATACGAGGTACAGAAATTGTATGAGGGCCAACTCCATATGTTTTTTCTAAATATTCTATATGCATCATCATAGCAAGTACTTCAAAATATGGATTATAAAGTCCTAACAATGGTCCAATACCTACGTCATCAATGCCAGCCTTAAATGCATTATCAATTGCATCTAACCGATTATCAGGATCAGATTTTACACCTGCTATATGAAGTTTTCTATACGTCTCTTCATGATAAGTCTCTTGAAATATTTGATATGTACCTATGCCAGACATCTTTAATGTTTTAAAGCTCTTACCATCCATAGGGGCAACATTAATATTAACTCTTTTTATTTTATTACCATTATAATCTGCACTATATATAGCTTTGACTGCTCCTACATAGTAATCTAGGTTTTCTTTTGAATTTGCTATTTCGCCTGCAACCATTAAAATACGTCTATGTCCTTTTTTTAGAAGTATTTCTGTTTGTTTTTTTATTTCTTCAAAAGTAAGTTTTTTTCTTATTGTGACTTTATTGTTTGCAGCAAAACCACAATATAAACAGCTATTTGAACAATAATTACTTATGTATAAAGGTACAAACATAACTACACGCTTGCCATATATTGTATTCTTAACATAACTTGCAGCGTCAAAAATTTTTTGCAGATTTTTAGCATCTTTAACAGATAATAGTTTTGCTGTTTCTTCTAGAGAAAGTCTATTGAGACTTTTTGTTTTATTTAAGATAGTATCTATATCTACTTCAGTTGTTTTAATATCAAGTAATAGTTTTATTAGTGAATCATCTACGTGCTTCATAATGCCTCCTTTTACAAACTTTAAAGTTCGTTAACTCCAGGTACACTTTTTTCTTTCAAAAAAGCAATAAAGTCTTCTACAGGCATAGCGCCCAAGTCTTTATTTCCTCTGGCTCTTACAGCAACTGCATTTGAATCTTTTTCTTTATTACCCACAACTGCTATATATGGTATTTTCTGTAATGCATTTTCTCTTATTTTGTTACCAATTTTTTCACTTTTATTATCAAAAACAGCTCTTATCTCATTTTGCTTTAATTTTTGCAATAACTCTTTGCAATATGCTTCTTGTTCTTGATTTATATTTGCTATAACTACTTGTACTGGAGATAACCACAAAGGCAAAGCACCTGCGTAGTGCTCTAATAGTACTCCAATAAATCTCTCTAAAGACCCTAACAATGCTCTATGAATCATGTAAGGTCTTTTCTTTTTACCTGAAGAATCTATATAAGAAATATCAAAACGTTCTGGCAAATTAAAATCAAATTGTATAGTAGAACATTGCCAAAACCTACCTATAGCGTCTTTTATTTTTATATCTATTTTGGGCCCGTAAAAAGCTCCTCCACCTTCATCTAGTTCGTAATTATACTCTGTCTTCTTTAAGGCATTTTCAATGGAAGCTTGTGCCTTTTGCCAATCTTGTATCTGACCGACATATTTTTTTTCTGGTCTTGTGGCAAGATATATCTTATAGTCATTAAAGCCAAAAGTTTTAAGACAATTGATTGCCATATTAAACACATTTAACATCTCATCTTCTAGTTGTTCTGGGGATACAATAACATGCCCATCGTCTTGCGTAAAACCTCTAACACGTAATAACCCATGTAAAACTCCAGATTTCTCAAATCTGTAAACTGTACCAAGCTCTGCATATCTTATAGGTAACTCTTTATAAGAATGTAACTTGGTCTTATAAACCATTAAATGCATTGGGCAATTCATAGGCTTTACTCTATAAGGGTTACCTTCTATTTCCATTGGAGCAAACATATTTTCTAAATATGTTTGCAAATGACCACTTATTTTAAAGAGTTCTTCACTTGCAATATGGGGAGTAAGTAAAAGATCGTAACCATTTTCTACATGAAATTTCTTCCAATAACTCTCTATTATATCTCTAAGCATTGCCCCTTTCGGATGCCAAAGAATAAGGCCCCCGCCAATTGCTTCATTGATACTAAACAAGTCTAAATCTTTGCCAAGTCTTCTATGATCTCTTTTTTGAGCTTCTTCAATTTTTGTCAAATAAATTTCCAGGTCATTTTTTGTAAAAAAAGCTGTACCATAAATTCTCTGCAGCTGTTCCCTAGAGGAGTCTCCTCTCCAGTAAGCTCCTGCAACAGAGAGAAGTTTAAAATACTTTAATTCCCCTGTAGATTTTATATGAGGACCTCTACATAAATCTGTAAAAGTTCCAGACTTATATATAGTCACAACATCGCCTTCTATTTGTGAAGCTATTTCTGACTTATATTTTTCACCTTTTTGATTAAAATCTTTTATAGCTTCTTCTTTTGACATAGAAAAACATTCAAAGGGATAATTTTCTTTTATTATCTCTTTCATCTTTTCTTCTATTTTCTCAAGATCAGAAGTTGTAAATGGTTTCTGCCTGTCAAAGTCATAATAGAAACCATCGTCTATGGAAGGACCTATAGCTACTTTTGTTTCAGAAAAAAGGTCCCTGACAGCCGTAGCCATTATGTGCGCAGCAGAATGCCTTAAAGTTTCTAGAGAAATAGCTGTCATTTCTTATACCTGCCTATTTTTTATTCATTAAGTACATTTTATCATTTTTTAATAAAAATATATTAGTCCTGCAGAATGACAAAAAAGCCACACTACCATCATCGCTTTTATTACTCCTTATTGGTCTATCATGAACACGCATTATCATGTCCACAAATATCTTAGATAAAATGGATCAACTTCAGAATAAAGCTATAAATGGATGGGCAGGATTAAGAACTACGTTGATAAAAATCTATTGGTTGTGTTCCAAATTTATAATTAATCCCAACATTCCCATAATAACCACTTTGATGTTTAGAAAATCGACCATTCAAATTTAAATAAACACCAAAATATTTTGAGATATCATATAAAATCCCTGCACCAACAGCAGCACTGACTGTATCATTTTCTATGCTTTTAATATTCATCTTTTGAGTACCATTTTTTAAGGTAGCTCTAAATACCCCTTCTTTACCATGGCATAACAAATCTGCGTGAAGCGACATGCTCCATTTTAATCTACCATCTGTACCATTACTTGTTTCAACTCCTAAATAAGAATCTATTCTATTATACGAGCCTTCAAAAACAAGTAGATTTGCGTCTTGAGCTCCTCGTTCAGCAAATTCATTTCTTGTAATATACGCATAATCCATACCTATAAATGGTTTTATACAGAAATTATTACTTATATAATAATTATAAGAACAATCTCCAGAAGAGTGAAGGCTATAACCCTCAAAATCCGCACTTGCATTTCTATTTAAAAATTCTATAGTTCTAAAAGAAGAGTAATTTTGTCTTGTCGCAATAATAAATGCTCTAATTTCAAAGTCGTTTTCAAAAAACCTAGACCAATAACCACCAACATTGTATTCTTTAATATCAATCTTATCACCGTTTTGCTTTGTGTTGGTTTCATTATAACCTAAAGTTATACCAAAAATTCTTGTATCCTCTCTTAAAGTATCAAAACCTATTTGTATACCATCATTGAAAGCATTAAAAGCCCCTGGAGAATCTAAAGTTCCTTTAAAAGTATTTTGGCCATTAAAACCTTGCACCCAAACATTTCTTTTATAATAACTATCACTGCTAGGGAAATAGCTCCTATCTAATCTTGACAGCACATTACTTTTGTATGTATCAACAGCAGGTATAACTATCGCATTTGCATAAATGTGCCCTGATAAATTAAGCAAAGCATTTTTTTTATCTTGAACATTTCCCATTTTATCTACTAAATCTATTACAAAGAATAAATCTTCTTTAGCTTTACCATAATTACCATCTAAAGAAAGCGCTACTTGTCTTTCGTTATCTGTTAAATTTTCAATGTCGTTTAACTCATTAACATAAATGTTCAGGTTAACAGTTTTCCATGCAGCAGAATTTCCTGTATCGTAAGTTACATAAGATGTAACTCTTGTCATTATATTGCCATCAATATTACTATTATCTATTAATATATTTCCTTTAGCGGTTCCTGAAGAAGAAACAATATTATACGTCACAGTTGAAATATTTATGCCAATAAAGCTTATTTTAACTTTAGTTCCGTCTAAATCAGCAGCATTGGTAATAACAAATTTGTCTACATCAGTACTTTGCAAATCTAAATCATAATAAAATAAAGCCTTAGAGGTAAAAGTAGATATTTCTATATTATAGTCTTTTTTTCTTCCTAAATTAATAGTAGCAGACGACGAAAAAGTAACAATTCCGCCTTTAAAACTAGAACCTTCACCAAAACTTAAAAACCCATCTAATACATTAAAAGTTGTCAAAGTAAAATCGCCATTTAGATTAAGAGTTCCTTTTCCTTTTTTATTGACAGTATCGTTGCCAAGGCTAGAGCATCTTATACCACCATTTAAAGTTATATTTCGCAACTCGCTGGCATCTAAATTTAAAATATTTTGACTACCAAGTGTAGAATGTCCTCCCATATAAATGTCATTTCTTATTGTTTCATTGTTTATAGCCATATTATTGCCGCTAAATAATACATCTTTAGTAATAGCACCTATATAAGAATTTACACTATCGTATACATAAATTGCGCCGCCTTCTTGAGAAGATTTATTGTCACTAAAAGACGCACCATCATTTATACTTATACCCTTTGAAAATACAGCTCCTCCTTTAGAAGATGTAGTTTCATTGCCAGTTGCCATAACATATGATTTAAAATAGACATGCCCAGCGCTAGAACAAATAGCTCCGCCATTCTCGTTTGACTTATTATAAGAAATTGTAGTATTGCTATTAAACTCCACATTGTTTAAAGCAAAAATAGCTCCACCATTACCTGAGGCTGCATTACTGGAAAGTTCTACTGATAAAGAATCTGACTTAAATACAACGCTTCCACTTGAGTAAATAGCTCCACCGTCATGAGCCTGTCCAGAAGAATGTAAAGCCACATTGCTTACTAAATATGCACCGCCATTAAATGTAGCACTACCTACAACACATAGAGCTCCACCATTATATGCAGCAGTATTAGAAATAAATGCTACACTATCTGTGGGATTAGAAAACCAAATATTACCACCAGCATAAACTGCCCCGCCACAAGCACTAGAAGTGTTTTGTTCAAAAAGGATATTTCCATATAAATTAAAATTAACAGAATTTGTATGAATCGCACCACCGCCGTCATTGTTAGTTGTAAGTGTGTGTTTGCCCTTTTGCAGAGCAATATTATTTATCGTTACATAACCCTGCCTTACATCAAAATAAAAAAACTTATTATTGCTAGAAGCGCTTAAAGTCCTTATAACACTTTGACTCTCAGAACATATAATAGAATTATCTATAGGTTGTTTTCCAGAAGCAATATCAAAATTGCCAAAGAAAATGCCTGGATTTGAGTTTGTTATTTGTGTCCATTTAAAATCATCATCTACATCACTTTGATTTGTAAAGTTTACATTTGCATAGCCAAACAAAGGAAGGAAAGTACAAAAAAGCAAAATAATAGAGCTTATTGCTTTTAACTTTTTCATATTTAAGAATTGTATACAATATTTTTCATTTTGTCTATTAACAAAAACCTGAAAAAAATAAATATTGTTTTCCTTTATATTTATGCCTCTGTTTGTTATGCGCCAAAACTTAAAAAATTAATAGCTATGGGACCAAATATAACTATAAAAATTGTAGGAAATATCAACAAAATTAATGGAATAAGAATTCTTATAGGAGCTTGGTGAGCTTTTTTTTCTGCATGAAAATAAATGTCTTGTCTTAAAGAACTCGATAAACGCTTAAGGGACTCGGCCATACCACAACCAGAATCTAAAGACGTGTTAATAACGCGAATAAAAAAAGAAAGTTCTCTAATGTCTGTTTTAGCAGTCATTTCTGCAAAAGCAATTGTTTTGTCATATCCTAATGATATCTTTGATAAGGCATCTTTAAAATCAAAAATTAAAGGTCCTTCCAAAATATTTACAATTTTATCACTAGCTCTATAAAAATCTAATCCTGCAGCTAACATGATTGAAAGTAAATCTGCCACATCTGGAATTTGTTTTAAAACAAGTTCTTTTCTTTTTTTCAATTGTTCTTTAATTTTTATAAGAGGAAGAAAAAAGAATAATAAAGCAATTAAAATGACAATAAAAATATTCCTGCTTATAAATACTGCACAAATCAATACTCCAGAAATAGCAGATAATATTTGTGATGCAAAAAAACTATAAGTATCAACTGCTTTAGTATCAGAGTTTATAGAGTATAAATTTGATTCAATCTTGCTAATATAATTTAAAAACTTTTTATTTTTTATGTATCTAAACAAATTACCTAACTTTGATGAAATATTAAAAATAAAAAATTTTAAAATATTTTTATTGTTTCTTTTATTTATAAAACTTTCCACTTTGTTAGCTTTCTCAATTTTAGATATTTTATTGCATATAACAGAAACAACAGAAAAGATAAAAATTGTAAAGCTAAAATAAAAAAGTATTATCATTAAAAGTTTATCTCCGTCATTTTTCTGACTATAAAAGAACCTAAAACAACCATAATAACAACTATTAAAAGCAAAATATTGCCCACTGAAGTTACAAACAAAGGTTGCATCATATCAGGTTCTATTAAATACATCATAAAAATTATACCAAAAGGGACTAAACTTACAATATTTCCTGAAAGCTTGCCCTGCGATGTTAACGCATTTATCTTTGATTTAGTTACAGTTCTTTTAGATACTAACTCTATAATTTGATCAAATATGCCTTTTAAACTTGCACCTGTATCTTTAGATATCTTAAGTGTATTTAATATAAATTTAAATTCCTTGCTATTAGTTTTAAAAGATGCCTGTTCTATTGCTTCATCGAAACTTAAACCTAAAGACAGAGATTTTGATATTTGTTCAAACTCGCTTCTTATAGGTTCTTTAAGTTCATTTTTTACATCCACTATAGCATTTGTTATAGTTCGCCCTGACTGTAAAGAATTTTTTATAATAGTTAAAGCTTCTAAAATCTGCAAGTCAAAAAGATTTGAAACTTTTTGTTGCTTTATAAAGTTTATATGCCAATTAAAATAAGCATATAAAATACATAAAATTAGCGAGAAAATAATATTTTCTAGTACAAAAAAGGATACAATAAACACAATAAATAAAGCAAACACTATTTTTTTTCTTAAAAGATTCCAAAAACTATTTTTATTTTTAAACTTTATGTTTTGTG
The DNA here is from genome assembly GCA_031268145.1 of Candidatus Endomicrobiellum siamense. Taxonomy (GTDB): domain Bacteria; phylum Elusimicrobiota; class Endomicrobiia; order Endomicrobiales; family Endomicrobiaceae; genus Endomicrobiellum; species Endomicrobiellum siamense. The sequence goes on from JAIRXS010000044.1 coordinate 7,859, forward strand.
TTAAATTAACCTTTAAAATAAAACACATTAAACAAAATATAAACATAAATAAAGAGAACAAAAATAAAAGTTCTTTCATTTAAAATATCTCATGTCTATATTAAATCCATTGCGATGTGCCAAATTGAGAAATTCTGGAATATAATCACAAAACATAAAATCTCCACACACAGTGCCATTGTCAAAAGACTTTTGGACATACTGAAAAATAGGTTTTATCTCGTATATATTATCATCGTTTATTCTATTTATGTGCGAAATTGAAGATATTTTTCTTGACCCATCTTGATACCTTGAAAGCTGTACAATAATATCAATAGTAGATGCAATTTGTGTTACTATAGACCTTTCAGGAATGTCTATACCTGCCATAAAAATCATTGTTGTAAGTCTTGAAATAGCATCGTGAGGTGAATTTGCATGTAAAGTAGTAAGACTTCCTTCATGACCTGTAGACATTGCCTGCAACATATCTAAAGCTTCGCCACTACGACATTCTCCAACAATTATTCTATCTGGCCGCATTCTTAAAGCATTTATAACAAGCTTTCTAATATTTATTTCTCCTGTACCTTCTTGAGATTTAGGTCTGCTTTCAAGCCTTACAACATGCTTTTGCTGCAGATTTAGTTCTGCAGAATCTTCTATAGTTATTAATCTTTCAGTTTCAGGAATAAAAGAGGATATTATATTTAATAAAGTAGTCTTCCCTGTACCAGTTCCACCAGAAACAATAATATTTTTCTTTAACAAAACTGCAGTTTCTAAAAACTTAACCATATTTTTACTTATGCTATTTGAGGAAATTAATGAATCTATTGAAAGTTTATCTTTAGAGAATTTTCTTATTGTTACAATACTACCATTTAAAGCTACAGGGTGTATTACAGCATTAACCCTAGAACCATCTATCAGTCTAGCATCTACAATAGGAGAGGCTTCATCTATATGCCTACCTACTCTATGGATTATTCTATCTATGATTATTCTAAGATTTTTTTCACTTGGGAACGATAGATCTGTTTTAAATATTTTTCCAAACTTTTCAATAAATATATTTTTGTGCCCGTTTACCATTATTTCTGTAATTGAAGGATCTTTTAACAAGTCTTCCAAAACTCCAAGACCTGATATTTCATCACAAAGCTCTTTAAGTAACTTATTAAGAATTTCTTTTGGCAAATTTAAATTATTGATCTTTATTGTCTTTAATACAACATTTTTTGTGATATCTTTTAACTTCTTTTCATCCTTTTCTTGAATAAACTCTTTCATCTCTTCAACAAGTGTTTTATATATATTGCTTTTAAGCTCCTTGTAAACGTTTTCGTTTTGATAATAAGACGAACCTTGAATTTCTGTCTTTAAAAAATTTAAATTCACAATTTTTTCTAAAGCTAAAACATAAGAATTTGACTTATCTCTATATGAAAATGTTGGAGATAAAATTTGCTCTTGAATAAAACCGTTAAAGTCAGCATTAACGACATCAGCTATATTGAAATTTCCTAACATATTGTCACAATAAAAATCATAATTTAAATTCAGTCTAAACAATATAAATTTCAAAGCGCTATTTAGAAAACTATATTCTTGTAAAGACAAAAGAGCTTTTTTTGTAGATAAACTGTCGGAAAAATAAGGTATAAGACAATATTTTGCTTCTGTAATTAAACGCAAAACATTTTTACTTGTATGACATGGTAAAACAACATATACATTTTTAAAATATGTATCTAAAATAGATACAAGGTATATTATACTTTCTATATTATTTATATTTTCAAATGCATCTTTAACACACAAAACACTACTACTTCCATGAGAAGATAAATAATCTTTTATAATATTAAAATTCCCACTAGACAAAACAGGCAAAATATCTTCTATATATTTTACTGAGTTTTTGTAAATAGACCAAAAAGCACTTGAATCTGGCAATGAAAAATCTATAATTATACTATCAGTTTTTTTATTGGAATTTATAGACTCTAAACCATAAGCTATAAGATTACATTGCAACAAGGAAAAGCTACTTGGAGATATTAAAAGCATTTTATGCCTCAAATAAATTATTATTTGTTTACATTTACATACTTATTTATTATCTCTAAAACTTCTTTTTGATTTGTAAATTTTACATCTCTCGTATAATTTTGATTGTTTATGACTCTTGAAACATCTTTAATTATAGATGAAGCTTTCAAAGGCTCAACGTTATAATCTTTTATGTCACCGTTAGGTCTTATTAGATACTTTAAACTCCCTTTTTGAGCAAAAAGGATAACTTTTTGGGCATCTTCTGTAGACAAAGCTAAGGTTAATATATTGGTATTGCTATTTTCGTCATCTTGCTTTTTTACAGAACCTATGTAGTTATTACCTACAGCTAAAACTAAAATATTTTGCGCTATAGGAAATACCGTATCTTGTAATTGTCTATTAGAGTCTGTATATTCGACTACTGCAAAAATATCAATTTTACTTCCAGGTGATAAAATACCTGCACTATCTATGTCAAAAGTCACTAGCAACGCTTTCGTACCATCTGGCACCAAATTACTTATTCCATATTCGCTTATTTTTGACAACTTACTTGAAAGTACCTGTTCATTTTCTTCTATTGTATTTAAGGATATATACTCGCTAGAGCCATCAGGTAAACAAATTTCTTTTATATCATTAAAGACTTTTGGTTGAGCATATTCCTTGGGCACATATTTCTCCGAAAGCATCTCTTGTTTTATAACCGTGCCTTGAGGTATAACCTGCAAAGCTACAACTACTTTAACAGGCTCCGTCATAACTTTATATTTTGTTTCTAAATCTGAAATATAAATATATGCAAAAAACAAAGAAAGTATTGCAAAAACTATAGCTATAAATAATATTTTTTTATTACTCATAGCCTATTCTTTGTCAGCTTTTTGAACAACTTTTGCAGCGCTTTCAAATTTACTTTTAACTTTTTTACCTAAAGACTTATATGCAACAAAAACTATGCCTACAACAACTGCTATAATAAGAATATACTCTACCATTCCTTGTCCTTTATGTCTTTTAATCCAGTTGAAGTTTAGCATCTACCATCTCTCCTTATATTTTGTTTTGCGTCTTGAAAACTTTGGATTTCCAGTTCCCGATAAAACTTCTAATTTAGAACTTATTTTAATATTATCTTTCCCTATAATTTTTAATATTCTAGGCATTTTATATGAATATGTTATTTCCACAAAAGATTTTTTTGGAACTAACTGTTTAATAGAACTAAAAACATCTAAAGAATGTAAATCTGTTATATCAAGTAAATCTACATCTAGCGGCATGTAATCATTTATCTGTATTGCTATGCTTAGTTTTTTTGAGTCCAAAGTCCTACCGAGCGTTTTTGCATTACAAAGATAATCTTTTATATCGTTTTCTATATATTTTTTATCAAAATCAGTATAAGCAATTAAATCTATGCCGTATTTTGTTGCCGTTACGATTTGTTGCCAAGTCAGTACAAGTGAAGCAAAGTATACAATTGTAAAAAGGAAAACAATAATTAAAGGAACAATTAAAGCAGCCTCTACTAACGCTTGCCCCCTTAACTGTTTAAAATATTTCATAATTTATAGATCTTGTTTATGAAGCGCCTCTTCTGTATAGTCTATCATTCTTTTCTCAGGTCTTTTTGCAAGTTTTCTTAAAAACAATCTTAAATTATTCATGTATTCAAAAATCGCAGGCACAACAATTAATGTAAGAATTGTAGAACTTATAACGCCTCCTATAACAACAATTCCCATACCTTTTCTAAACTGACCTACCTCACTAAGACCTAATGCTGTTGGTAACATTCCAGCTATAAGAGCAAAAGAAGTCATAAGTATAGGACGAAGCCTCACTACACCTGCTTTTATTATTGCATCGTTTATATTTAAACCTTTTCTCATCTGTTGTTGGATATAATCTACTAAAAGTATAGAGTTTTTTGCCACAATACCTAACAACATTATCATCCCAATAAGCGTAAACATGTCAATTGACTGCCCTGCTATAAGCAAAGCAAAAATACCACCTATAATAGCTAGAGGAAGAGCCGTCATAATTGTAAATGGCGTAATAATAGACTCATATAAACTTGCAAGCACCATAAAAATAAATATAAGCGATAATCCAGCTGCAATGATAATGCTCTTAAACATCTCACCCATCTCTTCTGAATTACCGTAAAGATTAAAAGCTACATGTTTCCACTTTTCTAGATTTTCAGATTTTGATTTTTCTTCATTAAAAATTCTGAGAGCCTCTTTTTCGATTTCATTTATTGTTCCTCCCGTAGCAAGATTACCCTCCACTGAAACATAGCGTACTCTATCTTCTCTAAATATCTGCGTAGGGCCTTGCTCCATTTTTATAGAAGCAACATTTTTTAACTTTACAAGCTTATTATTTACATTGTTTACATAAATTGTATCTAAATTTTGAGCAATATCTTGCTGAGCCTCTGCAAATCTAACTTTTATATCATATTCTAAACCATTCTCTCTGAATTTGCCTGCCAAAGCACCATCTATCATAGCTCTTACTTCATTTCCTACAACAACAGAACTTACACCATAGTCTTCCATTTTTTTAGGGTCCATCTGTATTTGCACTTCAGGCTTACCAATTTTATAATTTGACTGAACATCTACAAAATAAGGTATTTCCTTAAAGCGTTTTATTAAAACTTGAGATACATCATACAAGACATCTATATTGTCTCCATTGAGTGCCATAATAAACTCGCTTTCACCACCTCCACCAACACTTTGTCTTACTATAGAAATTTTCAATTCATCGCCAAATTTCTCTTTAAAAACTTCTCTAAGATAGTCTTTCATTTGCGAACTTGAACGAGTTCTTTTAGGAATATTCTTGTTTTCTTTTTTACCAAAAAGTCCAAAAAAGCCTCCTTTAGATTTTGCCGGAATCATTTTTACATATATGCTTGACTGGTTTGCAAGACTAGATAACATCCCACTTTGCCCTATCGCTACAGAAGCAAACTCTATATTGGAATCGTTCATCAATATTTCTTCAGCTTGTTTAGTATATTTATCCATCTGATCTAAAGAAGTGCCAGGTTTTGCTTCTAAGTTAATATTAAATTCACCCCATTCGGCAGCTGGCATAAAAGTTGCTTTTAAATATTTTTTTGCCGCGCCAATAGTAAAGATAAATACAAGCACTGCGATCGTAATAGTTGCAAATTTCCAACTTATAGAAAAATGTTTTTTATTCTTGCTATATTCAAAATCTACTGCTTTTGCTTTTACAATAAGTGATATTAATTTTTTATAAGAACTCTCTAAAATGTTAAAACATATATTAAACCACTCTACTGTAAATTTTCTAAAAATTTTAATTATGACTTCTTGAAGTTTACTTTTTTGCACTTTTTTAGCATTGTGATCGGGAATCATGTACGCTGAAAGCAAAGGCGCAATAGTTAAAGCGTCCAATATAGATATGAACATCGCAAACACAACTGTTAAACCAAATTCTTTAAAAAATTGCCCCATAACGCCGCTCAAAAAAGCCACTGGCAAAAATACAGCAATCACAGTACTTGTAGTGGCTATAACTGCTAAAGTAACCTCATTTGTTCCATCTAAAGCCGCTTTTATAGGATTTGCGCCTTCTTCATAATGCCTAAAGATATTCTCTCTAACAACAATAGCATCGTCAATCAAAAGACCAACAGTCAGCGATAAAGCCATTAAAGACAGTACATTTAAGCTAAATCCAAATGCATACATAAAAACAAAAGAGCCTATCAAACTGTTTGGCAAAGAAAGTGCTGTAATAAAGGTTGAACGCCAACTAGCTAAAAATAAATAAACTACAATTACTGCAAGAAAAACGCCCTCAATAATTGTTGATTTAACATTTTCTATATTCATTCTCACACCATACGCAGAATCTGAAATCATAGTAAGTTGTGGTTGTCCATCATACTGCAAATACTTTTGATTTACTTCGTCAATCTTTTTCTTTATCCCATCTGATATTGCCACGTCATTACCTTTTGCCTGTCTATAAACTTGTAAAAGAAGAGCAGGCTCAGAAACAAAATTACCATTTTCTCTAATATCTATTCTTGCGCGAGACACCTCTTTTTCAACCCCATCTTCTACAACAGCGACATCGCCAACTGTAACACGTCTATCATTGCCTAAAAAATTTACAACAACATCATTAATCTGAGCAATAGATCTAAATTCGCCTAAAGTTCTAAATTCTATTTCTTTTGTCCCTCTGTTTACTTTGCCAGCAGGTATATTTAAAGAGTTGGATTTAATTTTCGCTGCAAGAGATGTAAGAGTAAGCTCATAATTTTTAAGTTTGTCTTTATCCGCATTAATATGTATTTCTCTTTTTTGTCCGCCAATAATGTTTATCTGTGATACGCCAGAAACTTGAGCCAAATCTTTAGAAACTACGTCGTCTGCAAAATCATACATCTGTTTAGATGTAAGACCCTTTGCCTTCAAACTGATAGTTCCTATAGGAAGGCTGTTAATATCTGCCTTCAATATTACTGATTCTTTTATATCGTCAGGTAAGTTAAGTCTAATTTGCCCGACTTTGTCTCTAACTTCTTGAGTTGCAATATCGGGATCTTTTGAAAGTTGAAACTCGCAAAAAACTACAGACATATTATCTTGATTTATTGAGTTGACGTGTTTTAAAGCAGAAATACCGCTGACTGCATCTTCTATAGGTTTTGAAACAAGCTGTTCAATTTCAGCTACTCCTGCCCCAGGGTAAGAAGTCATAATTAAAACATATGGGAACTCCACATCAGGAAACATTCTTACGCTAAGTTTACTTAAAGAAATAGCGCCTAAAATTATAAATGCCATAAGTAATGCTATTATAAAAGTGGGTCGTTTAATTGCTATCTTTGCTAAATTCATTACATTATCCTCTACTTTAATTTACTTTTAGTTCAAGATTGTAACTATAAAATGCTTTTGCTGTCTCAGATATTCTAATAAGCTCCAAAATACTTCCAAGAACATTTAATGTAGCGTCATCTAAAGCTTGTTCTGTCTGTAAAACTAAATAAGTTGTTGTTCTTCCTGTTTTTAATAATTTTTCATCTTCTTGTTTTCTTTGTTTTTGTATCTGTTCTATTTCTATAGCTAAAATATTTTTTAATTTTGCATCGTTCCAATCATCTAAAAGTTGTTGCCAATCATTATTTTCTTTAATAGATAAATACTCCGCTTTTTTCTGAGCAGAAATCTTTGCCGCTTCATAGCCCTGATTTAATATCCTTCTTAATTTAAAGTTTAAAGGTAAACTATATCTTAATCCTAAAGAATATGAAGGTCTTTGAGCTCTTGTTAAGTTGTCTTTAACAAACTCAAAATCTTCGTCTACGCCATTAAGCGCAAGTTGTCCACTTAAAATTAAGTCCGCTCCACTAGTTTTTTTGTTTGATATTTGATCATACGTGGCACTATTTACATCTTCTAAACTAGAAAGGACATCAAGTCTTGTACAAATTTTTTTAGGTTCATAGTCACTATTAAAAGCTTCTCCTTTTTCTTCAAATTTTTCAACATCATATTTAACAATTACATCTGTAATAGCCAAAAACTGATTTACAGTTCTATTTGCTTTATTTTCTTGTTCATAAGCATTTTTTAAATTTAAATTCCCAAGCTTTACTGCCGCTTGAGATTGTAATAAGTCTGACTTTTCAGCTAAATCCATACTGAATCTTTTTTGATTCCAATCTAAAATTTTCTCTAATCTATTTAAAGCATTTTTTCTAAAATCTATAACTGTTTTAGCATAAGATAAATTCCAATAAGCTATTTTCGCATTAAGCAAAACATTTTGTTTTTGATATTCCAATAAATATAAGGCTGACTTTGCACTAGCTTTTGCTTTTGCAACAGATGCCTTTGTAGTTCCACCATTTATATCTTTCAATAATGATTGTTGTAATTTTATAAATGGAGCAATATCAGTAACATTCAAATTCACACTATCGCTCATAAAAACAGAATCCGTATGAGATCCATTTAACCCAAAGGAAACTTGAGTACCAAAACCAAACATTTTATTTACAGCTGCATCATAAGCAAGATTTTTAATTTCATACGGTCTACCAAGTAAAGAAAATGGTCTTCCGCTTTTATCATCCGCACAACTAACACCAGCACTTAAAAAATACGAATATACCATTTCTATCTGAGCAAGCTTCCCTTTAATCGCATCAATATTTAATTGTATGGACTTTAGTTCACTATTATTTTTTAAAACTAAATTTAAACAATCGTCCAAAGTTAAAACATCTGCATTTACATTTATTACAAAAAAAGAACACACAAAAACAAATACTAATTTTATAATCTTATTCATTTCACTCATTTCTCCAATTCATAAAAACTAATTTGATTCCAATGCCACTATAACCTCAACATGACTGGTATGCGCAAAAACGTCAACTGGTACGATTTCGATCGGTCTATATTTATCATTTTTAATGATAATTTGCAAATCTCTTGCCAAAGTAGAAAGATTGCAAGAAACGTAAACAATCCTTTTAGCTTTAGAAGAAAGTAAAAAATTAATAACATCTTTTGTAAGTCCAGCGCGAGGGGGATCAACAACTATCAAGTCAAATTTGTACTCTGTTGTATTAACCCAGTCCTGACAGCTAGAAACAAAAAATTGAGCATTGCCAATACTATTTATGACCGCATTTTCTTTTGCATTTACAATTGCCTCTGGTATTATATCGACCCCTACAATTCCCTTAACATTGCGAGCTACAGATAAACCTATAATACCTGCACCACAATACAAATCCAACAATATATCATGTTTACATGGTCTTAGAAGTTTTAATACTTGGTTATACAAAACTTCTGTGCCTTTTGAATTCGTTTGAAAGAAAGAAAAAGGAGAAATATTAAAGTAAAAATTTTTACCGCCAACTTCAAGTTTCTCTCTTATAAAAGAATTGCCAGATAATAAAATCAACTTATTTGGAATTATAGAATCTGACTTTTTATAATTTATAGTCCAATACAAACTGTCAACAAAAACTGAAAGCTCTTTTACAATAGGGTCTAATACATCTTCTCCCACTGTAAGCTCATTTGTCACTATATTTACAAGAAGTTGACCATTATTTTGAGCTTTACGTAAAACTAAATGTCTAAAAAATCCTTCATGGATTTTATTGTTATAAGCAGTTAAATTGCTTTTTTTAGCAAAATTCTTTACTAGCTCCACAACTTTAGAAAAATCTTTATCAGCTATAAAACATGGCGGAACAGAAATATATCTATTAAAACTTCCCCTTTCATGAAGACCCAAATCTAACTCGCCGTTATTATTAAAAAAACTAAATTCCATCTTATTTCTATAATACCATTGTACTGGACTTGGTAGTATCTTAGAAATATTTAGGCCTGTTATAAAACTTAAAAGTTCTTCTAAATACTCTTGTTTTAAAGTTAATTGATTTTCATAAGAAAGATTCTGAAAACGACACCCTCCGCAAACGACAAAAGACTTACATTTAGGTTTAATTCTATCATCAGATTTTAAAATAATATTCTTTAATATGCCCTCTCTATAAGTTTTTTTATCTCTTATCACTAAAACTTCTGCTTTCTCTTTTGGTAAAAGCCAATCTGTAAATAAAGCCAAACCATCTTCACATCTACAAAGAGAACGACCAGGAAAAACAATTTTTTCGCAAACAACAGTAATAATTTTATTTTTTAAGGACATGAACTTACTTCTTTTAAAGACTTTATCTCCTCTTTTGCAGTTTCTAAATCTAAAAGAGTAGCTTGAAGCTCTGCAATTTTAATTTCTAACTTTTCATACAATTTAGTATTGTTTATAGACTGCATAATTTGAGCAGCAAAAACCAAAATATTTTTTAAATCTGATTGAGTAAATGTAGCATCATTAGAAGTTTTTGTAAACAACAAGCACCCAACAACTTTCCCAGTAAAAACTAAGGGAAACACTAAAACACATCTAATTTCAATTACAGAATCAAAAATCTCAGAAAATTCTTTTTTTATATTGTCAGCATTAACAATTAAAGGTTCGCTATTATCTGGTCTATCTTGATAAATCTTTAGAATAAAACTTTCTAATGCTCCTCTTGAAGAGTCAAACATCGGTACAGAAGACGTTGCTAAATACATCTGTCCTTGCGCATCTTTTAAAAAAATTGAAACGTCTTTTGATAAAGTTGCGTTCTTAAGTAAAGAGATAAAAATAGGAAAAAGTTCTTCTAGTTTTACGCTTGAAAAGATAGCAGTTGAGCTTTCATATAAAGCCACAAGTATTTTAAGTTCGCTTTTTTCTATAGCTTTCTCTACTAAAGCAGAAAGTTCATCTATATTAAAAGGCTTTTGAAGAAAATCATAAGCTCCGCTACGCATAGCATATAAAGCATTATCTATCGTTGCATGTCCTGTCATCATTATAACTTCTGTTTCTGGAGATTTTTCTTTTATAACTTTTAAAAGAGAAATACCATCAAATTTTGGCATTTTTATATCTGAAATCACTATATTAAATTTATTTGAAGTAATTTTAGATGCAGCATCTTGCCCATCAACAGCATACAAAACATCATAACCAAGACTTGAAAACTCTTGAATCAACAGTTCCCTTATATATTGTTCATCATCAACAATTAAAATTTTACCTTTGCTTACAGACATTTTTCATCCTTTATCTATAATTAGTAAACTGTAAAGGCAAACAAAAAGAAGTTTCTTTTAAATAAGATATGACTTGTTGCAAATCATCTTTTTTAGAAGAAATAACTTTAACTTTTGAACCATCTATCTGCGTTTGAACTTTTATTTTAGATTCTCTAATAAGTTTTGATAATTCTTTAGCTTTATCTGACGGAAGTCCAGAAATAATTTCTGCAACTTGTCTAACATAACCTTCAAAAGCCTTCTCCTGAGGTTTATAATTTAAAGATTTTATAGAAACACCTCTTTTTGCAAAACGCCCTTCTAGTATCTCTTTTAAAGCTTTCATTTTATAATCGTCATCCGCAACAAGAGTAATCTTTTTATCATTCTTGTTTAATTCTATTGATGACTTACTTCCTTTGAAATCAAATCTATTTGATAATTCTTTTTGTGCTTGATTAACAGCATTTTCAACTTCCATCATATTTACTTCAGAAACAATATCAAAAGAGAATTTATCTGCCATTTTACACTCCAAAACAATTGAAATTCCTTTATTTAGCATTTCCCTTCATAATTATATACACAAAGAAAAAAATAAATAAAGCCATAAACATATACGCCGGCCAGTCTGACACTAAATCAATGTACATTTCTTACCTCCTAATTAACAATAAAATGAACTTGTATTGTACTTTATTTTACTAGTTCTATCAACACCGTTGGAGTCAAATAGATAGGGTTCTTATTAGATTGAAGAATTCCATTAAATTTTCTCATAATTTTACGCTCTTTCTGACAAGTCAAATAACCAACAGAGACAATCCTATTGTTGTTCACAATTTAAGAACATTGCCTACTTGAAGTTAAAGAAATATCGCAATTTTGACTTTGCACTTTGCGTAAAAGTTTTATTTTACCAATAACAGCTTTTGTCAAAATTGTCGGTTTAAGCAAGTGGTTTAGTCTTTTGCTTTTTAGGATTATCGCTTTGTTCTAAAATCTTACGCTTGCGTTCCTCTCGAAAATGCTCAAATCTATAATGATATAGAAATTTTAAAAAGCCAAGCTGACAGTAGACCAATAAATTTTGTTGTTATTTATTCGGGAATGTTAAAAGATACAATAAGTCTTACTGGGATGTTCGTATTGCTTGGAACATTAAATTGGTGGATTCCATTTTTGATGCTATTAACAACTCTACCTTATTCTTTTGTTGTAATCAGATTGCAAGCAGCTACATGGAGTTCTTTATTATCTGGAAGCGTTGAATCTAGAAAAATGACCTATTTTAGTTTTTTAGCGCTCACTAATCTTTATGCTAAAGAAATAAGATTATTTAATTTTTCTAATTTCTTAATAAAAAATTTACAGAATCATTTTTAAAATTACATAAAACCATGAAAAAAGTAAGAGTTGAAAAATTATTGTTTATATATCCAGCAATTATTCTAGCAATCAGTGGCAATACTTTTGTATTCTGGTGGATAGTAAAATCCACATTGAAAGGTTCTATCAAAATTGGCTCAATTGTTTTGTTAATTCAGGCATTATCACAAAGTCTTTATTACTTAGTAGGTTTATTAGAAAATTTTGGATACCTGTACGATAAAATATTATTTTTTGATAAATTTTTAATTTTCATGCAATATAAATCACCATTTCATCAAAAAATATTCTTGCCAGTTCCAGAACAATTTGAATCTTTATATTTTCAAAATGTATCTTTTAAATATAATGACAGAGATTTAGTATTAAATGGATTCAATTTAAGAATTAAAAAAGGCGAAAAAGTTGCTATTGTTGGTGAGAATGGATCGGGTAAAAGTACTCTGGTAAAACTAATTATGAAGTTTTATGAACCTACAGAAGGAAATATTTTTGTAAACAATATAAATTTAAAGAATATTTAAGTGCAGTTTTTCAAGATTTTGGGAAATATCATTTAACCATAGGAGAAAATATAAACATTGGAAATGGAATAAAAAAAAATGACTTTTCAATTATTAATGCTGCAAAAAAATAAATATACATGACTGGATAGGAAATATGCCAAATGAATATAATACACAATTAGGAAAAGAGTTTGACGGAACAAATTTATCTGAAGTTCAATGGCAAAAAATCGCATTAGCAAGATCAATTATAAAAAAATCTAGTATCATAATTCTAGATGAACCGACAGTTTCATTGGATCCTAAAAGCGAATATGAAATATTTTCTAAGTTTTCAGATCTAACAGAAGGGAAAACGGCATTAATGATTACACATAGACTCGGTTCTATTCAAAAAGCTAATAGAATTATAGTAATTGAAAAAGGAAAAATTATAGAAGATGGGACTCATAATGACTTAATAAAAATTAATGGAAAATATACTAATTTATATAATATTCAAAAAAACTTATATGAATTTTAATTTATACTTTGAATATTTATTTTTTATATTTTTTGGCCAAGACTGTTCTTCCATATATGTCTATTGCTATTATAAAACAACACCTTACTTCTTTTTCTTTTTCATTTAGATGTATACTGTCTACTTGTACTATCTCCACAGACTCTTTTGTTTGGATCCCTTTGCCCCTCTCTTTGTGTTCGATAGGAGATAATGTCTTTTACTGAGACTACAGGAATATTATGTTGTCGAGAGAATTCCATAATTTCTGGCATCTTTGCCATACTTCCATCTTTATTAGTAAGCTCACACAGCACACCATATGGAGGAAGACCTGCAAGTCTCATCAAATCTACTGTGGCTTCTGTATGTCCTTGTCTCTCCAGAACTCCACCAGGTCGTGCAATTAATGGGAAAATGTGTCCTGGCTTGCAAATATCTAACGCACTAGCAGAATCTTTTATTGCCGCTTTTATTGTTGTAATTCTATCAACTGCCGATACTCCTGTTGTAACACCTGATGCAGCTTCAATGGAGACAGTAAATGCTGTCCCAAAACGACTAGTATTGTTTTCAACCATCAAGCTAAGCTCAAGGGCAGATGCTTTTTCTGATGTGATACAGAGACAGACGATTCCGCTGCATTCGCGAATTAGCATTGCCATTTGTTCTCTATTTAGGCTAGCTGCAGAGAAAATTAAATCTCCTTCATTTTCACGATCTTCGTTGTCAACAACTAAGACTCCTTGGCCCGTTTTAAGTGAAGTAAGTGCAGCAATAACTTGTTCTGTTGGGGTAGAGTAAAGCCTTGGATTTTGACTCATGATCCCTCCTTTGATATGGCATAGGGGCACTACAAAGAAAACACACTTTAACAGCAAACTCAATTATTAATAAGCAATTGTCGTGATTCTCTTTCATCTGACTTGTTCGTGGGTTCTAGAATTAGATTAGATTTACTAATAATTTCTATCAAAAATTTGATTCACCAAGAATATCTATGCGATTTAAGGCGTTTGTATTTCAGATACTTCATTAGCGCTTAGCGACAGAGATAAGCTTCACGTATACCTATAAGCTGATGACCCAAGATTAGCTGTCAAAGTATTTTACCTTTTAATTACAAAGCATTCTAGTGATACATTACGTTTCTCAGTAGATTAAGAGAACTATCAATTTCTTTCTTGGTAACATCATTAGCAAATATACACTTACCTAGCCCTTGTGGCAAGGGTATGCGCTGAAATCCACTTCTATGATTTATTCTTTCTTGAACACTTTCCCATAAAATCTCACTCGTGATATTAGGATGAAAACAAGGAAGACCCAGACATTGCATTAGATTGAATATTCTTTGTAATTGGTTTTCACTAATATGGTTTCTGACTAATGCAAGACAAGCTGAATATGCAATATCAACTGCTACGGCTTCTCCATGAAGCAATGGGGATTCTTTAATCATTTCAAACGGCAAGCTAAACGTATGTCCAAAATCAACGCAGCGTTCCAAATTGTCTTCAAATAAATTCGGCTCAAGTTCTTCGACTATGTCAATAATTGATTGGTTAAGAATGTAACTAGATTCTTCATTTTGAAAATTTGAATCGATGGCATTTTTGCCAAAACTCTCTAAATATTCAAAAAGTTTTGCATTTTTTATTAATGCTATCTTAACTATTTCTCCAGTTCCATTTATAATATGCCGTTTGGGTAGAGTTTTTAGAAAGGACCTGTCCAAATATACAAATTGCGGTGAATCAAAAGTGCCAAGGCGATTTTTATGTCTATCCAGATTGATACCAGTTTTAATACCAACAGATGCATCTACATATCCCATTAATGTTGTGGGAATGCTTATATGTGGAACTCCTCTACGATAGCAACTTGCAACAAAATTGCCAACATCCATAAGAACTCCACCACCTATTACAATTATCGGTTCATTTCGTCTATCAACGTCAAACTCTGCAAGTTCTCGTGCTATATATAAGAATGTATCTATATTCTTATTTAGTTCACCTGCTTCCACTGGTATAATTTTATAATTAGATGTAAATTTAGCGAGGTATTTATGGATCTTATCATGATATTTATCTGCTATAAATGAATCTACAATAATAAATCTCTTGCTACCCATATCGAAGTTTAAAATATTTTTAGTCTCATCAAAGACATCTTCACAAAAAATCAAAGAATAGTCCACTCTCTTTTCAAAAGAAATTTTAAGTATGTTTTTTGCTATTTTCATTTTCACCTCTTGTTTTTTGTGAATTAATTGAATTGATGATCATTTGTAGCTATGCTAAATCATAGTTGTCAATTTTTACATTACAATGCCGATTGATCCAAAGTTTTTAATAACCTTGGAAACAACAAATTTCGCTTTGTCAAGGTCATGATCAAGATAATTACCACATTGCACTTGTGTTTGATATGGAACAAATTGTTCATTTAGAATTCCTTCCAATGTTTCTTTATATTTTAGAATCATATGAGATCTATCTATTTTCCCATAGATGCATAAATAAAATCCGGTTCTACATCCCATCGGAGCTAACAGAACATAATTGTTACCTAGAACCCGCCGAAAGTGTTTAATCAATAAATGTTCAAGTGAATGTAGCGTGGTTGACTCTATTTCTTCTTTCCCTGAGTTGACAAACCTAAGATCAAAAGTGGAAATCCAGTCTTGGTTCTCTGTTTCTTTTAGGTTTATCAATCGAATGTATGGGGCATGAACATTTCGATGGTCAAGTGAATCACCAAGTGTTGACCACCCCTATTCGTCTATTAAGTGCTGAGCTTCTTTTGAATAGTTGGTAAAAAAGTTCTGTATAAATGAATAGCTTT
Organism: Candidatus Endomicrobiellum siamense; assembly: GCA_031268145.1. Lineage (GTDB taxonomy): Bacteria > Elusimicrobiota > Endomicrobiia > Endomicrobiales > Endomicrobiaceae > Endomicrobiellum > Endomicrobiellum siamense. The sequence goes on from JAIRXS010000044.1 coordinate 23,833, forward strand.
CAGGTAAAACTTTTTCCCACATCTTAGTATGGTTGTATAATTCAACTGTGACAAATCCATCATATTCAAGCTTATCTATAAGCTTTAAGCATGTTTTTAGGTCAATCTCGCCAAATCCAAGTCTCTCATGGTAATGTACTTTGCCTTTTACTGTATTGCATATTGCCATCTTAATGATTGGATTACTGCCATTTCTTAGATATGCAAGTGCAAGTCCAGTTTTTTCCAAAGTTTTTAAAGAAATGCCCGGGATAGAGTCTGTGTATGCTTTTACTTCTGTCTTCAAATCGTCAGATATTTTTTGATATTTCAATTCTTCTAAGGCAATATGTCTCACATCTGGCACAAGTTTTTTGAGTGATGCATTTACATCGGGATCAAGTTTTTCATAAAAATTCCATATTGTATTTGCATTATGGTACAAAATATCATCACCGATAGAACATATACGATCATCATTGTCGTCAGGCTGACTTGTAATTTCATTTAAACTCTCTATTTGCCGGAACCTAAGCGCGTGTCCACTTTTTATATCTGCAAGATGCATATATCCAGTATAATTTATGTTATTCTCAATTGCTTCTAAATAGTTATCTTCTGTACAGTATGTATGGCCAATATCCATGTGTAGCTTGAATTTATCCGAATTTATAATCTTTATAAGATCAACTCCTTCTTTAATTGTTTCAATGAACATTCCTGGTTCTGGTTCAATTACTAAAGTTATTTTTCTATTGCCAATATAAGTTAGAATCTCATCTATTCCACTTTTCAGGAATTCAATAGGTTTTATATCTTTATTTTCGATATTCTCTTGCCTTATGTATCCACTTTGAAAGCTTACAATTGGAGTATTTAGTTTTTCGGCTAAATCCACACCTTTTTTTATAAGCTCAATTCTTTTGGATCTGGATAATGCGTCAAGAGAAATAATTGACGGTTCATGTGGAGTTGTTGATAGAAAAAATGTTGTTGCCGTAGAAATGCAAACTGGTTTTATATCTCTTGTCTTTAAAAAATTAATAAGATCATTTATATATTTGTCTGTTGCTCTATATGGATTCAATTGTTGATCATTAAATGAGAATTCGAATCCTTTAAAGCCAGCATTTTCAATTTCAGAGATTGCCTTACAAACAGGCTCATAGGCCAATCCGTTCAAGCTATAACTAAGATTAATCATCTATTCCTCTCTTTTATTTATATAAATTATTTAGGATTCTTGTGTAAATATACATATTGAGCTTAATTAAATCATCAGTATCTATTCAAAAATTCTTAAATCTTGTTACATCTTCATACAATTTCTTTAAATCCTGTGTTTTTTCTAATCCCAGGTTGTTTTCTATCAAATATGTTTTAAATTATTTCCCTATCGCTTGTTGGCAATGAAAAGCTATAACTGTCATAACATTTTTCAATGAACTGTCTTTACTTTTTTCTTAAAAAATAAGCTCTTTTCTTTTTTAAACTTTACCATTTTCCCTCCAATCTTAATTTTGCATGAATTTAATATCTGCCTTCTGCGTTTACAAAAAATCGAAGATTTTATTCATACTTTTTCATACACACCCTCCTTTTTTTAACGACAAAATGAAAAAGCCATTGTCTGAAAAATCAGACAACGGCTTTACTTTTTTATGAAAAAATGCTCTTGCGGAATTTACTACATTATATGTTGTATGCTGTATGTTGTATGCTGTATGTTGTATGCTGAAATCTGCATTTTTTCCCCTTTGTTAACTTAGCATGTATTTTACAAAATATTATCGCAAAAAAACAAGTTCAAAATTTCCTATATTACTTTCTTCTTTAAATCACCTTACACTACTACATCCATCTTTACATATAGGCACTAGTTTAATTTTGTCCTTCACTAAAGGTACAATTAATAATATATTTTTCAATTTCTTCACCTATTTAATACAACTTTAGTGATTACAACGCGAAAAATAAATGTTTACTAAATTCTCATATGACATTGTACACGTTCTTAGTTGATTAAAACTGTTATGAAGTAGAAGATTCCTTGCGCCACGAATTGCATTTTCAAAATTAAACACCTTATAATTACTTATTTCTAACATTTATCAGCGCTCCTTTACTTATTTAGTTTAGGTATTTCAAAACTTTCTAAGCCATATAAATAATGAAATTTTTAATTACATAAAATGAATATCTTTTTCCAATCTAACTATAAATTCCACAGATTTAGATTTAAAAACTGCTGCGTTTCTTGACATTTTATTATTTTGAGCTATAATCTGTAAAGGGATTGTAGTATCTCATAACTCAAACCACCAGAAAAAGAAAAGGAAGAAAAAATAAAGCAAAGGGAAAAATAAAGTATATTATAAAAGAAGTTTAAGCGTAAAAAGCTTTACAGTCATTATTGATAATAATTAAAAGTTTACGCATAATAGCAACCATTTTGAGTTTGCCATGATTAAGAAGATGATGATAAAAAGCCTTTAAAGCAAGGTTATGTTTAATAGCAACAAGAACGCACATAAAGAGAGATCGTTTAACCAAAGGTCTGTACCAAGGGAAGTTGTGTGGTGCTTAGAAGAAGAGCCAGAGTCATTGGCAAAAGAAGCAAGGCCAGCCAAAGTAGCAATTTGCCTACGATTAATAAGGCCAAGTTCAAATAGACCTTATCGGCAAAGAAATTAGGCAATTTTGCACTTACAGCCTTAAGTATAAATTAAGCGTCCATCAGATTTATGAACAGGTAAGAAGCAAAGATGCCACTGATTTTTTGTCTTGCCACCTGGCAAGCCTAACTTAAATGCTGGCCTTAAAAGGCTTAAGAGAACTTGCCAAGAAGAATACTTCTTGCGCTATTTCAATGAACTAGATTGCGATTTTAATTCCTTGCAGCAATTTGTCAAACAAAAACAATTTGACTACAATTACAATAGACTTCATCCTTCCTTAGTTGTAAATAACCCTACCTTTACACCCATGGAATTCTTCAACCTAATAGGACCCTATCTCTTTGACTCTAACACACCTTGTAACGCCCATTCAGAATACTCTTTTTAAAAGAGTAACAGCTAATATAAATTGCAACATTATTTTATCTTTGATTATTCTTAGAATTCAAATTAATTTTAAAATTTTTTATACACTGGCGACATCAAACGTAACTTTTCAACAGTCTTAGGCAATTGTTCCAAAACATAATCAACATCATCTTGGGTGTTATAGTGTCCAAAAGAAAATCTTATAGCTCCTTGAGCAGACACAGGGTCAACACGCATGGCTTGCAAAACATGTGAACCACCACCAAATCCTATCGCACAAGCAGAACCCGTAGAAGCAGCTATACCATACATGTCTAACATTACAAGCAAAGCTTCACCCTCTATATACTTAAAACTTACATTTAAAATATTAGAAATAGCCCGATTACCACTTCCATTAACTATTATTTCTGGGATTTTTTTTATAATCCCTTCTTTTAACTGTTCTCTCAAAAATAATACATGCTTATCATTTTCTTCCAAATTAGCATTTGCTATATCAAATGCTTTAGCAATACCGACAACATAAGGAATATTTTCCGTACCTGGACGAAGTGCATTTTCTTGACTACCCCCAAAAGTTATAGGTTCAATTTTTGTTCCTTTTCTTACATATAAAACGCCTATACCTTTTGGAGCGTAAAACTTATGCCCCGACATTGTAAGCAAATCTACTTTTAATGTTTTAACATTTAAACAAACTTTCCCCGCTGTTTGAACTGCATCTGTATGAAAATAAATTTTATTTTTTCTATTTGCATTTATTGTTTGTAAGTAGGTTCCTATTTCCTCTATAGGCTGTATAGCCCCTACCTCATTATTTGCATGCATCACACTTACAAGGACAGTGTCCTCTCTAATAGCTTGTTTTAAGTCATTTAAAGAAATGACCCCGTCTTTGTCCACGTCAAGGTAAGTTACGCTATAGCCATTTTTTTCAAGATGTTGACAAGGATACAAAACAGCATGATGCTCAATTTTCGTAGTAATTACATGACCTTTTGTATCTTGAGTGTTTACTATACCAAAAATTGCGATATTGTCCGACTCAGTACCACACCCTGTAAAAAATATTTCATCTATATTAGCGTTTAAAAGAGAAGCTATTTTTTCTCTGGAGTTATTTAAAGCTTTTTTTGTTTGTCTCCCAAAAGAATGAATACTTGCAGCATTCCCATATATGTCAGAAAAGTACGGTTCCATTTCTTTTATAACTTCAGCATTTACTATTGTAGTAGCGCTATTATCCAAATAAACTTTCTTTTCTTGCATGTACTTAATTGACCTCTTTGTTTTTAGAAACTTCTTGCTTGTTTTTATTATGTTCTTTTAAATCATCTGAAAATAAATGTTCTCCATTTCCTTTAGAAACAAAAAATAAACTTTTTACATTTGCAGGATATAATGCTGCATTTATTGATGCACTTCCAGGACTACATATAGGTCCTGGAGGAAGACCAGAATGTAAATATGTGTTGTATGGAGATTTAAACTTCGTATCTTTTACAGTAAGTTTCTCTTTATGTATACCCATAGCATACAAAACAGTTGCACAAGATTGCAACCTAATTTTTCTCTTAAGTCTATTATTAAAAACTGCAGATATTATTGTCCTTTCCTCAAAGACTGCTGCTTCTTTTTCAATAATTGATGCAAGTGTTACAATATCTTTAAAATCCATGTTTAGTTCTTTTGCCCTTTGTAACATATTAGGCGTTATCCTTTTATTAAATTCATTGTACATCATATCTATTATTTGTTCTTCATTAATACCTGGAACAACAAAATATGTATCTGGCATTAAATAACCTTCTAAATTCCGCATAGTTGCAATTTTAATAAATTTTTCTTCATCTATGGGAATTTGTTGAAATATTATATTTGCTATTTGCTTAATAGTATTGCCTTCTGGCACTGTAATTTTTATATTATCATTAGAACCTCGCCTCAAAGCCTTCAATATAGTAATCATATTATCTTTACAAGAAAAAGAGTAAATTCCAGCCTTAAGCTTTTTGCTTGCTCCAGTAAAATCAACTAATTTTATAAATAAATTTTTAGATATTATTAAATTATTATTTTTAAGTTTAAAAGATATGGTACCAAGCGTTTCACCTTGGTTTATTATTATTCTATTGTGTCTATCTGGCAACAGTAAGTAAACCGACATAAGGATAATAAAAAGTAATACTATCGCAAGTATAAATAAATAAAGTTTCACTTTTTTAGCCACAAATTCTCCAATTCTTTATTTATTTTATCTTTTATATCATTGTTAAATTTTTGCATAAATTCAGCATCCTTTCTTTTAAACCTTTTAGATAAAAACATTTCTACACTTTCGTATTTTGCACAAAATGCGCTAATTCTGCGTCTTATACCTCTGTCATCTGTAACGACTGTTATATTATAAGGACTCTCTGATGTCTCTACAATTTCTACTATAATGTCATCTGCAGATGACATCCCATCGCTAAATATTATTTCTATCCCCTCTATATAAGTTTTACTATAACCACTAGTTTCATTAGGATTAGAGTTTTTAGATTTAAAATCAAAAATTATTGAAATAGAATTTTTCTGACTGCCATGTGGTTTAAAATCTTTAATAAATTTGATTAGTTTCCTGCGCCTGTCTTCTAATGTGTTAGATATAAATATATCGCTTGAATTTATTACATTGTACCCATCTACTAGATAGTGCATTAACCCCTCAAAAGATTTAAGATAACCAAAAAGACTTTTATATAGTCTTATTACATTGCATATTTAAATAAGTTTGTAAAATAAAAGACGCCGCAATTTTATCTTTTAAACCTTTTCGTTTTTGTCTTGACAGGTTAGCTTCTTCAATAAGCAGTCTTTCTGCTTGAGCTGTAGTAAGTCTCTCATCTAACGTTACTATATCAATATCTGAAATTGATTTAATTGCCTCTATTACTTTATGTATAGATTCTACCATTTCACCTTCTGTACCGTTCATGTTGATTGGCAAGCCGAAAACTATACAAGAAACATCATTGTTTTTTGCAATATCAACAATCGCTACAGCATCTTTTTTTAAAGATACACTTTCAACTATATCAAACGGACTAGCGACAACTTGCAATATGTCAGTCATTGCTATACCTATCCGTTTTAAACCATAGTCTACACCCATAACTCTACTCATAAATCCCACTTTATCTTATTTAATTTCCTTATCAATTGCTTCTTTGACAGATTCATTTGAAGCATGGCTTATTGTTGTATCAGCAACTTTCACATTTGGCGCACTAAAACATTTTTCTAAGCATATAGATGCAGCTATATTTACTTTATCTTTATAATTTTTATTTTCAACATAATCTACAATATGTTTTAAAATTTCCTTTGAACCTTTCTTCATACAATGATTTCCAAAACAAACATTAACCTCTAACCCTTTACTGTTTTTCTCTGAAATTTTTACGCTTTCTTTAAAGCGTTTTTTATAAGTATAATGCGTATGCAAATATTCGTGAGCCTTTTTACTGCCCGGCTTACTACCTAAATAGTCATTATATATTTTCTGCACATAAGGATTATCCTGTGGTTTATGAAGTTCTAAAGTTTTATCGTTTTCATAGAGAATTCTTGTTCTATTTTTTCTAGTGGCCAAGTCATTATAAACAGGCTGCCCTGCTCCTCCTATACATCCTCCTGGACAAGCCATAACTTCTACAAAATCATATTTTCTCTTTTGTGTTTTTAATTCTCTTAAAATTTGTCTTGCATTCTTTAGTCCATATACAATCGCTATTTTCAATTCTCTACCTAAAAGATTTATTTTTGCCTCTCTTATACCATCATCACCTCTTACAAAACTAAACTGTTCCGATTCATCATACTCACCGCCTGTAATATCACTTGCGACATTTCTCAGCACAGCTTCTGTTACGCCTCCAGAATTCCCAAATATCACACCCGCACCTGTTTTAAAACCTAACGGCATATCAAAGGCATAAGCGTCTAAATCTTGAAATCTCAAGCCAGATTCTTCTATCATTATTGCAAGCTCTTGAGTAGTTATAACATAATCAATATCTATTTCCCCATTATTTGCAAGTTCTCTTCTTCTAGCTTCATATTTTTTAGCTGTACATGGCATTACAGAAACAACAACCAAATCTTCCTTCTTTACACTTAAGACATTTGGCATAATCCTCCTAGCGATTGCGCCATACATACCCTGAGGAGAACGACAAGTTGAAAGATTTTTAATAAATTCTGGATAATATTGTTCCACAAATTTTACCCACGCTGGACAACAAGAAGTAAAGAGAGGAATATTATTACCTTCTTTTATTCTTTCCAAAAATTCGTTAGCTTCTTCAACTATAGTCATGTCTGCAGTAAAAGATACATCAAAAACTTTATAAAAACCCATTATTTTTAAAGCTGTAACGATCTTTCCTGCTGCTTCAGTTCCATTTTCTCTGGTAAATCCAAACACTTCTCCAATCGCGGCTCTAACAGCAGGAGCTATAGCTACTATAACCTTTTTATTTTTATCGCTTAAAGCCTTCCATACTTCCTTAACTTCAGATCTTGGAATAACTGCTCCAGTCGGGCAAACCCTACTGCATTGTCCACAATATACACACTCAGATAATTCTAAATCTTTACTAAAGCTTGGACAAACTACAGATTTTGAACCCCTATTTACAAAACCTAACGCGCCTATACTTTGTATTTCATCACAAAACCTTACACAATCACCGCACAAGATACACTTATCTTGTTGCCTGACTAAAGCATATGTAGACAAATCTTTATCTGTTTTACGCACAACATTTTTAAATCTAACAGTTTCTATACCAAGTCTTCTTGCAAGAGTTTGAAGTTTACAGCTTTGACTCTTTTGGCAAGTCGTACATTCCCTATCGTGGTTTGCAAGTAAAAGTTCTATTACGATTTTTCTCAAGTTTATTATTTTTTCAGTATTTGTATTAATAACCATTCCAGAACTTGGAGGCGTAGAACAAGCTGGAATTATACCCATACTTTCAACTTCGACCATACAAAGTCTACATGAACCATATGTACTTAGTTCTGAATGATAACAAAAAGTTGGAAGTTCTATTTTTGCTTTTCTTATAACTTCCAAAATATTTTTTTCATTATCAAAAAAAACTTTTATGCCATTTATCATTAAATATTTTTCCATGATTAACTCCTGACAATAGCATCAAATTTACAAGAATCTTTACATACTCCACATTTAATACACTTTGGCACATCAATTTTATATCGCTCTTTCAGTTTTCCAGAAATAGCCCTTACAGGACATTTAGTAGCACATAAGCCACAACCAATACATTTGTCGGTTATTTGATAATTTAATAATTTAACACATTCACCTGCAGGACATTTTTTATCTTTTACATGTGCATCGTACTCTTCTTTAAAATATCTCAAAGTAGATAATACAGGATTTGAAGCGGTTTTGCCAAGTCCACATAATGACCCTATTGCAACTGCCCTTGCGAGTTCTTCTAGAAGAGATAAAGTATTTACAGTTGCTCTTCCTTCTGTAATGTCTGTAAGCATTAAAAGCATTTGCAATGTACCTTCTCTACACAAAACACATTTCCCACAAGATTCGCTTTGAGTAAATTGCATAAAAAATTTTGCTACGTTTACCATGCAATTATGTTTACTCATAACAACAAAACCGCCAGAACCTACCATTGCGCCAACAGTTTTTAAAGAATCAAAATCTAAAACAATATCTAAATGCTCTTTTGTTAAACAACCACCTGACGGTCCACCTATTTGTACAGCTTTAAAATTATCTTCACTTAAATTGCCGTCCTCGTCAGGAACACCACCTGCTATATCAAAAATAACATGTTTTAAAGTTGTGCCAAATGGAACCTCTATAAGACCTGTATTTAGAACATTTCCCGTAATTGCAAATATTTTTGTACCTGCAGAATTTTGTGTTCCATTTTTCTTAAAATTATCCGCACCATAATTAATTATTATAGGCACATTTGCAAGCGTTTCAACATTATTTATAGCAGTGGGGTTGCCCCAAAGCCCGCTTTGAGAAGGTATGGGAGGTTTAGGTGAAGGCATGCCTCTTTTTCCCTCAATAGAAGCTATCAAGGCTGTCTCCTCACCACAAACAAAAGCTCCTGCTCCTTCCATAACATGTAAAATAAAACTATGATCCGAACCAAAAATATTTTTGCCAAGTATACCAATATCTCTGGCGTCTTTTACTGCTTTTTGCATTCTAGAAACCGCTAAAGAATATTCCGTTCTAACGTATATATAACCTTCATCAGCACCTATTGCTTTTGAAGTAATTATCAAGCCCTCTATAATGCTATGAGGATTGCCTTCCATAACGCTTCTATCCATAAAAGCGCCAGGGTCACCTTCATCTCCATTACAAATCACATACTTTTTAGCAGAATTTTGAACTCTAGTAAAATCCCACTTTTTTCCTGTTGGAAATCCAGCGCCTCCACGACCTCTCAAACCTGATTTTATAAGTTCATCGCAAATCTCTTTCTCTGTCATATCTATACAAGCTTTTTTTGCCGCTTTATACCCATTATTAGCTATATATTCTCTAATATCTTCTGGGTCTACAACTCCACACTGTTTTAAAATAATTCTATTTTGCTTTGTATAAAAAGGTATATCTTCTTGACCTTTACAAACTTTATCTTTATCGTGATAACATAATCTTTCTATAATCTCATCTTGCAGAACGCTTTTTTCTAAAATTTCTTTAACATCAGAAGCTTTAACTTTTGTATACAGTATCCCTTGAGGCAAAATATTTAATAAAGGTCCATGTTGGCAAAACCCTTGACAACCACTTTTTGAAATTAAAGTGTCTTTAATTTCTTCTTTTAATTCTATATGAATATCTACCCCAATCTGTTTAGATATACTTGTAAGAGTTTCAAACACATCTAAAGAACCATTTGCTACGCAACCTGTTCCTGCACATACAATAATTCTCTTCTTTATATCTTTCCTTGAATTAGCAAACTCTCGAGTTATAGTTTCTAAATCTATATCCATTTCTACTCCTTTATTTGATCAATTAAAGCAATAGCTTTAGAAGGCGTCATCTGTCCGTATACCTTACCATCTAAAACAACAGCAGGAGAAAGGCCGCATGTTCCAAGGCAAGAAACCGTTTCTAATGTAAAAAGCATATCCTTAGTTGTGGTTTGGGAATTATTTAAATTAAGTTTCTTTCTTAAAGCTTCTATTATACTTTCTGACTTTTTTACATGGCAAGCTGTTCCATCACAAACTCTTATAATGTGTTTTCCTTTTGGAATTAATGAAAAATGAGAATAAAAAGTTGCAACGCCATAAACATTTGCTGGGGAAATATTTAAAGCTGAAGATATGAAAGTTAAAACTTCTTGAGGTAAATATTTGTATTCTTCTTGAGTAGCTTGTAAAATTGGAATGAGTTTAGATTTATCAAAGGAATATTTTTCTAAAATACTGCATACAGACTTAAATTTTTCATAGTTTGATTTCATTTATCTCTCCCATAAAGGAATTTCCAATAAAATACTTATACAAAGTCTTTATCATTAAAAGAAAACAAAATTAACTTTTTATCTATAGTTTTTAAGTCATTTTAGTATAAACAATTTAATTTTCAAAACAATTCCTTTTACTGATATAACAAACTTTTTTATACTTTCAAATAGTTTATTTATTTCAAAATTATTTTTAATTGTACTAGCTTTATCATATACAGAAGAAACATTTTCTGAAATAAATTCTTGAGCTTTTACATTTTTATTTGCCTCTTGTCTTTGTCCAGAATTGTAGGGCTCTTCTAACACAATTTCTTTAGAATTAAAGTTCTCTGCAGCAAACATAAAATGCACTATAGAAAATAATAAAACTAAACAGGAAATTAGTTTTTTTACCATATTATTTAGTCTTTTTGTCTTGATAAGAGATACTTTAATATTATTGGCGTAATAAAAGTTGTAAGCATTATAACAGCAACTAGAGCACTATAGTCTTTTATTCCAAAAACATTATTTTTTAAACCAATACCAGCAAATATCAACCCAACTTCTCCTCTTGGCACCATAGAGACACCTATCAAAAATCTATCAATCCCTTTTTTAAATACTACAACTCCTGCAATCGTTTTACCAACAAAAGCCACAACAAAAAGAATTGTAATTAAAACCAAAATTTCTCTATTTGCAGCAACAAAAGGATTAAAAGTACTTATGTCAACCTTAGTTCCCATCAAAACAAAAAATATAGGAACAAAAAATGCATAAATGGGTTTAATGTCTCTTTTAATTTCTTCGCTTTGTTTGATTGTAGAAAGCACTAATCCAGCAACAAATGCACCTACTATTGGAGCTAACCCAACTTTTGTTGAAAAAGCAGAAATAATAAAGCAAAAAGATATACCTACAATGAATATTACGTGGTCTTGCTTCATACGTGAAACTATCCTAAAAATGGAAGGAGCAATGAGAATCCCAGCTAAAATAGATAAAATTAAAAATAAAATAGCCGTACCACTTATAGAAGCAACTGTACCTAAAGTTACAGTACCTCCTTGTACTAGTTTTAAAACAACAGCAAGGATAGCAAGACCTATGACATCATCTATAACAGCCGCTCCTAAAACTATCTTTGCCTCTTGTGTTTCAAGCCTATTGAGGTCCATAAAGACTCTGGCTGTAATGCCAACTGAAGTAGCAGTAAGCACTGCTCCTGTAAAAATTGCTTGGATATTTGTAAATCCAAAATGCAAAAACACAAAATATCCTAAACAATAAGGAGCTACAACTCCCACAACAGCCACTGCTGTAGCCCAAACACCAGCTTTCAAAAACTCTCTTATATCTGTAGAAAGACCTACCTCAAAAAGGAGTATGATTGCGCCAAGTTCTGATATAGCGGAAAGACTCTCCATTTCATGAACAAGACCTAAAACGCTAGGCCCTATAACAATACCTGCTAAAAGCTCTCCTACTATAGTGCTTTGGCCAAGCTTTAAGGAAATTTCCCCAAAAATTTTAGCAAAAAATAAAATACTTACTAAGGCTATTAAAAATGCAAACATATCATGCATCAAAATTCCCCTTATATTTTAACTATTACTTTTCTTCCAAGGATTGTTGCAAGGATAAGTTTCATGACAACCTTCTCTTATACAATCTGGACCAGCATTATTAAAAAGCAATAGAGCTTCTTTCTTCACAAGCTGCAACATACGACAAGCCATTTCTCGTATTTCCCATTGCGCTCTGTTACAAGCCCTTAAAGAAAAAAAATGCCTTAATTCTCTTGCATTCATTGTAAATATAATCTTTGTAGCACTAGCATTAGGAAGAATAAATCTTGCATCTTCAGTTGGAATATTTTCTTTCAAAAATTCTTTATAAAGTTTTTCTAAACTATTCAAAAAATCATTGTATTTTTTAAAAAGATCTGTATTATTTTTTATACTTTCAGGCACAATAAACTCAAGATCGTTTTCAAGCTTAACATATCGCTGACTTTGAACCGAAAAAGAAGCTAATCTATGCCTCGTAAGTTGTGCAAGCAATGCTCTAGAAACACCTTCTACACCAAAAGTAAAAGTTACATGTTCAAGTACTGAATTGTGCCCTGAAGCAATAACTTTGGACAAAAGTTTTTTAATTTTTTCTCTATCAAAATTTTGTGAAATTTCATCTATATTTGTAGAGCTGTAACAAAGCCTTGCAGCTATTGCACAAATCCTCTCGGAGTCTTGGGTAAACTGTAAAAGATTAACTTTCATATAAAACTGATCTCCTATTTTATAGAAATTAAAACCATTTAATATTTTTATTTACTTCTATGGTTTCCTCTCTTTTTCTTCCCAGAGAAATTAAATCTATAGGAGCGCCTACTAACTGCTCTAAACGTTTAACATATTTTTGCGCATTGACAGGTAATTTCTTAAAATCTGCTACTCCTCTAATTTGTCCATTAAAACCCGGCATTTGCTCGTAAATAGGTTTTGCATATTTCTGAACCGTTCTTGAAGCTGGAAATTCTTTATAAACTTTACCTTTGTATTTATAAGCAACACATATTTTTATTGTTTCAATATCTTCCATGCAGTCAAGTTTGGTTAGAATTAAATGTTTTACACCGCTTACTCTAACACTGTGGCGTACAACAACTGCATCAAACCAACCACAACGGCGAGGTCTGCCAGTTGTAGCGCCATATTCTTTACCAGTCTCTCTTAAAAAGTCTCCCACTTGGTCAAAAAGTTCTACACTAAACGGTCCTTCCCCAACTCTTGTAGTGTAAGCTTTAACTACACCAAGCACATTGTTTATATTAGTAGGCCCTATACCAGTCCCTACACATACACCGCCTGCTATAGGATTTGAAGAAGTTACAAAGGGATATGTACCAAAGTCTAAATCTAAAAGAGTACCTTGAGCACTTTCAAACAAAACTTTTTTCTTTTTTTCTATTGCCTCTTGAATCATAAGACTTGTGTCAGCAATAAAAGGTTTAATAAATTTTGCGAGTTCTTCTCTATCTTTTAAAATTTCTTTTTTTAATTTTGTTATATTGACATGATTGTTAGTTAGTATAGGAGCTTTCTCTAAAAGGTTTTTTTCTAATAAATCTATAAAAACATCTTTTTCTAAATAGTCTATTATTCTTATACCAGTCCTTTTAACTTTATCTGCATAGCAAGGACCTATACCCTTTCTTGTAGTACCTATTTTAACATTTCCTTCTTCAAGAATACCATCTATTAATTTATGATAAGGAAATATCACATGCGCCTGTTCGCTTATAAAGATTCTACCATTAACAGGAATTTTAGTTTTTTTAAGCAAAGCAATTTCTTCTCTTAAAGCTTTTGGATCTATCACAACTCCATTTGCTATTAGACAGATTTTGTTAGGAAAAAGTATTCCTGACGGAATTAAATGAAGAACAAACGGTTTGTTTTTGTGTATGAGAGTATGCCCTGCATTGTTGCCACCCTGATAACGGACAATATAGTCTGCCTGTTTTGCAAGATAATGAACAACTTTGCCTTTACCCTCATCCCCCCATTGTGTCCCTAAAACCACCAATGTTGACATGATTGCCTTCCACAAAATAACCGTTTAGACTTTTTGTAAAAGTTTAAACGGTTTAGAATTTGGCGTGAAGCGCCATTAGATTTAAAACAAGCGCTCCCAACGAGATTTGAACTCGTGTCGCAGGATTGAAAATCCTGTGTCCTAGACCCCTAGACGATGGGAGCAAATGAGCCCGGTGCGGCTTGAACGCACGACAACCTCATTAAAAGTGAGGTGCTCTACCAACTGAGCTACGGGCCCTTTTAGATTAAAATTATTTGTTAAGTCGGGTAGAACTAGACTCAAACTCACCAATAATTTGAAAATTGTACTAAAAATTCCATTTCTTGTCAAATTTCATTTAATAATTAAAACTCAAAATCAAAAATGGTTAAAATCGGATATTTTATTCTAGCATATTTTGACAAATTTTTAATAAATTGCTTAAAATAGTTCTCATGAATGAAAGAGATTTGTCCTTATTTAAACTTATTTTTAATACAGATATAAGCACTGCAAAACTTTTTAAATTGCTTAAAAAATTTGGCGACATAGACACTATCGCTAAGCTAAATAAAAAAGATCTAATGTCAATAAATGGCATAGGAAATTTTCTAGCTGAGAAAATTATTACTTCTTTAAACTCAGACAAAACTTTAAAAGAATTTGAATTAGCAGAAAAAAATAATATAAAAATAATATTATACAATAGTAATCTATATCCAAAACCATTAGAAAATTTACCAGATAAACCACTTGTTTTATATATAAAAGGAAATATTAGAGAATCAGATTATAATTCTATATCAATAGTAGGATCAAGAAAGATAAGTAACTATGGTAAAACTGTCACTTCAGATTTTGCTTCTTACTTTGCAAATCTAGGAGTAACAATCATATCTGGACTTGCTAGAGGAGTAGATGCTTTAGCACACAGTTGCGCTATAAAAAACAATTCAAGGACTATCGCTGTTTTGGGAAATGGACTTTTGATAAATTATCCTCCTGAAAACAAAACGCTTCAAGAAGAAATTGCTCAAAATGGAGCAATAATAAGCGAGTTCCCTTTAACTCAAAAACCTGATAAAAGTACTTTCCCCAGAAGAAACAGAATAGTAGCAGGCTTGTCTAAAGCTACATTAGTAACGGAAGCTTCTTTAAATAGCGGAGCACTTATAACAGCAAGGATTTGCGCAGATTATGGCAGAGATGTTTTTGCTGTACCAGGAAATATTTATTCTGAAGTTTCTAAAGGCACAAATGAGCTTATACAAAACGGCGCGGGAGCAGCTTTAACCCCTCAATATTTAGCAAATATCTTAGGGTTTACTTTAAAAAATAATAAAGATACTGAAAAAAAATTAAAAGGACTTGAACTGGAAGTTCTTAATTTGATAGAAGATAGCGAAAATGGCATACCATTAGATTTAATTGTCAACAAGTTAAACACAAATATTTTAGAAACATCTTGTATATTATTAAAGTTAGAATTAACGGGATTTATAAAAACTGCTCCTGGGCAAATATATTTCAGGATTTATTAATACTTGCTTGGCAGACTTTAGAGAGGTAATAAATGGCAAAATATCTTGTTATAGTGGAGTCTCCAGCAAAAGAAAAAACTATATCAAAAATTTTAGGGAAAGATTTTATTATAAAAAGTTCTTTTGGACATATAAGAGACTTGCCTAAAAGTAAACTTGGAATTGACATAGAAAATAATTTTAAACCGACATATATAGATATACCCAAAGCAAAAAAAACTATATCCACCTTAAAAGAAATATCTGACAATATAAATAAAGTTTATTTAGCTACAGATTTTGATCGCGAAGGAGAAGCTATAGCTTGGCATCTAAAAGAAGCTCTTAAGCTTCCTATCTCAAAAATTTCAAGAATAACATTTCATGAAATTACTCATGATGCAATACTTGATTCTGTAAAACATCCACGAAATCTGGACATGTGGCTTGTAAACAGTCAACAAACGCGTAGACTTTTAGATAGACTTGTAGGATACAAACTTTCGCCATTATTATGGAAAAAAGTAAAAATAGGACTTTCTGCCGGAAGAGTACAATCTGTAGCTGTAATGATTATATGCAATAGGGAAGAAGAAATACAAAAATTTACCCCACAAGAATATTGGAGTATAGAAGCGGAATTATTAAAAGAATTTTCTTTTAAAGCACAACTTTTTGCTAAAAACGACATTAAATTTAAAAAACTTTCTATAAAAAACAAAGAAGAAGCAGATAAAATACTTAACAAACTAGAAGGCGCAAAATATGAAGTACAATCTATAGAAACAAAACAGCGCAAACGTCTACCTTACGCACCTTATACAACATCCACTATGCAACAGGATGCATCAAGAAGGTTGGGATTTTCAGCTTCAAAAACAATGATGATAGCTCAAAAACTATATGAAGGTATAAATATTGGAAATAGCCAAGTAGGTCTTATAACATACATGAGGACTGACTCTCTAAATATTGCAAAAGTAGCGCAAGAAGAAACTTTAGAATTCATAGAATCTCAATACGGCAATAAATTTACGCCAAAATCTCCTAAAAGCTACAAAACAAAATCTAAAGGGGCCCAAGAAGCACACGAAGCTATAAGGCCAACATCTGCTAAAAGAACACCAAATAATATAAAACAATATTTATCTAATGATGAATTTAAACTCTATGATTTAATTTGGAAAAGGTTTTTAGCAAGTCAAATGACAGAAGCAATTTATAATACAGTAACAGTTACTATATCTGCAAACGAATATTCTTTTAGAGCTTCTGGGAATACATTAATTTTTGAAGGCTTTCTAAAAGTTTACAATATTAATGACGAAGAAAAGGAAACAAAATTACCTCCTTTAAAAGAAAAAGAAATATTAAAGCTTTTAAAAGTTCTATCAACACAACATTTTACAGAACCTCCACCTCGTTATAATGAAGCCAGCTTAATTAAAGCCTTAGAAGAACACGGCATAGGAAGACCTTCAACATATGCACCTACAATCAAAACAATTTTAGATAGAGTGTATGTTCGTCTTGACGGAAAAAAATTTGTGCCTACAAATCTTGGAATTGTGGTAAATGATGTTTTAAAAAAACATTTCGGAAATATTATCAACATAGAATATACTGCTCATGTTGAAGAAAAATTAGACGAAATTGCCGAAAATAAAGCTGTATGGCAAGATGTATTAAAAAAATTTTATATACCTTTAGAAAAAAATTTAAAAGATGCTGAAGTAAAATTAGAAAAACAAAAAGTTAAACCTCAAGAAACTGATTTTAAATGTCCTACCTGCGGCAAAGTTATGGTAATTAGAGACTCTAGAGCAGGACAATTTTTAGGTTGTTCTGGATATCCAAACTGTAAAACCACATTGCCTCTAAATAAGGAGGGTACTCCTATACAAGAACAAGAAACAGGTATGACTTGCAATAAATGTGGCAGTCCTTTAATTAAAAAGGTAGGATTTAAAGGCAAAGAATATTTAGCTTGTAAAAGATATCCTGAATGCAAAACGACTTACAATATAGACAAAAACGGACAAAAAGTTATAAAACCAGAACCAGAACATACCGGCCTTAAATGCGAGAAATGCGGGGCAGAAATGTTAAAAAGAATAGGGAAAAGAGGACCGTTCCTTACATGCTCAGCATTCCCTAAATGTAGGAATTTACAATGGATCAAAGCAACCAAAAACGAGAAACTCAAAACACAAAAGAAGACATCAAAGAAGAAAGCTTAAAAACAGTGACTTCTTTTGAAAAGTACCTTAAAGCTGAAAAAAATTTTTCAAATCATACTTTAAGAGCTTATTTGAAAGATATACTTGATTTTATTGCATTTTTACAAAACAAACAAAAAAGCTTTGTAAATGCAAATAAATATAATATTAGAGAATTTCTAGAAAGCTTAAATATAAGAAGCGTAAGTAAGCCTACTATTGCAAGAAAGTTTTCTGCATTGCGTACTTTTTACAAATTTTTAATAATTAATAATATCTTAGATAAAAGTCCTATAGATTCAATGACTTCACCTAAAAAAGATAAAAAAGTTCCTTTATTTTTAACGGAAAAAGAAATGCAAGCTTTACTTAATATTGAAAATATTAGCCTCAGAGATAAAGCAATGATTGAACTTTTGTACTCTTGTGGACTTAGAATAGAAGAACTTATGAGTTTAAATATTAACAATATAGATTTTATCTCTAATACTCTTACAGTTAGAGGAAAGGGAAATAAGGAAAGACTAGTACCAGTAGGTGATAAATGTCTTAATGCTGTAATGGAGTATATAAACGAACGCCGCGTTTATGGACTTCCTTATGATCTAAAATCTCCTCTCTTTTTAAACAAACATCTAAATAGGCTAGAGCAAAGAACAGCAAGAAGAATTTTACACAAATATTTCATTAAAGCAGGACTTACCAAAAAAGTAAGTCCCCACACTTTAAGACATACTTTTGCAACACACATTTTAGATAGAGGCTGTGATTTAAGAAGCGTACAGGAAATGCTTGGGCATAAAAATCTTTCTACAACTCAAATTTACACTCATGTCACAATAGAAAGTTTGAAAAAAGTATACCAAAAAGCTCACCCTAGAGCCAAATAATGAAACATGATTTAAGGATACCAAGTTTATGAAACAAGCTGATCACATTAAACTTTTAATGGAAGAAACTGGCTGTGAAGAACCTCAAGCAGAGTTAGCACTAAATTTATCAGACAACAATCTTGAAAAAGCTCTATCTACAATAAGTTTTCTATTAAAAGTTATAAAAATATTTAAAATCAAATTAATTTTTCTAAAAGAAAACATGTATGGGTTAGTACAAATCGCTATTAACATGAAAACATCTGAAACTCTACGTTTTAGTACAGCTTTTTCGCAAAATCCAGCAATCTACGAAATATCAGAAAACATAGATTGGTTTTCTTTTGAGAAAGCAATTTTTTCAGCTAGAATTGAAACTGGATCTTTAGAAAAATATACTCAAAATATTGAAGAAAATTTTAAATTGTACTTACAGCAAGCAATAAAAGAAATAATTTTTGTTTCAAGTGATGAAATTTCAGACATTATAAAAGCATTTTTTAGTCCAAGCGATATAGATATCAAAATTCTAGAAGAAGAATTAAATCTAACTCAATTTAAAAAATTTCCAGATAACAATTTAAAAAGTAATTGTATTTCTCTTACAGGTTACGATATTGGATTTGTAAAATTAGAAGCTCAGATATTAGAAGATACTAATGGGAAGCATATAAAAAAAATCCAAGAAGGCGAAACTGTATTTTCATTAATAACAGATAAAAGAGATATCTCGCATTATCTAGTACATTTAATTGGCGGCAAAGAAAACGGTATAATCTCTCCAATACCTGCAACAGTACAAAAGGTCTGTTATAAAAACGAAATTTATGAAGTGCATTTATACTATGCCCCTTCTATTACAGGACTTGCAAAAGTACAAAAAGATTCTAAATTAAAAGTTCTAGAAGAAAAACAACTGTGGTGGGAAAAAATTTTGCCTTGGTAATAGTAAACTTATAAGGCTAATTTTTATTTGACAAATGAAGTCACCTGACTTGACTGTTTACGGATCATTCAAGTAATTTTACTAGACTTTGTGTTTCAACATCGATTTCAGGTCCTGCAATATGTTCTTTACCTGCAATTTCTATTACTGCCGTTCTTAATCTTGACAAACGACGAACAAATTTTTTAATACTTAACTTCATTCTATCTGTATACCTAATGCTGCAAACATACCGTTAAATGCGCTTCTATACTTGTATCTGGTTTGATGACAGAAAGAATGACGACACTTGTGGGTGGATAGAACCAGATATTAATAATCTAAAATAGCTAAATTGTTATTAATAAATTTTTTAAATTGATCCGAGACTGAATTTAGGTCAACAATGTCAACTTTGTATGGTAAAAGAGAATTTTCAAAAGCAACAGATAATTTTGTATATACTCCAAATGGAATTTTTTGTCCAGCATAATCTATAGCCAAATCTAAATCAGAATATTTTTTTACAGTACCGCTTCTCCTTGATCCAAATACATAAACAATGGTATTTAAATCTTTTAAATTCTCATTTAGAATTTTGCGCACTATACTTAAATGACGTGGTTCTATATTTAATTTCATAAACTTTTAGATTTTTCAATAAGTTTTTCTAATAAAAATTCAACTTCTTCTAAAAAATCAGAAACTATTAGAATGACAGTATCAGCCTTAGCTTCGTCATAAGTATGGCTTGTTATATTACGTCTTTGTCTATATATTATCCATCTTTCAAGGTCGTTAAGTAAAAGACCTTTCTCATTAGCAGTGCGCACAATATTAGCAAAAGACATTTCATCTATTTCTTGACTGCTAAATTGATATTTCTCTAAAAAGCGTTTTAAAATTTTATGCGATAATTCATAAGTATATTCAAACCGTTGTATAACAGCATCTCTTACAAAAATATTTGTTTTATCTTTATTAAATTCTACCCATACCTCTTTAAGACTTTTAGCAGCCTTCTCAAACGACGATAAATCTAAAGCCATAAATTAGCTCCTTAACTGACACAGCAAAGTATTTTTCAATTAATTTTATCAAAAAATAAAAAAAATGTAGTTAAATCGCACAAATTGACAAATACAGATATTTACATTACTCTTATTAATGTAAAAGATGTTAAACTTAAACAGAGAGGATTGATCATGAAAACAATTTTACTTTCTGTCTGTTCTGTTATCTGCTATTTGATGTTTATTAGTGTCTCTGTTTACGCTGATGCACCTAATGGAAAAAAGAAGTTTCTATTATAGTTGTTTATCACTTTTCCATCACAATTTATGTGATGGAAAAGTGATAAACTTTATTTTGCGACATCTTGAGCACGAATCTCTCTAATAACTGTTATTTTAATTTGACCTGGATACTCTAATTCTTGTTCAACTTTCTTTGCGATATCGTGTGCTAAAACTTGAGCCTGTGCATCATTTACGTTTTCTGGTTCTACCAGTATTCTAACTTCTCTTCCTGCTTGTATAGCATAAGCCATGGACACACCGTGAAATTCCTTTGCAACTTTTTCAAGCTTTTCAAGACGTTTTAAGTAATGTTCTACGGACTCTCTTCTTGCACCTGGTCTTGCTGCAGAAATTGCATCAGCAGCAGCTATAACAAAAGCTTCAGGACTTGCGGGTGCTTCTATACCTTCGTGATGAGACAAAATTGCATTTACCATCTTTGACGATTCACCATACTTTTTAGCTATGTCAGCTGAAATTTGATGATGAGTACCTTCAACTTCATGATCTACAGCTTTACCTACATCGTGCATAAGCGCAGCTTTTTTGCAAAACATAACATCAAGACCTAGCTCCCCAGCTATAGCACCTGCAAGCCATGTAACTTCCAACGTGTGTTGGAGCTGATTTTGACCGTAAGATGTCCTGTATTTTAACTTGCCAAGAAGTTTAATAATTTCTATGTTAAGGCTAGGAACGCCTGCATCAATTGCAGATTGTTCTCCGACTTCTTTTAAGTGCTGATCCATTTCTTTTCTAACTTTTTGTACAACTTCCTCTATTCTTGCAGGGTGAATTCTTCCATCTGCAATTAGTCTTTCTAAAGCTATTTTTGCTATTTGTCTCCTAACACCATCAAAAGCAGAAACCGTTATAGCTTCTGGTGTATCATCAACTATTAAATCTACTCCTGTAATTTGTTCGAATGCTCTAATGTTTCTTCCCTCTCTACCAATAATTCTACCTTTAATCTCATCGTTTGAAATTTGTACTGTAGAAGTAGTAATATCTGCAGCATGATCTGCAGCTACGCGTTGTATTGCTACAGAAAGAATCTCTTTAGATTTCTTATCTGCATTTTCGCGAGTTTCTTGTTCAAGCCTTTGAGCTAAAATAGCAACATCTTGTTTTGCCTCTTGCTCCATTTTACTCATGAGCATTTTTTTTGCTTCTTCCTTTGTAAGACTAGAAATTTTTTCTAAAACTACTTTTTCTTCTTCTTTTATTTTTTCTATTTCTGCAAACTTTGAAGATAAAGATTGTTCCTTTGAAAAAATATCTTTTTCTCTCTTAACCAAATCTTTCTCTTTACTATCAAATGCATCAATTTTTCTATATAAATTTTCTTCACGCTGATTAAGTCTATTCTCCATACTTTGAACAGATTGTTTTCTTTCTTTTATTTCTTGTTCAAAACCCTTTCTTTCCTTATCAACAATAACTTTGGCCTCTAAAAGAGCTTCTTTAGTCTTTGTTTCAGCTATCATTTTAGCTTCTTTTATAATTCTTTCTGAAATTTGCTCTGCAGATTTTGCATTAACTTTGGCATACACTAAACGCAACAAATAACCCAAAACCAAAAAGATTAACGCAATTATAAATATTCCCATATTGACTCCTTAAACATCTAAAACTTTTATAAATCTTTTTTCTGTAACTATACTTCCAACAGGGATATCGTGCTTTGCAACTGGAACGTCTTTAACAACTTGAAAATCATATGCAAGTCCTACAATTTTTGCACAGTCAATACCTTTTAGGAATCTGTCATAAAAACCCTTTCCGTAGCCAATCCTATAGCCTAATTCACTAAAAACAATGCCTGGAACAAAAAATAAATCTATAGATTCTTTACTAATCACATTGTTTTTGTTTACTTCAGGTTGCCTTATGCCACAAAATAACCTGTTAGCTTCTTTAAGCTTGAAAATTCTTACAGCTCGCATTTGTACACTTTTCATATTTGTTATGGCAGCCACTGAAACATCTTTTTTATCTTCAAAAGCAAAGTTTATTAATAAATCTGTTGACATTTCTCTGCCACAAGATAAGTAAAACATTATTGTTTTTGCTTTCTTATATATGGAAAGGGCTTTTGCTTTACAAGCTGTTTCCATGCTATAGTCTTTTAGAACTTCTAAAGTTAAGTTATTTCTTAAAGATAAAAACTTAGTTCTTATCTGTTTTTTTCTTAATTCTAAACAAACGTTCATGAAGTTTGCTCTCATATCCTTCTTTTGACGGAACATAAAGCTCTATAGGATCTGGAAAATAACTTTGTTCCACATAATGTCCATCAAAATCGTGAGGATATTTATATCCGTTTCCATGTCCTAATTTTTTACTATCAAAATTTGCATCTTTTAGATGATTTGGTACTTTCCTAATTTTACCATTTTTAACTTCATTTATAGCTTTTCCTATAGCAAGGTAAGTGGAGTTAGATTTAGGTGCAGTCGCCACATAAATTGCTGCTTGAGATAAAATAATTCTTGCTTCTGGCATGCCTACAAATTTAACAGCTTCTAATGCAGAAACAGCAAACATTAATGCTCTTGGATCTGCCATGCCTACATCTTCTGAGGCACAAATAATTATTCTCCTTGCTATAAAACGAGGATCTTCACCTGCTAAAAGCATTTTTGCTAACCAATAAACACTAGCATCTGGATCACTCCCTCGCATAGACTTTATAAATGCAGAAATATGATCATAGTGAGCATCAGAAGTTTTATCGTAGACTACAGCTCTCTTTTGTAGAGATTCTTGAGCTACAAAAATATCAAATATTCTAACTCCTTTAGCATTAGCTTTTGTAGAAAGCACCCCTATTTCTAAAGCATTTAATAACTTCCTTGCATCGCCACTAGAATTCAAAACTAAATGTTTCTTTGCTTCATCTGATATTTCAACGTTGTAACTACCAAGACCACTTTCTTTATCTGTTAAAGCAGATTCCATTATTTTTAAAAGAGCTTCATCGCTTAAAGCAAAAAATTCAAAAACTGTACTTCTTGAAATAATAGCTGCATTTATATAAAAAAAAGGATTTTCAGTTGTTATACCTATTAATGTTATAATGCCTCTTTCTACATCTGGCAGCAAAGCATCCTGTTGAGAACGATTAAAGTGGTGTATTTCATCTAACATTAATATGGTTTTTTTACCAGATGTTTCTAAACGTGCTTTTGCAGAATCTATTATCTTTCTAATATCTGATATTCCTATTGTTACCGCGTTTGCCTCATGAAAATAAGCTTTAGTTCTTGAAGCTATAATTCTAGCTAAAGCACTTTTTCCAGTACCAGGAGGGCCAAAGAAAATTACAGATCTCAAACTGTCTGATTCTATTAAGCGTCTAAGCAGTTTCCCCTTTCCAACAATGTTGTCTTGACCCATAAAAGCTTCTAGGGTGTTTGGGGCCATTTTTAGAGCTAAAGGCCTATATTTTTTTTGAGCCTCATTTTTTAAAAAGTCTGTTTGTTCCATAATAAAAAATCCGCAGATGCCGTTAGTTTAACCTGTTTAAAGCCTTCTTTTTTTCAAGTGAGATACAGTGGCATAAGCCCTCGAGCATACACTCGACTGCTGTTCTCTTGAGTAGACTTGTAGGAATAAACAAGGTCAAAACATCACCAACACTGCAGATCAAATATGAAATATTTCAATTATTATAATCGTATTCATCTAGCTGTTTGATAATATCTTTGATTTTTTTCTTATAATTATTTGAAATACTTTCTTGCGAATCCTTTAATTTAAGTAGATCTGCTGCAATTTTCACAGCAGTCAACGCTGCAATCTTCTGAGTGTCGGGAACTTTAATATTTTCGTTTTTCACTTGCATCCATTGCTCATTTACAAAATTAACTATCCTATTAAAACTTAATTCGTCTATATCATCTATATTAAGCTCTATATCTCTACCCATAATTCTTTCACGGGTTGTTGCCATTGCTATAAAACCTTTACAGTGTCAATTTTTTTTATAATACACTCTATCTTAGAAACCACTTCTTGTGAATTTCTCTTTAATACAATGTATTGATCCAATTTTTTTTTATTTTGTTCATTTTCTTTCTTTAAATAATCAAGCTCTAACTTTAATTTACGGTTTTCACTATCAAGTTTTTGTAACTTTTCTACAACTTTTTTAACTTTTGAAGACAAAATTTCAAGATCTCCCATAAATTTTATTCTATAAATTAAAAGTAATGTTGTCAATTTCTGTAAGGGTTTCCAAAATTAAATGTGGATTGTTTTTGATAAGATTAAACTTTCAATAGTCCAGGTTTAAATTTTAAATAACAAATTTCCTCTCTTATATTTTTTTCTTAATATTTTGTACAATATTACAATGGAAGATAATATTGATCTTATATTGCAAAAATCTATAGAAACTCACAATTTATATGAAAATGAAATTTTATATCTTTTAAAATCTAAAGATACTAAAAAAATTTGTTCTTTTGCAGATATCGTAAGAAAAAAATATTTAGGAGACGAAGTACATTTAAGAGCATTAATAGAATTTTCAAATTATTGTAAGCAAAATTGCCTTTACTGCGGCTTACAAAGAGATAATTTAAAACAGGAACGATACCGTATAAAAGAACAGGATATAATTAGTCTAGCAAAACAAGCAAAAGATTACGGATACAAAACCGTAGTTTTACAGTCTGGAGAAGATATTTATTATACTGTAAAAAAAATGGCATATATAATATCTGAAATAAAAAAATTAGATATTGCAATAACTTTAAGTGTCGGCGAAAAAACTTTTAATGAATATAAAGCATATAAACAAGCAGGGGCAGATAGATATCTACTAAGAATAGAAACTACAGATGAAACTCTTTATAATAAACTTAATCCTCAAATGAGTTTCAAAAATAGAATACAGTGTTTGGAAAACATTAAAAAACTTGGATTTGAAGTTGGCTCTGGAATATTGATTGGACTCCCAGGACAGACACTTAAAAGTATTGCAAAAGATATTGTCTATTTACAATCTATACAAGTAGACATGGCAGGTATCGGACCATTTATTTATAATCCAGATACCTCTATATTATCTTTTGGCAAGATAAATCAGTACGATAATTTTGACTTATCTATTAAAGTCATGGCTATTTTACGTTTAATCATGCCGGATATTAATATACCTGCTACAACTGCAATGGAAACTTTAAACTCTAATGGTAGAATTATAGCTTTGCAAAGTGGTGCAAATGTAGTTATGCCTAATGCTACAGAAATTATTTACAGAAAAAAGTATCAAATATACCCAGGGAAAATTTGTTTAAATGATTCCCCAATCCACTGTAGGGCCTGTATAGAAAATAAAATTAAATCTATAGGTAGATTTATTTCTCAAAATAAAGGATTTCATAAACAATCATCCTCTAACGTTGTTCTGAATTAATAGCAAATTTTGAAATTGTGGAGAAATTTATTATGCAAAAGATTTTAGTTGGGTTAAGTGGAGGCGTGGATTCTGCCGTTGCCTCTTATTTATTAAAAAAACAAGGTTTTGACATAATAGGAGTCATGATGTCTATCTGGGACAATTCCTATCCAATTCCGAAAAATAAAGATATGGACGCTTGTCTGGGGCCAGAAGAGGATGATATTGAATCTGTAAAAAAGATTGCAGATTTTTTAAAAATTCCTTTACATATATTAGACTGTAGAGAAGAATATAAAAAAGTAGTCATTGAAAATTTTAGAAATGAATATAAACAAGGACGCACACCAAACCCCTGTGTATGGTGTAACGCATATATAAAGTTTGGCGTTTTGCCAACAACAGCAAAAAAACATGGTCTTGCTTTTGATAAATTTGCTACAGGCCACTATGCAAATATAAAGTTTAATGATTCTATTGGAATGTATCAATTATGTAAAGCGTTTGACGAAACAAAAGATCAAACTTATTTCTTATATAGATTAAATCAAAAAATTTTATCTCAAATAGTGTTTCCGTTAGGGAACCTGAAAAAAGAAGAAGTGAGAAATATTGCAAAAGAAATTGGCATGCCTGTAGCACAAAAACCAGACAGTCAAGATTTTTATTGCGGCGATTATAACGACATACTACAGTTTCCTATAAATTCTGGAGATATTATAGACAAGAATGGAAAAGTTTTAGGAAAACATAATGGAATTTGGAATTATACTATAGGGAAACGTAAAGGATTGGGTTTATCTGGAGGAACAAAAGAACCTTTATATGTAATAAATATTTTAGCCAAACAAAATGCTATAGTAGTAGGCCCCAAAGAAGATCTATATTCAAAATGTTTAACTGCTGTAAAAGTTTCTTGGGGATCTATTGCTGCCCCTACACAACAAATACAAGTAGCTGTAAAAATTAGGCAACAACATAATCCCGCAAAAGCTACCATTACACCTATTGACAAGTCTTCTGTAAAAGTTGATTTTCAAGAAGCTCAAATGTCTATTACAGCTGGACAAAGCGCAGTGTTCTACAAAGACGATGTGGTTCTTGGCGGTGGTATAATATGGGCCGCAAGTTCTTGCTTTAAAAGTTCTATCGGTTCCTTTTCGTTAGCGCGTTCGTTGTCGTCAATCAAAACGCAAAATTTTTCAAAATGTAGATTTAAATTATCACAGCCATAACGCCGCTATCGGCACAGCAAGCATTCCTTCGCCAAACGATAACGTTTGCGAACCGGAATACAAAACAATCCCCAAATACGCTTTTTTATCTTTAACAATATTATTTTTAAACCACATTTGATGGACAAAATCTCCTTTTGAAACGCTGTGGCTGGCCTTAACCTCACAACCAAGCAATGAGCCGTCGCTGCTACGCTCTATTAAAAAATCTATTTCACGTTGTCTTGCATCACGATATTGATACAAAGAATAATCTCTGTCCAATTCGACCTGCACTGATAATTCTTGATATACAAACGTTTCCATAATTTTGCCGGATTTGTCCGTGTCAAGCATAATGTCGTCTTTTTTATATCCTAAAACAGCGGTCATAAAACCTGTGTCGGCAACATATGTTTTTGTTATGCGCCCGATGCGATCATAATCCGTTTTTATCCATGGTTTTACCCTATCAAATAAAAACAATGTTTCAAGCGCATTGATATATCCCGTTATTGTGGGGCGCGATACGCCAAGGTGTGCACAAATTGCCGAAACATCCATAAATTTGCCAGACCAAGAAGCCATAATTTCTATCAAATCTTTTAAAGCGTCTTGCCTAACAATATTTGCTACGTCTTTTAAATCTCGTTTTATTAAAGCTTCAATATAATCTCTGTGCCAATCTATTCTTTCGACCTGCGTCGTTAGGCGCTCTGCTTCCGGAAATCCGCCACGAAACGCAATATCAAAAATAGCCTCTTTGTCATAACCTTCAATCTGCGAAGGGAAATCGTTTGCAAACGCGCGTTTTAAAAATATCGGTTTTTTTTGTAAAATTTCCCCCTGCGTTAATGGTCGCAAGCGGATATGTTTAACCCTTCCAGCCAAACTTTCCGTCACGCTTGGCAAAGTTTGTATATTTGCGGAACCCGTAATAAGATATTGCCCTAGGCGATTGTCATTATCAACTGCATATTTAATTGATTGAATTAATTCCGGAACTTTCTGAATTTCGTCTATAATCATTGTGCCAGCTTTATTTTTAACAAATCCCAAAGGGTCGTTTTGAGCGGCTTTGCGCACATTTTCTTCATCTAGTGCTCTAAAAATATTATCTTTATTCAAAATATCTTTGGCAAGCGTTGTTTTGCCTGTTTGCCTTGCGCCCGATATAACCACCACACGGCGAACTTTCAATGCCTGTTTTAGGTTATCTGCCAACCAACGCGGAAATTTCGACATTTTAATCTCCTGTTATAAAATCAATAACAATTTAATTATAATATATACTTGGATTAAATGTAAAGAGTTTATGTGGAAATATGCAAAGTGATTGTCTGGTATATTGCAAACTAAATATGTGTAAAAATATAAAAAATACTCGTTTTACACAGTAGTTTTATATCTTAATCTACGTATATATTACATAGATTAATTGACTTTGCGTAAATTACAAGTTATAATCTATGCAAAAAACGCGGAGATTGTATATGAAACATTACATACACCAACTAGATGGATACCCTAAATTTGCTTGGGACAGCGCAAAAATCCTTGATATTTTGACCAACGTTGCAATAAACCAAGGGACAATTTTAGGCAAAATGCAACAATTTGGTTTTGGCATACAACAAGAAGCTATGTTGAATGCCCTTACCGAAGAAATTACCAAATCCAGTGAAATAGAAGGCGAAATATTAAACTCTCAACAAGTTCGTTCTTCATTAGCACGCCGTCTAAACATAAAGCTGGAAAATCCAGTCCCAGAATCACATCACATTGATGGAATTGTACAGGCAATGATGGATGCTGTAAATAATTACAAAATGCCTCTTACAGATGAAAGGCTTTTTGGCTGGCATGCATCATTATTTCCAACAGGATATAGCGGCATGCACAAAATAAAAATCGCTGCATATAGAACCGAAGAAATGCAAGTCGTATCCAGTAAAAATTACCGTGATCTTATCCATTACGAGGCGCCGTCTCCTAAAAAAGTTTCAGCACAAATGAAAGAATTTCTTAGTTGGCTAAATGCCAATGGCAACGAAAATCCATTGTTAAAAGCCGCTATTGCACATTTATGGTTTGTTATAATTCATCCTTTTGATGATGGCAACGGTCGTCTGACACGCAGTATAACCGAAATGATGCTTGCACGCGCTGAAAATACAAATTTGCGTTTTTATTCGATGTCTGCTCAAATTCAAAAAGAAAAAAAGGATTACTACGGCGTTTTAGAAGAAACAAACACAAGCACGTTAGATATTACTATATGGCTAGAATGGTTTTTTGGATGTCTCCAGCGCGCAATAGAAAGCAGCAACGATATTATCGGAAAAGTCTTGGAAAAGGCAGCATTTTGGCAAAGACACGCGCTTGATATAACAAATGAAACGCAACGAGAAATTATTAACAAACTTATGGATGGCTTTACCGGCAATATGACTAGCGGCAAAGTTGCCAAGATATTTAAAATTTCACAAGATACTGCTATAAGGTTACTTAAAGACCTGTCGGAACGTGGTTTCTTATCAGTTCAAGCTGCTGGACGCAGCACACATTATGTGCTGATTAATACGCAAAGATAAAAATAATAACAAACTATTATGTGCAAAAAGCATTGCTTGATACGAACATTATTATCCATAGAGAAAATTATACAGTCTCAAATTATATCAACCCACTTGGTCTTCTTGTACTATTACAAATTGTTGATATAATAAGACGCTTTTAGTATAATTTATGCAATTAAACTATTGTAGTGCATAAAAATGACATATTTTATGCATTGTATAGAGGCAATATGCTAACAAGCATTATAGGACAGCAAAAAGAAGAAAGAGATTTGCTTTTGTCAAAAAATTTAGGTAAGCTTCTTGAAAATTTAGTTTTTGTAGAATTGTTACGGCGCGACTTTTCAGCTATACAATCTCTTTTTTATTACCGCACCCGAAACGACAAAGAAATAGATTTTGTTTGTAGGCAGGCAAACCAAGTTTCAGCACTGATACAGGTTTCTTATGATATATCAGCCTCAAAAACATTAAAACGCGAAGTTTCTGC
>JAIRXS010000006.1 GCA_031268145.1 Candidatus Endomicrobiellum siamense
ACAGGAGTAGTATCAAAGGGATAATTAATTCCACCGAATACAGAATTAGACATAGAGGAATGAATTAGTATAGTATTGTCAGAGGAATCAGTAGGGAATTCAGACCAAGGTCCGCTATAAGGAACTGAAACCTCGCCATTGTTTGTTCCTCCAAACACACCGTTTCCAGCTACTGTGTATGTTGTAGTGATTATAGAATTGATATCAATTCTTTGAGCAAGAAGGATTTTTGCAAAAGCTTTAAATTGCAAAGTCGTGTGGGGAATGTGAAAATTGTATTGAAGAAAGCTTTTGTTAAAGTATGAAGATTATTTTTTAAAGCAGGAGCAAAAGGAAGTGGCAAAAGCAATCTAGCAAAAGAATTTTTACAAGAAGAAAGAGAAGTAGTTTTTTTGAATGCAGATGAGAAAATTGAAGGAGTAAAAATATAAGCTGCAAAGGAATGATACAAAAGACTAGATATTCTAATTGTCTATAGGTATAGGAAGAAGTGTGTCAGGAAGGAATTATATAAAAAGTTATAGATAAAGCAAGATAATCTTAATCATATAGTAAGTGAAGGATAAAAGAATGAAATGGAGAAAAAGATGAGAGGGAATAAGGAGTTGGGGATAAACAACCAACAACCAAGAAGAAGGAAGTCTCTGCTTAAAAGAGGGAGGAGTGATGAGTAGTGGAGGAAAGGAAAAGGGAGTAGGAGCAATAGTAAAGGTAATAGTAATGATGAGTATGATGATGATAAGTAGAGTAAGTAGTTATGGTCAAGAAGTTGTTCTAAATAATAGTGGTAATATTGTTGCAGAAGTATCGGGCAATGGTAGGGGGGTTAATGGTGGGGGTCCATTTAATCAAGGTCTGGATGGTAACATTATAAGGATACAAGGGAATACAGTTATTGGGGCTATGCATAGTGCTAATAACGTTTCTGGGGCTAGGAATGAAGATGATGTTAGAAGCAATACAGCGTTTATGGAAGGAACAGGTGGTGTTTGGGGCGATATAGTTGGTGGGAGGAGTTTTGGTACAGGAAAAGTGGTAGGAAATAAAGTAGAGCTGAGCAGTGGAAGAGTGGCAAGGGATGTATATGGAGGGAAGAGTAATAGTAAGGAAGAAGAGAAAGAGAGAAGTAGGAATGAGAACAAAATAGGGAATAATAGGTTATATTTATACAAGAGGTAAAAAAAATGTATACAAATTTAGTAGTATAGGAAAAAGGACGTCTTTTTAAGAGGATGTTCTTTTATAATTAAAGTAATATTATAGTGTATTGGTAATTAAATTTTAAAAGAGAACTTAAGCAAGCCAGTCATGGAGTTGCCAGCCTTACCATCAGCATACTTAGCAGAAAGGTCAATACCAATGTTTTTGTAAGAAGTATTAAAACCAGCTTCAACAAGACCTTTACCTCCACCAAGCTCAGGAGTATCAACAGCCTGATTGCTTATAGTAGCCTTAATTTTGTTAGTAGGTTCATTGTTAAGGTTGCTAAAGACACTTGGTTTTATATTTCTGGAGAATAAAATGTATAAAATTTTAAAAAAAGAAGAAATTGGAAGCAACGTTTATTCTTTTAACGTCTATGCGCCAGACATTGCAAAGAATGCTAAGGCTGGTCAATTTGTAATATTTAGGATTGATGATAAAGGCGAACGTGTTCCATTGACTATTGCTGGGACGGACATTAAAGAAGGAACCATTAGGATAATTTTTCAAATAGTTGGTAAAAGTACTACTCAACTTTCCTTGTTAAATGAAGAGAATCTTATAAAAGATTTAGCAGGTCCGTTAGGTCGTCCTACAGAGATAAAAAAATATGGCTTAGTTGTTGCTGTAGCTGGTGGGGTAGGAGCTGCTGAAATTTTACCTGTAATAAAAGAACTAAAAAAAGCAGGAAACAAAATAGTTACAATAATTGGCGCAAGATGTAAAGATTTAATAATACTTAAAGATGAATTAAAACAAGCAAGCAACGAGCTTTTATTTGCCACAAACGATGGAAGTTGTGGTATGAATGGATTTGTCACGGATGTTTTAAAAGAAGTGATTGTTAGGGAAAAAGGGGATCTAGTGTATGCTATAGGCCCAGTACCAATGATGAAAGCAGTTTCAGATCTTACGAAAGAAAAGGATATAGAAACATTGGTTTCTTTAAACCCTATAATGCTTGACGGTACGGGAATGTGCGGGGCTTGCAGGGTTGAGGTTGATAATAAAATTAGATTTACTTGTGTTGATGGACCTGAGTTTAACGCACATTTGGTAGACTGGGAAGGACTTTCTTTACGATTAGGTTTGTACAAAAATTTTGAAAAGGAGTCACTTGATAATTTTTCTTATAATCGGGAGTGCAAATGTCACAGAAAATAAAAATGCCGCAAAGAGAGCCACAAGTAAGAAAAAAAGATTTTGAACAAGTAAATACTGGATATACTAAAGAACAAATGCTTTTAGAAGCAAAAAGATGTTTGCAATGTAAAGATCCTATGTGTGTAAAAGGGTGTCCTGTTGAAATTAATATACCTGGTTTTATAAAATATCTGTCAGAGGATAATCCAAAAGAAGCTATAAAAGTTTTAAATCATAAAACTAGTTTGCCTGCCATATGTGGCAGAGTTTGTCCGCAAGAAAATCAATGTGAAAAGAATTGTATTTTAGGGATAAAAGGCCAGAGTGTTTCTATAGGTAACTTAGAGCGTTACGCTGCAGACATTACTGCAGATAATGATGTTGAAAGCGTTTATGTTGTTGTAGAAAAAAATAATATAAAAGTTGCAGTTATAGGATCTGGACCTGCAGGACTTACTTGCGGAGGGGATTTATTAAAGCGAGGGTATAGTGTTACAGTTTTTGAGTCTCTTCATGATACAGGTGGTGTGTTGAGATATGGCATACCAGAGTTTAGACTTCCTAAAAAAGTTTTGGATACCGAAATAAACAAATTAACAAAACTTGGCATGAAATTTATTTTAAATACGCTTATAGGCAGAACAAAAACTTTACAAGATTTATTTAATGAGGAATTTAAAGCTATATTTATATCTGTAGGAGCGGGACTTCCAAAATTTGCAAATATACAGGGTGAAAATTTAAACCATGTATATTGTTCAAACGAATTTTTGGTACGCGTTAATTTAATGCGCTCTTATGATTTTCCTAATTACGATACTCCTGTTTACAGAGGTAAAAATGTTGTTGTTGTTGGCGGTGGCAACACAGCAATAGATTCCGCAAGAACGGCTGTTAGACTTGGAGCAGAGACTGTAAAACTTATATATAGAAGGTCAGAAAATGAAATGCCTGCAAGACTAGAAGAACGTGAGCATGCAAAAGAGGAAGGTATAGAATTTGTTACCCTTACAAATCCAGTAAAGTTTATTGGCGATGAAAAAGGTTCTGTTAAAGCTGTAGAATGTATAAAAATGCAACTTGGTTTTCCTGACACTTCAGGGAGAAGAAAACCAATACCCATATCAAATTCTAATTATATTGTAGAAACTGACATGGTTATTTTAGCTTTAGGACTTAACCCAAACCCAATTTTATCGTCTCTTACAGAAAATTTAAAAATAGATTCTAAAGGATATATTTTGATAGACAAGAATTATATGACATCTATAAAGGGTGTTTTTGCAGGAGGAGACATTGTTGGAGGAGATACTGTAATTTCAGCAATGGGCATGGGTAAACAAGCTGCAAAAAATATAATGTGTTATTTAACTAATAATTAAGCAGAGATATTATATGAATTTTTTTAAAACAATACCTCTAAAAATATTATCTCTTAACTTGATATTTTTGTTGTTTATGTCGGTTTATAGGTTTATTTTTTTTGCTTATTTTAGCAAAGGAATAAATTTAAGTCTTTTAACGCCAGATATTTTTAAAGCGTTTTATATGGGTGTTAGATTTGATTTATCTGTAATAGCAGCCATAAATGTGTTACCTGCATTTTTGTTTGTCGTGCTGTTTGTTATAGGCAAGAAGTCAAATTTTAAATTTTTAGGATCTTTTCTAAAATATTACTATACAATTTTTATAGGTACCATATTAACATTATGCTGTATAGACTTTTATTTTTATTCATATTTTAAGGATCATCTTAATATATTAATTTTTGGTCTTATTGAAGATGATACTCTAGCTTTAATAAAAACTTTTTATCAAAATTATAATTTGTTTTTAATAAGTTGTGGAATTATTTTGCTTTTTTTAATAGTTTTTATTATTTCTAATAAATTCTTAAAATTTAAAAGATATAATTTTGGCTTACCAAAAATATTATTTAGGTTTTTAATGTCTATTGTTGTATTGTTTTTTATATTTTTGTGCATAAGAGGCAGTGTTAGTTTACAGCCTATTGGCGTGTACTCTGATATATCATCTAATACATTTATAAATAAAACAGCTATTAATTGTTTTTTTACATTGCAAAGAGCATTTGAACATAAATTAAAAGCTTCTAAAGAAGATGAAAGTGATTATATTTTTAAAGCTGGCTATAAAAACAATATTAGGCAAGCTTTTGCAGATTTTTTAAATAAAGATTTTGATGAAATACCTGAAGAAAATCCTCAAAACTTACTTATATCAAAAACTCCTGTAAATAAAAAGTTAGAAAGCATAAAACCCAACGTTATACTTTTCATTATGGAAAGTTTTGGGAATGATTTAATAAAATATAATTCTGATAAATTCAACATTTTAGGCAAATTAAAAGAACATTTTGATAAAGATATAGTTTTTTATAACTTTTCTTCTGAAGGAGACATTACTATAACGGCTATAGAAGCAACGCTGCTAAATACATTGCTGCGTCCCAATGCCATATTTTTATCTCAATCAAAGTATGCATATAAAAATTATTCTTTCGCGTCGGTAAAGCCATTTCAAAATAACGGATATAAATCTAGTTATATATATGGGGATAATACTAGTTGGCGCAATGTTGGAGCTTTTGTTTTAAATTTAGGGTTTGATGAAATTTTAAGCGGTGGAATTATAAAAAAGAATTTACCTAGAGGTCCATGGGGAGTTTATGATGAATATCTTTTTGATTTAGTTTTTGAAACTTTATCTAAAAGTGAGAATGGAAAGTTTCTATATGTGTTAACGACCACTAACCATCCACCCTATACCATACCAAAAGAATATAATGCCTTGTCTTTAGAAGTACCTGAAAAATTGAAAAATAATATACAAAATTTAGATGAAGCTAAGAGAAGATTTGCTTCTTATCAATATTCTAATGAAATGCTTGGGAGATTTATTTCTAAAATTAAGAATTCAAAATATGCTCATAATACAATAATAGCTGTAACTGGCGATCACAATTTTAATAATTATAATATAGAAAATATCTTTGACAAAATTAGAGTTCCTTTTTATTTATACATTCCTGACATTTTAAAACCAAAAGAATATGATGATAATATTTTTGGCTGTCATTTAGACATAATGCCAACTTTGTATAATCTATCCTTATCAAGTACTGAATATATGTCTGAAGGTGTAGATTTGTTCTCTAAAAATTCCAAAGACAACATAATGGTTTATGGAGATTACATATTCAATAAAAATATAGCAGTTCACAAAAATATTTTTTCTGACAAACAGACATTTTATACCTTAAACAACTCTAAGCTAACCATATCACCTGAAACTGATGAGCATAAAAAGCTGTTAAGAAAATTTTTGTCTATGGTTGCTATTTCTGATTATTTAATTAGATATACTGGAAAATAAGGTTTGTCTAAATTGGGAGGCAATGTGAAAGCATTAACTATTCAGATTGGCATATTTGGTAAGACAAATATAGGCAAATCTTCTCTTATGAATTTTATAACAAATCAAAATACTTCTATTGTTTCTGATATAGAAGGTACTACTACAGATGTCGTACAAAAACAAATGGAACTTAATCCCTTAGGGCCTATAACTTTATTTGACACAGCTGGAATTGATGATAAATCTAATTTGGGTAAAGCTAGAGTAGAAAAAACTAAAAAGGCCTTTGATAAGTGCGATGTTATTTTATTAATGTGTGGATTTAATGAATTTGGTGCTTTTGAGGAATCTTTTGTTAAAGAAGCAAAAGTAAGAAATACACCACTTATTGTTATTGTCAGTAAAACAGACTTACAAAATCCAAATAAAGAATTTTTAGAAAAGTTGAAAATGTATTCGACTTATATTTTGCAATTCTCAAATGTTGATAGTAACAGAGATATTTTTTTAGATGACTTAAAAAAAATACTTTTAGAAATCTTATCAGATAATTATATAGAAAATTATTTAGCATTAAGAAATATAATAAAAAAAGATGATACAGTAATTTTAGTTATGCCTATAGATTTGGGTGCTCCTAGGGGGAAAATAATAATGCCTCAAGTACAAACTTTGAGGCATATTTTGGATTTAAACGCTTGTTCATATATAGTCCAAGATACAGAATATGAAACAGCCTTAGAGAATCTAAAAAAAACTCCTGCTCTTGTTATAACAGATTCTCAAGCTGTTAAAACAATAGCAACTAAAACTCCAGAAAACATTAAACTTACAACTTTTTCAATAATTTATGCTGCAGACAAATGTGACCTTGTACAAATGGCAAAAGGTGCAGCTAAAATTAATTGCTTAAAAGATGACGATAAAATTTTAATTGCAGAAGCTTGTACACATCATGCTTCTAAAGATGATATAGGAAGAGTAAAGATCCCTACATGGATTAGAGAATATACAAAAAAAGATTTAATTGTAAAGTATGTTTCAGGTCAAGATTATCCTCAAGATTTGTTAGATTACACCTTAATAATACATTGTGGAGCATGTACTTTAAATAGAAAAGGTATGTTAGCAAGGTTAAATAAAGCAGTACAAGCAAATGTGGCTATAACAAACTATGGAGTAGCAATATCAGTTTTTGCAGGTGTTATAGAAAAAGTTTTAGAAGTTTTTCCTGATGCCTTGGCAACATATAGGAGAGAATTAAAAAGGTGCAAACGAAGTTTGACACTATCCCGTTACCAATATTCTTAGATTTGTAAATTTAACAATAAATATAATAAAATCTATACATACAATTATTGAGCATTGTTGTAAGCAATATAATGAAATTCGACCGCACAGTAGCTTGAAAGGGTTAACACCTACTGGAGTATTTGCAAAAAAGTGGCGAGACTCAAAAAGCATTATTGAATAATGTCTACTAAAAACAGCAACAACAAGAGACTTAAGACCAAAATCTTCTACTTCAATTTCAATTTGGTTCTAAATTATGATCCAGTTGTACAACATTTTCAAGACACTTACATTGCCAAAAACATTATTTTTAATAAGGCCTCAGCCATTGAAAAAGCACTTTTTGTTTTTGTTGATTTTGTGCATAAAAAAATTAAACGATTCTATCATCTTTTACATACTTAACGGTTGATGGTTGATAAACACATGGACAAAGTAATTTAAAAAAAAGTATGATACTTTTGCAAGAAAAAAATAAAGTATTGGAGTTTTATATGAGAAAACCGCTAATGGCTGGAAATTGGAAAATGCATAAAACTATTTCGGAGTCTTTAAGCTTTGTCACTGAGTTTAAAACTGCAGTTGCTGATGTTAAAGATGTAGATATTCTCATATGCCCTACGCTTGTATCTGTTAATGCAGTCTATAATGAGGTTAAAAAATCAAATATTAAAGTTGGTGCAC
Organism: Candidatus Endomicrobiellum siamense; assembly: GCA_031268145.1. GTDB lineage: Bacteria > Elusimicrobiota > Endomicrobiia > Endomicrobiales > Endomicrobiaceae > Endomicrobiellum > Endomicrobiellum siamense. The sequence continues at coordinate 7,702 of JAIRXS010000006.1, forward strand.
AAAATATTTTTTGGGAAGAAAAAGGCGCTTTTACAGGTGAAGTTTCTGCATCTATGTTAAAAGATGCAGGTTGCTCATATGTTTTAATTGGACATTCAGAGCGTAGGCAATATTTTGGAGAAACTAATGAAACTGTAAACAAAAAAACAAAAGCTGCTTTGTCTAATGGAATTATCCCAATAGTTTGTGTAGGAGAAACTCTAAAAGACAGAGAAGAAAATACTACATTTGAAGTTATAGAAAAACAAGTTAAAGAAGCCTTATTAGGCTTTAGTCAAGAAGAATTTTCTAAATTAGTTATTGCTTATGAGCCAGTATGGGCTATAGGTACAGGAAAAACCGCAACGCCTCAACAGGCTCAAGAAGTTCACGCATTTATAAGAAAAGTGTGTTTTCAAATTTGTAAAAATCTTGCAGATACTATAAGGATTCTTTACGGGGGGTCTGTAAAACCAGACAATGTTTCTGAACTTATGAAGCAACCTGACATAGATGGCGGTTTAGTTGGCGGTGCAAGTTTAGAGGTAGAATCTTTTGTTAAACTTGTGAATTACTCTAAAAATATACATCAAATATAATTTATCTATAGAGAATTTATGGAAAATATAAAAAAAATTGCGTTTGGTACTGATCATGCAGCCTTAGAAATAAGAGAAAATGTTAAAAAATATTTAAAAGATTTGGGTTATGAAGTCCAAGATTTTGGATTTTATGGCACAGGTAGTTGCGATTATCCAGACTATGCTCTTAAAGTTGCAGAAGTTGTTGTAAATAAAGAAGCTTACAAAGGTATTTTACTATGTGGTACAGGTATAGGAATGAGTATCGCTGCAAATAAAGTAAAGGGAGCTATAGCTGCTGTTTGTTGGGATGAAGACACTGCAAGACTTGCTGCGCAACATAATGGAGCAAACATTATATGTTTGGGTTCTAGGACTGCTACTGTTAGCCAAGTGTGCCATGAAATAAAAATATTTCTTGATACTCCATTTGAACAAAGACATTCTCAAAGAATAGAAAAAATTAAACATATAGAAAAAATGCAAGTTAGCAGTTGTTAAAAAGGAGTTTTCTTGATATGACAAATCTAAAATTAGTGTCTGCTAGCGCTAGAAAAGATATTATTAAAATGCTTGAACTAGCAGGTTCTGGCCATCCTGGCGGAAGTTTGTCTTCAGTTGAACTAGTTGTATCATTATATTTTAAACATATTAAATTTAATGCTAAAAATCCAAATGACCCAAATAGAGACTATTTTATTTTATCAAAAGGACATGTCTGTCCTGTTTTATATGCAGTTTTAGCTCAGCTTGAGTGTTTTAGTTCAGATGAACTCTGCACTTTAAGAAAGGCTAATAGTAGACTGCAAGGGCACCCTGCAAAGGACAAAGAGTTACCTGGAATAGAGGTGTCTACTGGCTCTTTAGGGTATGGCTTATCAATTGGAGCAGGTATTGCAGCAGGTCTTAAACAAGCAAAAAAAGACAATAAAGTTTATGTTCTTATGGGAGACGGAGAGCAACAAGAAGGTTCTATTTGGGAAGCTGCTATGGCTGCAGCTCATTATGGTTTAAATAATTTATGTGGTATTGTTGACAACAATGGTTTGCAAATAGACGGTTTTACAAAAGATGTAATGAACGTTGAGTCTTTGGTTGACAAATACAAAGCTTTTGGTTGGAATGTTATAGAAATAGACGGGCATAATTTAGATGAAATTGATAACGCATATTTAAAATTTAAAGCAGAGAAACAAAAGCCTACTGCAATAATAGCAAAAACTGTTAAAGGTAAAGGCATCTCTTATATGGAAAATCTTGTCGAGTGGCATGGTAAAATTCCATCTAAGGAATTAATTGAACAAGCTCTTTGCGAACTGGATGAATTAGTGAAATAAAAGATAGTATTTTAGGAGAAATATATGGTGGAACTTTTTGGCAAAAAAGCTACAAGATTTGGGTTTGGCGAGGGACTTGTTGAACTTGGGAAAGAAAATTCTAAAATATTTGTTTTAGGAGCAGACACAATTTCGTCGGTTGCAATAAACAATTTTAAGGAAATGTTCCCAGACAGGTTTTTAAATGTTGGCATTGCAGAAACAAACCTGATAGGTATGGCTGCAGGCCTTGCCGTTGCAGGTTTTATACCTTTTGTTTCTACTTATGGCGTCTTTGCTTCTGGCAGACCTTGGGAACAAATTAGAACAACCATTTGCTATTCTAATTTAAATGTTAAAATAGGCGGTTCGCATTCTGGTCTTATGGTAGGGCCAGACGGAGCAACACACCAAGCTTTAGAAGAAATTGCAATAATGAGATGTATTCCAAACATGAAAGTTATATCCCCATGTGATGCAATTGAAACTAGAAAATCTGTAATTGCAAGCGCTTACAACGATGGTCCTGTTTACATAAGATATGGCCGAGAAAGCACTCCCATTTTTACACAAGAAAACACCCCTTTTGAAATAGGCAAAGCTAATATTTTAAGAGAAGGCAGAGATGTTGCCATTATGGCTTGTGGTACTATGGTATACGAATCTTTAATGGCAGCAGAAATGTTGGGGAAAAAAGGTATTAAAGCAAAAGTTATAAATATACATACAATTAAACCTATAGATGAAAATGCTATTATTGTCGCAGCTAAAGAGTGCGGAGCTATTGTAACTGCTGAAGAACATCAAATTTATGGTGGTTTTGGGTCTGCAGTTAGCGAAGTTATAGTAAAAAATTGTCCTGTACCAGTTGAAATGATTGCCGTAAACGATAAATTTGGGCAGTCTGGAGAGGGCATGGATTTAATTGCAAAATATGGATTAAAAGATGTAAACATTGCAGATGCAGCTTTAAAAGTATTAAAGAGAAAATAAATGCAAAAAAGAATTGTGCTAATTGTTTTAGATAGTGCAGGTCAGGTATTGGAGAACTTCCAGATTCTGTTAAATATAAAGACAAAGGCACAAATACAATAGGTCATATTTTGACTTTATGGGCGAATCTTATTCTTTACCAAATATGGCTAAATTAGGACTTTATAAGTTAATAGGTACCAAAAATCACTTGCCGAACATTTTAGTAAAAGGTTGTTATGGTAAAATGATGACGAAATCTCCAGCTAAAGACACAACGGCTGGGCGCTGGGAAATGGCTGGCATAATTTTAAAAAAACCTTTTCCTGCGTATCCGAATGGTTTTTCAAAAAAAATTATAGAAAAATTTGAGCAAAAAATAGGTACACATATATTAAGCAATGTTGTGGCCTCTGGCACTGAAATAATAAAAGAACTTGGAAAAGAGCATGAAAGGACAGGATTTTCTATAGTTTACAGTTCTGCAGATTCTGTTTTTCAAATTGCAGCCCATAAACAAGTTTTTGGTCTTAAAAGACTTTATGAAGCTTGCCAAATAGCAAGAGATCTTTTAAATGGCGACAATGCTGTTGGCAGAATTATCGCTAGGCCCTTTATAGGGACAAATGGCAATTATACGCGAATTTCAAACAGAAAAGATTATTCTTTAACTCCGCCAGAAACAACTATTTTAGATGAAATTAAAACTTCGGGTGCAGATGTTGTGGCCATAGGCAAAGTATCTGACATTTCTTGTAGATTTTGACATGCTTTGGGGGGCATCGTAGAGATGTAGAAGCATATGCTAAGAGTTTAAAAGATTTTGATGATTTCTTACCTAAATTTATGGAAAATTTACTTGATGATGACATTCTTATTATCACGGCAGATCATGGTTGTGACCCTACATATAAATTACATACTGATCACACAAGAGAATATGTCCCAGTCTTAATATATGGCAAAACATTAAAAAAAGATGTAAATTTAGGCATTCGCAACACTTTATCAGACATAGCTCAAACTATAGCAGATGTTTTTAAACTTCAAAAAATGAAAAATGGCGCCAGTTTTAAGAGTTCAATTATTTAAATTAGAATTTCTTATAAAACAGTAAAAAAAATGGCAGATAAAGTTTTACAGTATGGTGACAAAGAATCTATTTCAAAAAAAGAACCTTTAGTAAAATGAAACTAAAGGAGAGGTAAAATGGACAAAGAAGAGTTGAAGAAGTTGAAGGGAGACGCAAAGAACTTGCAGGATTTGAACAAGATATTTGTAGAAATGAAGAAAGGGCTCAAAATTTTTATTGACATACAGACTGTCAGGTTTTGAAGTAGAGTCAGAAGTGTATACAAACAAGGGAAGGATAGATGCCGTATTGAAAAGAGCAAAAAAAGTAATAGTAGTAGAAATAAAATATGGTAAAGGTAGTAAATTAGAAAAAATGATAGAAGAAGCTATGGAACAAATAAGAAATAAGAAGTATTATGAAAAATATGCAGGGCGAGATATAAGTTTATTGGCAGTGGCGTTTGGAGAAGACAAAGAAATAGTATGCAAGCTTGAAAATATTTGACTATAAAACAGCTTTTAGAGAGAATATTTTTTTAACAATTAAGTGTTTATATAAAATAGAATGACAAATTAAAATATTTAATAAATTTGATTTTTAAGGTAAATGTGTGGAACAAAATATATTAAAAAAAATCAAAGAAACGGTCAAATATATTACTTCTCTAAAAAATTTTAATCCCAAGTTTGCTATAATAGCAGGCTCTGGTATTAATAACTTAGAAGAAAAGTTTACAATTCTAAAAAAGATACTATATTCAAAAATTCCACATTTTCTTAAAGTAACTGTTCAAGGCCATAAAGAGGTGCTTGAGAATGGCAAAAAAGCAAGTGATAAACTTTCTAAAATAATAACTGAATTTGTTGATAAGGCTATCAATGAGAGCTTACGATATAATATATAAAAAAAAGAGAACGTCAAGAACTTTCGAAAGAAGAGATAGATTTTATAATTGCTTGTTATAATAACGGCGATATTGCAGATTATCAAATGTCTGCATTTTTAATGTCTATTTTCTTTGTTGGAATGACTGATAATGAAATTTTTTATCTAACCAATGCCATGATAAATTCTGGCGAGAAAATAGATTTGTCTTTTCTAAACATACCATCTTCTGACAAACATTCTACTGGTGGAATAGGCGATGGTACATCTTTAATTATTGTTCCTGTTGTTGCTAGTTTAGGAATATGTGTACCTATGATGGCAGGACGTGGTCTTGGTTCTACAGGAGGAACTCTTGATAAACTAGAGTCTATTCCAGGGTTTAGAACAAATATAGATAAAAAGAATTTTTAGATATATTGGATTTAATTGGTGTTGCTATTATTGGGCAAACACAAGAGATTGTCCCTGTGGATAAAAAAATGTATGCATTAAGAGATGTTCCTGCTACTGTAGAGTCTATTCCTCTAATATGCTCAAGCATAATGTCTAAAAAAATTGCTGAGGGTGTAAAAAACCTTGTGTTAGATGTTAAAATAGGCAGTGGCTCTTTTATGAAAAGCTATGATAAAGCAAGAATTCTTACAGAAAAAATGATTAATATGGGTAAAAAAAATTGGAATAAATACTCAGTTATTAGTGATATGGATAAGCCATTAGGAAATTGTGCAGGAAATGCTTTAGAAATTTATACAGGTGATAGACATACTTAAAGGTAATTTACA
>JAIRXS010000031.1 GCA_031268145.1 Candidatus Endomicrobiellum siamense
TTAACATTAATAATACTAAAGGAAATTTAGGCCATGTAGCGTTCGGTGGAGGATCAAGTATTGGAGGTGCTTTTTCAGATAACGGTCAAGCTTGGACTTTTGGCTCAGGAAATGCATCAAGGTATTTTATTAGATTCTTTTGGTCATAAAGAAGGAAGAAGTGCACAGTTAAATTTTGACGTTTCTAGATCTGTCCCAGTAGTTAATGAAAACAGATCTATAAAAATTGCTATATACATTACCATATAAAATACTAATATATATAAGGTGAAAATTAGAAATGATATACGAATGCCCTTCAGATGGAGATATTAAATCGTTAAATATAAATTTTGATAAAATTATTAAAATTGCTACTTTAAGAAATGAGACTACTGAAGGTATTGTTGATAGTAGACCCTTTATTAAAAAATTAGAACATATAACAAAAGCAGTTTTGAGGTGTTTTTTTAGTTTTTTGCCATTTTTGTTTTGTATAAAAAATAAAGATAAGTTTTATGCCGCTTTTATTATGGATGGTGGTATAGGAGACATTATAAGAGAAATAAGTATTTTAGTAGAAATTGTGAAGATGTTTCCTAATATTGTTATTGATATTTACTCTGCTAGAAAAACTAGAATTTTGTTTAAAGGTTTAAAAAATATAAGATTCTTTTTTGAGCTTGATATGGTTATAATAACAAAAAATAAATACGATGTTATTTATAGCCCAATGTTGCAATATCAGAACACCTCAAACTGTCAAAAAATTGTATTTAATAATAACACAAAATCAGAAATTATTAAAATAAAAAAAAATTTAAATGATTATAGAAATAGATTTTTTGCATCAACAAAAAAGGAATTACATCATATTGTTAGACAAAAAACTGTTGCTGGAGTTGATAACGCAGAAGATATATATCTAACTCTTAATTTTCAGGTTATGCCACTTGATAAGTTTGGTATAAACAAGAGTGTCAAATATATAACTTTTAATTATGGTAGTGGGGGAAATGGTTGTAATATAGATTCTAAGTGTTGGGACAAAAAGCATTGGTATTCTTGTTTAAGAATATTGAGCGAGAATGTTAAGGATATAAAAATTGTTCAGGTTGGTGTTTCAAATTACAAAGTTGAGGGAATAGATAACATAATACAAACTGCTTCTAGAACCTCTTTTGACGAGCTTTGTACAATACTGAAAGGCTCTTTGCTTCACATAGATATAGATGGAGCCTGCACACACATATGCAAAGCTATAGGTACGAAAGCAGTAGTCTTATATGGTCCTACATCTGCCAAAATTGTAGGTTATACTGAAAATATCAATATTACTTCTTCTGTATGTAGAGGTTGTTGTCATATATTAGATCACAAATTATGGGGGAAATGTTTATTGGAGCATGAAAAATCTTTATGTATGGACTCAATAAAACCACAATTTGTAGCTCAAAAAGCAATAGAATATCTAAAAGACTTGGATGGTTAATCTAGCAATAAAATAAGTTAAGTATTTATTGTTTACTTTCTTTTTGAGAAGATCGTTTTCTTAAAAGATGATTTAGAACTTTTTTTCTTAAACGTATAGATGTAGGTGTTACTTCAACAAGCTCATCTTGGGCAATATATTCCACAGCTTGTTCTAAATTCATGGTTCTGTGTGGTGTAAGCATTGGTGCGTCATCAGCACTTTTACTTCTCATGTTAGTTAGTTTTTTTAATTTGCAAGGATTTACAACTAAATCGCTATCTCTAGAGTTTTGTCCTACTATCATTCCTTCATAAACCTCTACACCTGGGCCTACAAACAACTGTCCGCTGATTTGTAAATTATCTAATGCGTATGCTGTAGTTTTTCCATGTTCTTTTGCTATGAAAACGCCATTTGTTCTTAGATCTGAAACATTTACTTTGGGCATATAATCATAAAAACTATGATGCATAATACCTTGTCCACGAGTGTTTGTTAGGAATTCATTTTTAAAGCCTATCAAAGCTCTCGATGGTATTATATATTCAAGTCTTAATCTATCTTCTCCTTCGCTTATCATGTTTTCTAGTTTTGCAGATCTCTTACCTACAAGTTCAAATACAATTCCCTGGTATTGACTTTCTATATCTAAAGTTAAAAATTCCATAGGTTCATAAATTTTATTATCAATTTCTTTATATATAACTTCAGGTGAGGATACGGCGATCTCAAAACCTTCTCTTCGCATTGTTTCAATTAAAACTGTTAAGTGTAGTTCTCCTCTGCCAGAAACTTTAAATTTTCCTTCACCTTCTAAAGTTTCTATTTTAAGTCCGACATTTGTTTGGGCTTCTTTTTCCAACCTAGCTTTTATATGTCTGCTTGTTAAAAATTTACCTTCTCGTCCAGCAAAAGGGGAATCATTTACTAAAAAATTCATTGAAACTGTAGGCTCATCTATAGAAAGTCTAGGGAGGGGTAAAATGTTATTTATATTACAGACTGTATCGCCAACTTCTACTCCCTCAAGTCCTGCTATAGATACAATATCTCCAGCTTGAGCTTGTTCCACTTCTTGTTTACCTAATCCGTAGAATTTATCTATGCGTACAGCTTTTGTGATTTTTGGATTGTCCATATTATTTTCGTTTACAAGCGCTATAGTTTGCCCTTTTTTTATTAAGCCATTTAAAATCCTGCCAATTCCGACATTGCCTAAAAAATTATTATAGTCAAGCATTGTTATTTGCATTTGTAGAGGTTTTTCTATGTCTGCTTCTGGAGGTGAAATACGTTCTATAATAGTTGCAAAAACAGGCTCTATATCTATTCCTTTTTTCCCCATGGTTAAGCTTGCCCAGCCGTCTCTTCCGGAGGCATAAATTATAGGAAAGTCTAGTTGTTCGTCATTTGCACCAAGTTTCATAAACAAGTCAAAAACATTATCTACAACTGTGCTAGGAATGGCATTTGGTCGATCCATTTTATTAATAACTACAATAGGTTTAAGTCCTAAAGCAAGAGATTTTCTTAATACAAATCTTGTTTGTGGCATTGGGCCTTCAACAGCGTCTACCATTAAAATGGCGCCGTCAACCATTTTTAATACTCTTTCTACTTCGCTGCCAAAGTCTGCATGGCCTGGGGTGTCTACTATATTTATGGTAATGCCTTTATAGTTTACAGAAGTACATTTCGCTAATATTGTTATACCTCTTTCTCTTTCAAGTGGATTTGAGTCTAATACTGTATCTTGAGCTTCGTCACTTTTGACGTCAAACTGTCCAGAAAATTTAAGTAAAGAGTCTACTATTGTAGTTTTACCGTGGTCTACATGGGCTATAATAGCTACATTTCTTACATCATTTCTTTTCATAATTAATCACACTGACCATTGTTTTTTGATAACAAGTCGTTTTATTTGGTGCTCCTTTTTAAATTTTGTCAAATTATACATCTTTTATATTGTTTTGTCATTTTAATATAATATGTGCTAAAATTACTGAACTGTAATTAGTGGATGAAAATAATGAGAAAAATACCAGAAATTGATTTAATATTAAACCGTGTACAAAAACCTGCAAGATACATAAACAGCGAATTAAACTCTTATAAACCAGATATGTTAGCAGATTTTTCTATTGTTTTGTGTTTCCCAGATATTTATGAAGTTGGGGCATCAAACTTAGGATTGGAGATTCTATATCACTTAATAAACGAAAAAAAACTTGCTAGATGTGAAAGAGTATTTGCTCCAGACACTGATTTAGAAAATATTTTAAGACAAGAAAATTTGAATTTATTTTCTTTGGAATCACGTACTGAAATTAAAAATTTTGATATTTTAGGTTTTACAATTCAATGCGAGCTTGTCGCTACAAATATTATAAACATTTTAAATTTATCTGATATTTCTATATTTGCAAAAGATAGAACAGAAAACGAGCCTCTTATAATTGCTGGAGGTCCATCTTTAACTAATCCTGAACCTTTTTGTGACTTTTTTGACTTGTTTGTTTTGGGTGACGGGGAAGAAGTTATAGAAGAAATAATAAATGCTTGTAGGAATGCTAAAAAAGAAAATCTTTCTAGGATTAATATTTTAAGAAAATTATCTAAAATTGATGGCGTGTATGTGCCGTCTTTTTATAATGTTAAATATAATGAAGATAATACAGTAAAATTTGTAAAACCAATTTATGAAGATTTAAGACCTGTTATTAATAAACGACTTTTAAAGTTTGACAACAATACATACTTTCCCTCAAATAAAATAATCCCTTTTGTAGAAACTGTTCATAATAGATTAAATATAGAGGTTACAAGGGGATGCCCTGGCCAGTGTCGTTTTTGTCAGGCATCTAAATATTATCGTCCTTTTAGGCAAAGACCCTTAGACAAATTATTAGAGCTTGTAAAAGAAGGGATATTTTCTACAGGTTTTGAAGAAATTACTTTTTCTTCTCTTTCATGTAGTGATTATATATATTTAGATAAACTTTTAATTGAAACCAATAATTTATACAAAGATAGAAATTTAAATATTTCTCTGCCCTCTTTAAGATGCAATGAACGTTCGCTTAAAGTTGCTCAGTATATCAACAGGAGCAAAAGACCGACACTTACTTTTGCTCCTGAAGCTGGTTCTGACAGACTTCGCAATGTTATAGGGAAATATCTTTCTGAAAAGCAAATAGTAGAAACTTTACTTACTGCTAATGCTATGGGGTGGAAAACTATAAAGCTTTATTTTATGATAGGACTCCCTACAGAAACGGATGAAGATATATTAGGAATACAACATATTGTAAAACTTGTAAAAAAAGAAGCGAAAAATTTGAATTTTAATATAACAGTATCTCCATTTGTGCCAAAAGCTCAAACTGCATTTCAATGGGTTTCTATGGCAAAAGAGGAGGAGATAAAACAAAAGATAGACTTATTAAATAAACTACTTCCAGCAAATGTAAAAGCACATAATCATAGAGCAAGTGTAGTGGAAGCACTAATTGCAAAGGGAGATAGAAAACTTTCTAATGTGATTTATAAAGCTTGGAAAAAAGGTGCAAGATTTGATCAATGGGCAGATAAATTCAGGAATAATGTTTGGGACCAATCTTTGAAAGAATGTAATATAGATTTAAATTTTTATGTGTGTAGAAACAGGAATTATAATGAAGTGTTCCCCTGGGATCATTTGTTTTTTGGAGTTACAAAAGAGGATTTATATAAAGATTACATTAAAGGTATAAATGAGACTGCAGATATTACTATAAAACCTTTTGACAAAATACAATGTAGCTTACCAGATAATTACATAGAGCCTAAAACATCTGTGCTTATTCCTGTTATACGGTTAAGGCTTCGTTTTTCTAAAAAAGGAATAATAAAATATATATCTCATTTAGAACAAGTAGAAGTTTTTAGGCGTGCAGCAAGACGTTCGGGTTTGCCAATTGCTTTTACTGCAGGTTTTAGTCCTCAAGTAAAGTCTGCTTATGGTCCTCCGCTTTCTACAGGACAAGAAAGTACTAGCGAGTATATGGAGCTATATTTTACTGAATATATTGAAATTGAAACTGTAAAACTTGCCATATCTAAAGTTTTACCTGAAGGATATAGTTTGATTGATGTAAAAAAGATACCTTTATCCTTCCCGTCTATGGATAGGCTTGTTAACGTATCAGAATACAAAATTAAAAATATAACTGTTTGTCAAAAAGATTTAGAAGAGTTTTTGCTACAAGATAGAATTGTGGTAAATAAAGTAAAAAAAGATAAGATTACTGAAATTGATGTTAAACCTTTAATAAAGTTATTAAAAGTAGAAAATACTGATTTAATATTGCAACTTCGTTTTGGAAGCGGCAAAACAGTTAAGGTAGAAGCTATTTTAGAGAAGTTGTTAGATTCAAAAAGCGACAATTTTGTAATTTATTATGTTGAGAGAGTAGCTCTATATATTGAAACAGCAAACGAGCAAATATACGAACCATAATTTCCATATCGTTTATTGTAAAGTGAAATTTTAAAATCTTATTATCATAATGGGATTACTCCAAATTTTTATTATTATAGGGATAATAATAAAAATGAGATAGATTTGCTTATACATCAAGATGGGAAATTCTATCCAATAGAGATAAAAAAAACGGCTACTCCTAAAGAGGTGGATATAAAAAGTTTTAAAATTTTGTCTAAAATAGAAGAAGTTGCATATGGAAGTCTTATTTGTTTAACAGATAGACCTAAACCATTAAATGAAAATGTAACAGCAATCTCAATTTGGAATATATAAGTTTCTAAATTTTTAAATGACAACCTATTACAAATTGTTGATATAATAAGACGCTTTTAGTATAATTTATGCAATTAAACTATTGTAGTGCATAAAAACGACATATTTTATGTATTGTATAGAGGCAATATGCTAAAAAGCGTTATAGAGCAGCAAAAAGAAGAAAGAGATTTGCTTTTGTCAAAAGATTACCAGAAGCGAATTTCTATTGATACAACAAAAGACTTTTTAAATTCAGGGTTAATAAAACTGATTACCGGTCCGCGCAGAGCGGGTAAATCAGTTTTTGCTTTGCAGATTTTGTCACAACAAAATTTTGCTTACTTAAACTTTGACGACGATCTGTTGCTTAAAAATTTTGATGAGAATCTGCTTTGGCAAAATCTGCTTGTAATATATCCGAATTTTAATTTTTTACTTTTAGACGAAGTTCAAAACTTGCCAGACTGGGACATTTGGGTAAGCAAGCTTTACAGGCGCGGAATAAATTTAATTATAACCGGCTCAAATGCCAAGTTGTTGTCAACGGAAATGGCGACAGCGCTTACGGGACGTTATATTCAAATTCAAATTTTGCCGTTTAGTTTTAATGAAACGCTTGAATATAAAAAAACTGATATTTTATCTGATACACCTGCGCAAAAAGCCAAAACAATGCTTGAGTTGGAAGATTATTTGCAAAATGGCGGGTACCCCGAAACAATACTTGCGCGCAATCTTACGCAGAGTTATCTAGGCTCATTATTTGATTCTATTCTGCTAAAAGATATCGCAAAGCGCTTTAAGGTTAGAAATGCCGATGAGTTGTATTCTTTGGCAAACTATATGCTTGCCAATTTCAGCAATACATTTTCAGTGAATCAGCTGGCGCAAGATTTGAATTTAGGAAGCGTCCATACAGTTCAAAAATACTGCAAGTATTTGGAAGAACCGTTTTTGTTTTGTTATTTGCCCAGATACAATTCAAAATTAAAAATTATGCAAAAAGCTCCAAAAAAAATTTATTTGATAGACACAGGCTTTGTAAGAGCAAGAGCTTTTGAGTTGTCAAAAAATTTAGGCAAGCTTCTTGAAAATTTAGTTTTTGTAGAATTGTTACGTCGCGGCTTTTCAGCTATCCAATCCCTTTTTTATTATCGCACCCGAAACGACAAAGAAATAGATTTTGTTTGTAGGCAGGCAAACCAAGTTTCAGCACTGATACAGGTTTCTTATGATATATCAGCCTCAAAAACATTAAAACGCGAAGTTTCTGC
>JAIRXS010000018.1 GCA_031268145.1 Candidatus Endomicrobiellum siamense
GCTCATCCCATCCTGGGGCTGGAGTAGGTCCCAAGGGTTTGGCTGTTCGCCAATTAAAGGGGTACGTGAGCTGGGTTCAGTACGTCGTGAGACAGTACGGTCTCTATCTACCGTGGGCGTAGGAAACTTGAGAGGACTCGTTCTTAGTACGAGAGGACCGGAATGAACATACCTCTGGTGTTTCTGTTGTTCCGCCAGGAGCATTGCAGAGTAGCCAAGTATGGATGAGATAAACACTGAAAGCATATAAGTGTGAAACTCACCTCAAGATAAGGTTTCCCTGAAGGGCACTTGTAGACTACGAGTTTGATAGGTTGGAAGTGGAAGTACAGTAATGTATGGAGCTAACCAATACTAATTGCCCGTTTGGCTTGGTCGCATTTTTTAATCTTTATGATATCATATGCTTGTTGTAGCTGTGGTTTACCTAATATTAAGTTTTTAATGTTGTTCTTTAAATAAAAATATTTCCGGTGGTTATTCCGATGGTGTCACACCCGATCTCATTCCGAACTCGGAAGTTAAGCCCATCAGGGCCGATGGTACTTGGACCGCAGGGTCCCGGGAGAGTAGGTCGCTGCCGGATTCAATTTTATAGTTTTCCCTGCAAATTATTTTGATGGGAAAATATTTGTATTGTGTCAAAGATAGTAAGATGTCAAAAGAGATATTAAAATAAGATGAAAGTCTTATTCTTACCGAGACGAAGATTTATTAATTTGTCCAAGACTTCTCTCAAGAGAAGTCTTTTTTAAAAATGGGAAGGAAGTGGAAGTAATTATTAATGTTCAAAAGATTTAGTTTCTTTATTGTTTTATTATATTTTTTTAGTGTTCAATGTTTTGCTTTAACTCTTAGTGATGGAACAGAAGTTTCAGATCTTGTATCTCTTGTAGATTATGGATATTCGAAGTTATCTTTAGGATTAGAATTTTCAAATTATAAATATAGAGAAGTTTCAAACGAAGATGAAAGCGAGAAAATGAGGTATGAAGATGAGGGAGGAGAAATTATGAGCTTGACAGGCCCTAAGAAAGGTTTTGTTATGGAATACTTTTTAAAAGTATTTGGTTCTAAAAAAGAACAGCAATCTTTCGAGGTCATTTTTCTCTCTCTACAGTTTTGGTATATGCAAGGATATGTTAAATATAAGGGACATTTCGACGATGGCACTCCTGTAGAAGACGAAGATCAAGAGAAGGATTATTATTTTGAGTATAGATTATTGTGTGGGAGTACCTATTCTTTCTTTAATATAAAGAGTATTACTGAGACCTTGTATTTGGGTATTGGGCATAGACATTTGGTTAATGAAAGTTCATATAATAGAGTGTCTCGATATTTGTATGTTCCTATTGGTTTGACAACAGATATAAAACTTGGAATGAATTGGTCTTTGATCATCAACAGCGAAATTAATTTTCTCATCGATGGTGTGCAAAATACTGACTTTAACACCAAGCCTCGATCTCGATTTATACAGAACGCAGGGCATGGGGCAAGATTAGGAATAACAGCTAATAAAAAACTTAAAAAAGAGAGAATATTTTTTGGCCCTTTCATTAGGTATTGGGATATTGCTTGTTCTGAAAAACTTGATTACTATCTGAAAGAAGAAGAAAAGGTAGTAGAATATTTGCACTGGGAGCCTAAAAATTATACTGTTGAGTATGGGTTTAAAGTCGGTATAGATTTTGATTATGGTAATGGTAGGATATGGGGAGTATAAAATGCCAAATGCGAAAAATCAAGAAACGGTAAAGGTTTTAACTGAGAAGTTTAAATCCATGAAAGGTATGATATTGACAGAGTATCATGGATTAAGTGTGGAAGAAATTTCAGAGCTTCGCAATAAGCTTCGTGCTCAAAACAGTGAGTATACAATTGTTAAGAACACTCTTAGCGAAATAGCTCTCAAAGAAGTTGGAATTAATGCTGGTAATAATTTTTTAGGTCCGACAGCTCTTGTTATAGAAAATGGAGATGTTGTCTCTCCTGCAAAAATTGTTATGGATTTTGCACAAACACACGCTAAGTTAAAAGTAAGAGCAGCTTTTTTAGAAGGTAAATTTGTTGATGCGTCTGTTGTTTTTCGGTTGTCAGAACTTCCTTCTAGAGAAGTTCTCATTGCAAAGATGTTAGGCAGCATGCAGGCTCCTATATCAGGATTTGTAAATGTTCTTGCAGCAAACATAAGAAATTTGGTAACAGTATTAGATATGATAGCAAAAAAACAAGCAGCATAAGCTTGTCTTTTGAGTTTATACTTCCTTACGTTTTGACTCGCGTACCTAATGCGTACGCTTCGTTAAAACAAGCGTCGTCTAAACTCAAAATTCTGTGCTTCACTAAGAAGTGTGTTCTTAGAAAAAGAATGTATCTAAATTTAAAATGCTTCGCTCTTTGGAAGACGTAAACGGTTGTATGAGTTTTTGAAATTCGGATATGCTTCACTTGAGTATGAGAAATAGTAAAAAATAAAAAACAAAAAAGAAGTCAATATTTGGAGGATAGTAAAATGGCAGAATTATCAAAAGATCAGTTAATTGAGGCAATTTCTTCATTGTCAGTTATTGAACTTTCAGAACTTGTAAAAGCTTTGGAAGAAAAATTTGGTGTATCAGTAACAGCTCCAGTAGCAGTTGCAGCAGTTCCAGCTGCAGGAGGGCCAGCAGTTCCAGCAGGAGATGAAAAATCTGAATTTAATGTTGTGCTTATTTCAGCAGGTGCAAGTAAAATTAATGTTATAAAAGTTGTAAGAGAAATCACAGGACTAGGACTTAAAGAAGCAAAAGATTTAGTAGACGGTGCTCCAAAAACTGTAAAAGAGAATGTTGCAAAAGCAGAAGCTGAAGAAATTAAGAAAAAGATTACTGAGGCGGGCGCAACTGTTGAGCTCAAGTAAACATGAGAATTATTCCATTTAAATAGTAGTTGACAGATAATATTTATTATGTATAATGAATATTATCTGTCGTTTGTATATATAAAATAAAGAGCAGGTTGAAAATAATGAATAAAGTTAACTTTGGAAAGATTGGAGCTCCTGTAGACCCACCATTTCTTTTAAAGATGCAAAAAGATTCATTTGCTGAATTTTTACAGCAAGATATTGCTCCTGAAAAAAGAAAATTTCAGGGTTTAGAGGGTACTTTTAAAGATATATTTCCTTTAACAAGCTCAGATGAGAGTTTGTTATTGGAATATGTTTCGTATTCTTTTGGTGAACCAAAATATTCTGCTGAAGAATCTATTGCTAGAGACGCTACTTATGCAGCTCCTTTAAAAGTGAAATTAAGACTTATACACAGAAAAGAAGATGGAAAAGAAAAAGAGCTTTCTGAGCAAGAAGTTTATTTTGGTGATATACCATTAATGACAGATACTGCAACATTTGTAATAAATGGTGCAGAGCGTGTTGTTGTAAGTCAGATACATAGATCTCCTGGCGTTATTTTTGAGGAAGATGAAGAAAAAAAAGTTAGCGTTATGGGGAAACCTTTGTATTTTGCCAGGATAATTCCTTATAGAGGTGCGTGGGTTGAATTTGAGTTTGATCAAAACGGTATCATATATGTAAGAATTGATCGCAAAAGAAAAATGTATGCTACTACTCTTTTGCGTGCTTTAGGGTTTGAAAGTGACGACGAGATTATAGCTCTTTTTAGAGACAGTAAAGAAGTTTCTTTAGATTCTATTCAAGCATCTGTGAATCCTGAATATTTATCAGAAGATGTTTTTGATGCTGCAACAGGCGAAGTGATTGTAGACATTGGCAAAGAATTAAAAGAAGATATAATAAAAAAGATAAAAGCTTTAGGGATAGATAAAGTTAAAGTTTTAAAAGATGCTTCAATAGTTTTAACTTTAAAAAAAGATACAATTAAGACTCAAAGGGAAGCTGTAAATCAGATATATAAAGTTTTAAAAACTCAAGAATTTATTATGCAAGAAAGAGCACAAGGATTCTTGGAAGAATTGCTTTTTAAATCTGTAAGAAGATATGATTTAACGAGCGTGGGAAGATACAAAATATTAAAAAAGTTGGCACCTATATTCCAATATTATGAGAAGAATTTTAAATTGCCTACACCACAGGAGACAAAAAGGACTCTTACTAGAGAGGATATAGTCGCTACATTAAAATATTTTTTAATGCTTTCTAACGGAGAAACAGAGTTTTCTGAAAACAAACAAATTATTAAGATAGGCTTAGATGATATTGACCATTTAGGCAATAGACGTGTGAGATCTGTCGGAGAATTATTAGAAAATCAGATTAGAATAGGCCTTGTTCAAATGGCAAGAGTTGTAAAAGAACATATGAACAATCAAGACAAAGCTAGTGTTACTCCTAGGTCTATTACAAATATTACACAATTTGTTGCACAAATAAGAAAATTTTTTGGAACTTCACAGCTTTCTCAATTTATGGATCAAATAAATCCTTTAGCAGAACTTATTCATAAGAGAAGACTTTCAGCTTTAGGACCTGGTGGTTTAAATAGAAAAAGAGCTGGTTTTGAAGTTAGAGACGTTCACCATACACATTATGGAAGAGTTTGCCCTATCGAAACTCCAGAAGGTCCAAATATTGGATTAATAACATCTCTTGCAACTTTTGCAAGAGTAAACCCTTATGGGTTAATAGAAACGCCATATAAGAAAGTAGAAAATGGAAAAGCTACAGATAAAATTGAGTATTTGACTGCAGATAAAGAAGATGAATTTTTTGTTGCGCAAGCAAATACTCCTTTAGATGCTAAAGGAAATATTACTGTAGATTCTGTACAGGGGCGCAAATGGGATGATTATTTATTCCAACCTCCCACAAAAGTAGATTATATGGATATTTCACCTGTGCAGGTAATATCTGTTTCTGCAGCTTTAATTCCATTCTTAGAGCATGATGATGCAAACCGTGCTTTGATGGGTTGTAATATGCAACGTCAGGGTGTGCCACTTCTAGTTACAGAGCCTCCTATAATTGCTACAGGAATAGAAGAAAAAGTTGCAAGAGACTCTAAAGTTGTTATAGAGGCTAATTCTGATGGAGAGGTTATTTCTGTTTCTGCTGATCAGATAATGATTTATACAAAAAATGGGAAGATAGAAACATATAATTTAAGAAAATATGCTCGTTCAAACCAAGATACTTGTATTAATCAAAAGCCTTTAGTAATTTTAGGTGATATTGTCAAAAAAGGGCAAATAATAGCTGATGGGCCTGCTACTAGTCAAGGACAGCTTTCTTTAGGCCAAAACCTTCTTGTTGCGTACATGCCGTGGGACGGTTATAATTTTGAAGATGCAATGTTGCTTTCAGAAAAACTGATACATGACGACAAATTTACTTCAATACATATAAGAGAGTTCCAAACTGAGGCAAGAGAAACAAAAGGGCGTCCTGAAGAAATAACAAAAGATATACCAAATGTTGGAGCAGAAGATCTTTTAAGTCTTGATGAAGATGGTGTAATCAAAGTAGGATCTACTGTTCAACGAGGGGATATTTTAGTAGGTAAAACCGCTCCAAAAGGGGAACAACAGACAACTCCTGAAGAAAGACTTTTAAGAGTTTTGTTTGGGAAAAAAGCTGAAGATGTGCAAGACGCATCTTTACGTGTCCCTCCAGGAGTTACAGGCAAAGTAATAGCTGTAAGGACTTTTATAAGACTTGAAAAACTTACAGAGAAAGAAAAAAATAAGAAAATAGAATCTATGCGTGAAGTTTATGAGGCTGTAAGAATTAAACTTCGTAAAGATAAAAAAGAACAGCTTGCAAATATTAAGAAATCTGATATTGCAAAAATAGAAGCTCTTTATAAAGAAAAAGAAGATATTTTAAGAAATAATTATGAAACTGAAAAAGAAAGATTTAAAAAAGGTGACGATTTGCCAGTTTCTGTAAATAAAAGTGTGAAAGTCTATATTGCAGCAAAACTTAAAGTGCAAGTTGGTGATAAACTTGCAGGAAGACACGGGAATAAAGGTATTGTAGCAAGGATACTTCCTGTAGAAGATATGCCAAGACTACCTGACGGTACGCCTGTAGATTGCGTACTTTCTCCTTTGACTGTCCCATCTCGTATGAATGTAGGTCAGTTGCTTGAGATTATGTTAGGATGGGCTGGCAAAGAGCTTGACACTCAGATGGAAACTCCTGTCTTTGATGGCGCAAGCGAAGAGCAGATAAAAAATTATGTGAGAAAAGCAAAAGATAAACTGTTAAAAAATAAAAAAGAAGTGCTGACAGCTCGTGGATTAAAAGGTAAAGATCTTGAAGAAACTTTAAATAAATGGGCGTCGGAAAGTTTGCCCTCAGACGATTGTAGAGTTACTTTGTATGATGGCAGAACTGGTGAGCCCTTTATGGAAAAGATAACCATTGGCGTTATGTATGTTATGAAACTTAATCATCTTGTAGAAGATAAAATGCACGCTAGGTCTACAGGGCCGTATTCTCTTATTACTCGCCAGCCTTTAGGTGGAAAATCTCAGTTTGGAGGTCAGAGATTTGGAGAAATGGAGGTTTGGGCTATAGAAGGTTATGGTGCTGCTCATGTTTTACAAGAGTTTTTAACAGTAAAATCTGACGATGTTGATGGAAGAGTAAAAATGTATGACTCAATTGTTAGAGGGGAGTCAGTATCTGAGCCTGGCGTTCCTGAATCGTTTAAAGTTTTGGTAAGTGAACTTAGGGCTTTAAGTCTTAATGTTGAGCTTTTAAAGGGCGACAAGCAAGATAATCAAGAAAAAACGAAAGGTGTTAATAAAAATAATGGCTAAAACAAACTTTCAAAATCAAAAGAAAAAAGTAGATAATTTAAATTTTACAAATTTTGACGCCGTTAAAGTTACTGTTGCAAGTCCAGACGAAATAAAACTCTGGTCTTATGGGGAAGTAAAAAAACCAGAGACAATAAACTACAGAACTTTTAAACCGGAGAGAGATGGCTTATTTTGCGACAGAATTTTTGGACCTACAAAAGATTGGGAATGTCACTGTGGGAAATATAAATATGTAAAGCATAAAGGCACAATTTGTGATAGGTGTGGTGTTGAAGTAACTGAATCTAAGGTAAGAAGAGAAAGGTTTGGTCACATAGACCTAGCTGTTCCTGTTGCACATTTATGGTTTTTAAGAAAGCCTCCATCAAGGATAGGAATTCTTCTTAATATGAAAATTTCTAACATTGAGAAGGTTGTTTATTATACAGAGTACGTTGTAACAGAAACATTAAAAGATAGAGCAGGAGTTTCTTCTAAAATAGAAAAAGGCATGCTTTTAAAGAGCGAAGAGTATGATTTATTTAAATATGGAATAGACAGTCCTGTCGTTAAGGAAGAGTTTAAACATATAATAGATGGTATTATAGTAGAAGAAATATCTTTAGATACTGATTCTCACAAAGCTTTGAAGCAACTTAAGCTTATGCTTAAAAGTCAAGCTAGTTTGTCCGGGATATCTACAGAGGAAGCTGCTAAAAAGATACTTGTAAATATAGAAAAAGGCGATACTTATTATAAGGCTTACTTTAAACCTCATTGTGTATATTATTATAGCGATTTAGATAGTCAAAGTCGCAATGAAATAAAAAAGATTTTTTCTCAATATTTTGAAAAAGGTGATACTGTTTCTATAACAGAACCTGACAAAAAGATTAGAATAGAATTTTTTGATATAGAAAAGGACAAAGTTTTCAACGATCTTAGAGAAACTCCTGCATCTTTGAAAAAATATGAAGGGCATTTAAGAATAGAAATTTCTAAAAATGATATTCCTTTTGTTAAAAATTTTTTGAAGCCAGACAATGTTGTTCTTATTGAAGAAAGTGACCTCAAAGACATTAAAAATGGTTATGGTGACTCTTTAAAAGTTGATATTGGCGCTTCTGCTATAAGAAAATTATTAGAAAGTATTAATTTAGAAGAAGAAGTAAAGGCTATCCATGAGGAAATAAAAAAGACAAAGTCTGATGCAGAAAGAGCAAGACTTGTTAAAAAATTAAGAGTAGTAGAAGGGTTTTTGAACTCTGGCACAAGACCAGAGTGGATGATTTTAACTACTCTTCCTGTTATCCCTCCAGATTTAAGACCTCTTGTAGCTTTGGATGGTGGAAGGTTTGCAACGTCTGACTTAAACGATTTATACAGGAGAATTATTAATAGAAACAACAGACTTCGCCACATAGAACAATTAAAAGCGCCTACTGTTATGATAAATAATGAAAAAAGGCTTTTACAAGAAGCAGTTGATGCTTTAATTGATAATGATTCAAGAACAAGACCTGTGACAGGCGCAAGTAATAGACCTCTTAAGTCTTTGTCAGATACATTAAAAGGGAAGCAAGGACGTTTTAGGCAGAATTTGCTTGGTAAAAGAGTTGATTATTCTGGAAGAAGTGTTATTGTTGTAGGGCCAAATTTAAAATTAAATCAATGTGGACTTCCAAAAGAAATGGCTTTAGAGCTATTTAAACCTTTTATTATAAAAGAATTGATTAGACAAGAAAATGCTACGTTGAAATCTGCAAGAAGAATGTTAGAAAGAGGGGATGCTAAGGTTTGGAATATACTTGAAAAAGTTACAAAAAATCATCCAATCCTTTTAAATAGAGCTCCTACCTTGCACAGGCTTGGTATTCAAGCTTTTGAGCCAGTATTAATTGAAGGTAAATCTATACAATTACATCCTTTGACTTGTGCTGCCTTTAATGCTGACTTTGACGGAGATCAAATGGCAGTACATTTGCCTATATCTCTTGAAGCTCAGCTTGAAGCGAAAGTTTTAATGATGGCTTCAAGAAATATTTTATCTCCTGCGTCAGGAAAACCAATTGCTGTTCCTTCTCAGGATATGGTTTTGGGCAGTTGCTATCTTACAAAAGAGAAAGATGGAGTTGTTGGAGAAGGTAAAATTTTTTCGTCTGTAAGTGAAGTTGTTAGTGCTTATCAATCTAAAAAAGTTGATTTACAAGCGAAAATTAAAGTTTTAGGTATAACAAATATAAGAGATGAGAAACTCAAAGATAATGAACAAAAAGATGTGTCTAAGTGGAAGAATTATAAGTCTGATGATGGAAAGGATGTTTTAAATTACACAACTGTAGGAAGAGTTATATTTAATGAACAGCTTCCGAAAAACGAAGACGGTTCTTATGCTTTAGGTTATCAAAATAAAAATATGTCTAAAAAAGATTTAGGCGTCCTGGTAGATAGATGCTTTAAAGAACTTGGCCAATATAGGACTGCTGTTCTTTTAGATGAAATTAAAAAGTTGGGTTATAAATACGCTACTTTAGCAGGCATTTCTATTTCTATAGACGAGATGAAAGTTCCTCCTAAAAAAGAGAAACTTGTAAAAGAAGCAAAAGCAAAAATTAAGGAAATTGAAAAACAAGCAAAACTTGGTTTGATAACAGAACTAGAGCGTTATAATAGAATTATAGATATTTGGACAAGAGTTACAGATGAAGTTGCAGATATTATGTTTGATGAAATGAGAAAAGAAGAAACAGAAAGTTATAAAAAAGGGCAAAGCCGTTTTAATTCTATATTTATGATGGCAGATTCTGGCGCTAGAGGATCTCGCCAGCAGGTAAGGCAGCTTGCGGGTATGCGTGGACTTATGGCTAAACCCCAAAAGAAACTTACTGGAGGAATAGGAGAAATTATTGAAACACCTATTATTTCAAATTTTAGAGAAGGTCTTTCTGTTTTAGAGTATTTTATTTCTACTCACGGTGGACGAAAAGGTTTAGCTGATACTGCGTTAAAAACTGCAGAAGCAGGCTATTTAACTAGAAGGCTTGTAGATGTAGCCCATGATGTTGTTGTAACAGAAGATGACTGCAAGACAGTTAATGGTGTATTCATAGGTACTCTCCGCAGTGGAGATGAAATAGTTGAAAATATAGATGAGCGTGTGGTTGGAAGGGTAGCATTAGATAATATTGTAGATATTGTTCGTGATGAGATTATAGTAAAAAGAGGGGAGCTTATAACTCCTCAAAAAGCTAAAAGTCTTGTTGAGGCAGGTATAGACAAAATAGGTATACGCAGCGTATTAACTTGCCAAGCAGAGCATGGTGTTTGTGCAAAGTGTTATGGAGTAAATCCTGCTACAGGTAAGCAAGTTGATATTGGTGAGGCAGTTGGTATTATTGCTGCGCAGTCAATTGGAGAACCAGGAACACAGCTTACTCTTAGAACTTTCCATGTTGGCGGAACTGCAAGTCGTGTTGTTTCTCGTTCTGAAATTTATGCTGAGAATAATGGTACAGCAGATTATTATAATTTAAAGACACTTACAAATAGATATGGCGAAACTGTTGTTATAAGTAGAAATACAGAATTATCTTTTACAGAATCTCCTATTCATCGTCGTCAAGTTTATCAAATACCTTATGGTGCTATAATAAGCGTTCAGGATGGTCAAGAGGTAGAAGTTAAAATCGATGCCACATCAGGCATAAAGAAAAATGTGTTGATAGCTAGATGGGATCCTCACTCAAAGCCTATTATTTCTGAATTCGAAGGTACAGTGCATTTTGTTGATGTAAAAGACGGTATAACTTTACAAAAAGAAAAATCAAAAATAACAGGACAGATAGAGAGAGTTATTATTGAACATCATGCAGATAGAAAAAGTCCAAGAATTGTTATAAAAAAAGATGATAAAACCAGTGTAGAGTATCCTTTGCCAGTAGATACATCTCTTGTATGTCACGATGGAAATAAAGTTAAAGCTGGCGATGTCTTGGCTAAAATTCCACAAGACGTATCAAAATCAAAAGATATTACTGGAGGATTACCTAGAGTTGCAGAACTTTTTGAAGGCAGAAAACCAAAAAATTCTGCTATTGTTTCAGAAATTGATGGTATAGTACATTTAGGTGGAGCAACTGCAAAAGGCAGTATAAAAGTTGAGGTTGAAAATACAGAAACGAACATGAAGAAAAGTTATTTAATTCCTTCAAGGCGTCATTTAGTTGTATATGAAGGAGATAATGTTAAAGAAGGAGAAGCTCTTTCAGATGGAGCGGTAAATCCTCATGATATTCTTAAAGTTAAAGGGCCAAAAGAAGTTCAGGAATATCTTGTAAATGAAATTCAACAAGTTTATAGACTACAAGGTGTTACTATAAATGATAAGCATATAGAAATTATAGTAAGACAAATGTTGTCTAATGTAAGAATTATAGATTCTGGCGAAAGCAAATATCTTAACGGGGAGATTGTTTCAAGACATAAATATGAAGAGGATAGAAAAACTTTAAAAGCGAGTAATAAAAAAGTTCCAGTAGCTCATCATATTCTTTTAGGTATAACTAAAGCTTCTTTGTCTTCGGACTCATTTATTTCTGCTGCATCTTTCCAAGAGACAACAAGAATATTAACAGAGGCTGCTGTATCAGGGCAGGTTGATCACTTGGTCGGATTGAAAGAAAATGTTTCCATTGGACATTTAATACCAGCTGGAACTGGTTTGGTTGAAGCAAAAATTGAAAAATAACAAGTAAATTTATTTTAAGGGAATAAGACAATGCCAACGATTAATCAGTTGATTGGAAATGAAAGAAAAGATGTTGTTAGAAAAACAAAATCTCCTGCTCTTAAAAATTGTCCTCAAAGAAGAGGCGTTTGCACAAGAGTTTATACAACTACTCCTAAAAAGCCTAATTCTGCTTTAAGAAAGGTTGCAAGGGTAAGGTTGACGTCAGGATATGAGGTTTCTTCTTATATACCAGGAGTAGGTCATAATCTTCAAGAGCATTCACTTGTTCTTATTCGTGGTGGGCGTGTAAAAGATTTGCCAGGTGTACGTTATCATATTGTTAGAGGCACTTTGGACGCTGCTGGTGTTGACGGACGCAAACAGAGTAGAAGTAAATACGGGGCGAAAAAAGGTAAAGTTACTAAACAATAAATATATCGCAAATGCTATTTATATATAAATATGCTAAAGACAATGTTTTTTAGTATTTTAATAGTATTAGCGTTGGTGTACAGATTGAAAAAGTATTAAATATTTGTTATCGTAAAAAGATATATTAAATTAACTAAGAGGTATTTGTAATGCCACGTAAAGCTCTAAAACCAAAAGAGAAAAGAGGCTTGCCCAGACCAGATTCTAAGTTTGGTTCAATCGTAGTTGCAAGATTTATAGGTAAGCTTAATTTTGAAGGTAAAAAAAGTATAGCAGAATCAATCATGTATGATTCTTTTGATATTATAAAAGAAAAGCTCGGGGAAGATCCTGTAGCGGTTTTTAGCAGAGCTATAGAAAACATTAGACCTCTTTTAGAGGTAAGGCCGCGCAGGGTAGGTGGAGCTACATATCAGGTGCCTATGGAAGTGCCATCTATACGCTCTATAACTCTTGCTATAAATTGGATAATAGAAAGTGCAAGGAGCAAAACAGGAAAACCAATGTGTGAAAGACTTGCACAGGAAATTATTGACGGTAGTAAAAAAGAAGGTGCAGCAATAAAGAAAAGGGAAGATACGCACAAAATGGCAGAAGCTAATAAGGCTTTTGCCCACTATCGTTGGTGAGGTTGCTTTGATATTTTTTTGTTATACACAAATTAGGCTTGCCTTTTGAGTTTATACTTTCTTATGTTTCAACTCACGTACCTAAGTGCGTACGCTTCGTTGAAACAAGCGTTGCCTAAACTCAAAATATTTCGTCTTTAAAACGGAGAATCTTTGTATATAACGAGTTAATATCTTCGCAAGATGAAGAGTATAAAAAAAGGAGGGGACATATATGAAAAATATGTTAATTAGTTTAATAGTTTCATTCCTGTTTATATCATTTTTGGGTTTAGAATCACATGCTGGTAAGGGATTTTTTTCTTGTTGTTGTGATGATGATGACGCTGGAAGCTTATAGGCGCCATTAATCTATACTTGTCCTAAAGAAGAAAAAGTTTCTGATTTTGCTTTGTTTAAGAAGTGTGTTGTTGCAGATGGAGATTGCGATATAAATATAATTGACAATAGTAGCTTTCTTATAAGGGAAACTATTGTTTCTGGGCGAGGAAATAAAAAAATTATCTTTAATAGCCTGGCTGGAAAATCATCAAACGATAAAGTGCTGGATTTTAGCAGCAGACAGGTAACGTTTTTTGCAAATTCCATAGTTATAAATAAAGGTACTAGTGATACTCAAAAAATTTTTAACCCTTTGACACGTACTTGTGGGTATTCTGAAGAAAATTAATATAAAAAAATAATTTAAAGAGTGATAATAAGTGCAATGTCATTATTTGAATATGTTCAATACTTGGCAATGAAAATTTTTATATGAGGTAGTATATGGAAAATAAAGAAGTTAAAGAAAAGAAGTGTTTTTCAAAATGGAATAGCTGGTTTTCTCCTATTGGGTTAGCAATTTTAGTATTGAGTTGCTCTACTTCAATACTCTTTCTCTCATTTGCGATTGCCGTAATTAAGAGTATAATTATAAGTAAATAACATGAAAATATTTAAAAGGTTAAAAAATGGCTAGAGAATATCCGTTAAATAAGATTAGAAACTTTGGTATTGCTGCACACATTGACGCTGGTAAAACAACGACAACGGAAAGAATTTTGTATTACACTGGGAAAACCCACAAAATTGGTGAAGTACATGAAGGCGCTGCAACGATGGACTGGATGGAACAAGAAAAAGAAAGAGGTATTACAATTACTTCTGCAGCGACTTATTGCACGTGGCAGGATATGCAGTTTAATATTATTGATACCCCTGGACACGTTGATTTTACAGCGGAAGTTGAAAGATCTCTAAGAGTTTTAGACGGCTCTGTTGTTGTTTTTGATTCTGGTAATGGAGTAGAGCCACAGTCTGAAACTGTTTGGAGACAGGCAGATAAATATGGTGTTCCGCGAATTGTTTTTTCTAATAAAATGGACAAAATCGGTGCAGATTTTTTCATGGTTATAAATGATATAAAAGAAAAATTAGGAGCAACACCTTTACCTATCCAACTTCCTATTGGTGCAGAATCTAATTTTCAAGGCATAGTAGATTTGGTAACAATGAAAGCTCATATCTGGAGCGGTGAAGAACTCGGAGCAAGTTTTGAAATAGTAGACATTCCAAAAGATTTAGAAGAAAAGGCTCACCATATGCGTAGTGAGGTGATAGAACTTCTTGCAGATTACAGTGATGAAGTAATGAGCAATTTTATGGAAGGCAAGGAGTCTACCATAGCCCAAATAAAACAAGCTATTAGGACGGCAACACTTCAAATAAAATTAATCCCAATACTTTGCGGAACATCATTTAAAAACAAAGGTGTACAGCCAATGCTTGACGCAGTATGTGATTATTTACCATCTCCTTTAGATAGAAAAGCGTTTAAAGGTACAAATCCTGATACGGGTGAAGTAGATTCTAGACTCGTTGACGATAATGCTCCTTTTAGCGCTTTAGCGTTTAAAATTCAGGCTGATCCATACATAGGAAAACTTACATATTTTAGAGTGTATTCTGGTACGTTAGAAAGTGGATCTTATGTTTATAATCCAGGGAAAAACACAAAAGAAAGAATTTCTCGTATAGTACGCATGCACTCAAATAATAGAGAAGAAGTTAAATCAGTAAATGCAGGAGATATTGCTGCTGCTGTGGGCTTAAAAAATACAAGCACAGGTGATACTCTTTGTGATGAAACAAATCCTATTGTTTTAGAATCTATGGATTTTCCTGATCCAGTTATAGATGTTGCAATTGAGCCTAAATCTAAAGTAGATGAAGAAAAGCTCAGTGTAGCTTTAGGCAGACTTGCAGAAGAAGATCCAACATTTAGAGTAAGGACAAATGAAGAGACAAACCAAACCATTATTGCAGGTATGGGAGAGCTTCACTTGGAAGTTCTTGTGGATAGAATGAAAAGAGAATTTAATGTTCAAGCTAATGTAGGAAGACCTCAAGTTGCTTACAGAGAAACTATTAAAAAGGCACAAGAAGCAGAATCTAAATATATTAGACAGACTGGTGGACGTGGTCAGTATGGACACGTTATACTTACAGTACAGCCTCAAGAGCCGGGTAAAGGCTATGAGTTTGTAAATAAAATTGTTGGTGGTGTTATCCCTAGAGAATATATTCCAGCTATTGATAAAGGTATAAAGGAAGCTATGACTTCTGGAGTTTTGGCAGGGTATCCTGTTGTTGATATTAAAGTTACAGTTACAGATGGTTCTTTCCATGAAGTTGACTCTTCGGAAATGGCATTTAAAATAGCAGGGTCTATGGCATTTAAAGACGCTTGTAAAAAAGCAAATCCTGTTATTTTAGAGCCTATAATGAGAACAGAAGTGGTAGTGCCAGAAGAATATATGGGCGACGTTATTGGGGATTTAAACTCAAGACGTGGTAAAATTTCTAGTATGGATTCAAAAAATAAAGTACAGTATATAAAAGCAAATGTTCCTCTTGCAGAGATGTTTGGTTATTCAACAACTTTACGTTCTTTAACGCAAGGCAGAGGAAATTATAGTATGGAGCCTTCTCATTATGAAGAAGTGCCAAAACAAATTGCAGATAAAATATTAGAGAAAAAAGCATAAAAAGAGGGGTATTAAAAATGGGGAAGAGTAAATTTGAAAGGAGTAAGCCGCACGTAAACATAGGGACGATAGGGCACGTGGACCATGGTAAAACGACATTGACAGCAGCGATAACAAAGGTAT
>JAIRXS010000026.1 GCA_031268145.1 Candidatus Endomicrobiellum siamense
AAGACAAGACAAGACAAGACAAGACAAGACAAGACAAGACAAGACAAGACAAGACAAGACAAGACAAGACAAGACAAGACTAAAAAGGTGTACCTTAAAAGCTTTAAAAAGGCTAAGACAATTTGACATTAGCTACCTCCAATATGAAGTTAAAGACTAATCTGCGAATATCAACTTGTATACTTTTCCTACATATATATAATTTTATTATTATGTTATTATTTGATAAATTATATAATATTTTAATGGGTTATAGCCAGATTTTTGTTAAGGAATAAAATATAAAGAAGTTGTCGATAGATTTTATAGATTTATAAAGAGGAATTAGGTGAAAAAAGAAATAGTGGTTAATAGAGGTTTTGAGGAAACTAGAGTTGCTGTTTTAGAAGACGGCAAACTTTTTGATTTATTTATAGAAAGAAGAGAATCTGAAAAAATATTAAATAATATTTATAAAGGGACAGTACAAAATATTGTACCAGCTCTTGGGTCTGCTTTTGTTGATATTGGTTTTGGGAAAAGTGCTTATTTGGGAGTTGATGATATAATAGCTCAACGAGAAGAAAAGAATATTGAAAATATGGTTAAAGTTGGGCAAGAGGTTATGGTTCAGGTTTATAAAGAACCTATAAACACAAAAGGGCCTAAAGTAACTATGGACATTTCTCTTCCTGGAAGGCTTTTAGTGTATATGCCTTTTAGTAATAATATAGGCGTGTCTAAAAATATTGAAGATAAACAAGAGTACGATAGATTAAAAAATATTGTTTCTAAAATAAAAAAAGATATGCCAGGCGGTATAATAGTAAGGACAGAAGCAGAGGAATCCAGTGAACAAGAAATAAAAAATGAAATAAAATATTTGACAAGACTTTGGGCATCTATAGTTTCAAGGTTTAATGAAGCAAAACCAATGAGTTTTGTTCATAAGGATTTAGGAGTAGTATTTCAAACAGTAAGAGATTATTTTTCGGAAGATGTTGTTATGATGCATATAGATTCAAACAAAGAATTTAAAGATGTCAGCGATTTTATAAAAATAGTGTCCCCAGAGTTTATAGATAGAATTGTTTTTTATGATGGGAAATTGCCAATATTTAAAGTTTATGGAATTGATGAAGAAATAAAAATACTTAGCTCTAATAAAGTGCGTTTAAAATCAGGAGGGTATCTTATAATACAGGAAGCGGAGTCGCTTTGTGCGATAGATGTTAATAGCGGGAAATTTATCTCTAAAACTTCTCAAGAAGAAACTGCATTGCTTACGAATTTAGAAGCTGCTGTAGAGATAGCAAGACAGCTAAGGCTTAGAAATATTGGTGGTATTCTAGTTATAGACTTTATAGATATGAAAAAGTCTGCGCATAAGCATAAAGTTTTAGATAAATTGTGTGATGCTACAAAAGGGGATAAGGCAAAAATAAAAATATGGCCAATAACAAGGTTGGGTTTAATAGAAATGACTCGTCAAAGAAAAAGGGAGTCTTTATTTTCTCTTTTGGGAGACACTTGTCCTACGTGTAAAGGGTTAGGACTTGTACTTTCTAAAGAATCCATTTTTGTTAATGTCTGTAATGAAATAGCGCAATTGAGCATTGATGGTTATTGTGGAAAAATTAAGATTAAATTGAATCATGATATTGTAGAATATTTCAAAGAAAGAATACCAAGACTTAAAGAAATATTTAATACAAATTTTGAAATAAAATCTTCCTCAGAAAGTTCTAGAGAAGAATACGAAATAATTTTTGAATAGTTTAAAATCCCTCAATTTCTATATCTAAATCTTGTTTTTTTGTATCTGAAGAACTCATATTAAAATACTGAGTAGGAGCAGTACCATTTTTGAATGCTTCAATAAACGCGCCTTCAGTTTTACTTAAAGCTAAAAGGCCTGTTGAGGGGTCAATTAATGCCCAGTCAATACCTGCTGGTTCAACGAAGTCTAAAACAGGTTGCCCGCGTAGAGCATCTTTCATAAATTTTGTCCATATAGGGCAAGCTATTACTCCACCTGTAACTCTATCACCTAATATTATTGAGCGATCATCGTAACCTACCCACACACCTGCTACAAGTTGGGGGGTATAACCTATAAACCAAGCATCGCTTGGACCATTTGTGGTTCCAGTTTTTCCTGCACATGGTCTTTCTAGTGCTTTTGCTTGCCAACCACTGCCTTTTTCAACTACAGCTTTAAGCATATTGGTTAAGACAAAACAAGTTTGTGAAGAGAGAACTTCTTTTTGTTGAGGAACGTTTTCTTCTAAAATTTTTCCATCTTTATCTACGATTTTTACTATAACATAAGGAGTAGTTTTTATTCCGCCTGAAGCAAAAATTGCAAAAGCACTTACCATTTCTTGTAATGTTGCATCACTTGAACCTAAAGCCAATGAAAAAGAATTTTGTAAAGGAGTTGTTATTCCTAAATTTCTTGATGCTAGTATAACTTTTATAGGTGTTACTTTCATTATTAGTTCTACTGCGCAAGTATTAATAGATAAAGAAAAAGCTGTTCTTAACGTAACTTGTCCTCTATATTTTTTCCCATAGTTTTTTGGTGCCCAGACTTTATTTGTGTCTATTAAATCGTCTTCAGTTACTGTTTCAGCAATTGTTTCAAGGGCAGTTATATCTCTTGAGACTAAATCCCATGAATTGTTTTTATAGACAAAAACTAGAGGCTTATCTTCAAGTATTGTTGCAGGCGTAAAACCTTCTTCTATTGCTGTAAGGTATACAAAAGGTTTAAATGCAGATCCCGCTTGTCTTTTTGCTTGTGTTGCTCTGTTAAATTGAGATTCTTTAAAATTACGTCCACCAACCATAGCTCGTATTGCCCCGTTTTTTGGGTCAATTGCTACTAGTGCTCCTTGGATTTTGATTGGTTCTTTATTTTTTTTTTCAAAAAACTTTATTTTTTCTTCATCAAATTTTACTAATGCTTGCTCAACAGCTTTTTCTGCAGAATTTTGTGCTTGCATATCAAGAGTTGTATATATAGAAATTCCTGAATTAAATAGATTATTTGTTCCGTATTTTGGTTCTAACATTATTCTTAAGAATTCCATAAAATAATGTCCTTTATTGTCTTTTGTGCTTACAGTTTCTTTTGTTGGAAGAGGTTCTTTTAAAGCTTGTAGTTCTTCTTCTTTTGTAATATACTCTAATTCATACATTCTAGAAAGCACAAGATTTCTTCTTTTTAAAGCGGCTTTTGCATTTTTGAACGGATTATAATAGTTAGGAGCTTTTGGTATAGCAGCAAGCATAGCACATTCTGCAAGATCTAAGTCTTTTATATTTTTATTGAAATATTTTTCTGCAGCAGCTTGCACTCCATGTGATCCGCTGCCAAAATATATTTGATTTATATAAAATTGTAATATTTCTTTTTTAGAGTAATTTTTTTCTAGTTGTATTGTTAAAAGAGCTTCTTTAATTTTTCTTATCAGAGTTTTATTTCTAGTTAAAAATATAATTTTTGCAAGCTGTTGGGTAATTGTTGAACCGCCTTCTGCAATCTTTCCTTTTAATAATATTTTACAGAAAGCTCTGAAAGTACTTTTTACAGAAATTCCCCAGTGTTTAAAAAAATCATTGTCTTCTATAGCTATAAAAGCATTTTGTAAATTTAAAGGTATATCACTTATTGGTATTAGGACTCTTCTTTCTGTAAATAATTCTGCTATTAAATTGTTATCTTTATCATACACTTTTGTAGATAAGTTTGGGATATAGTTGCCAAGCTGTTGTATTGAGGGTAGATTATCTATAAAATTTGTGGTTATTTTACCTAAAACTAATATAAATAATGCAATAACAACTACAGTTACAAAAAACTTAAAATAAGAGACTGCTTGAGTCTGACTTTGTTTCATATTTGTAAGATTATAATCCTTTTTGCTTTTAGGTGTCAAATTTAGTAAAATCCGCTTAGTCAGTACTACTACATTCTTTTTTGAGAGAGGAAGGGGTGTACTTCTAATGCAAGCTGTTATTATGGCAGGGGGATTTGGTACAAGATTACGGCCTATCACATGTTGTTTGCCAAAGCCAATGGTTCCAGTCGCAAATAAACCTATACTTTATCATATAATCAACCTTTTAAAAAAATATGACTTTTTGGATTTAACAATGATGCTGTATTATCGACCAGAAATTATTACGAATTATTTTGAAGATGGCAAGAATTTTGGAGTAAATATAAAATATATAAGACCTGAATCTGACCTAGGCACAGCAGGTAGTGTTAAATATGCAGGACAAAATATAAAAGATACTTTTTTAGTTATATCCGCTGATGTTTTAACAGATTTTGATTTAAAAAAAGCTGTAGATTTTCATAGAAGTAAGAAATCTCTTGCGACAATGGTTCTTACAAGAGTAAATAACCCATTACAGTTTGGGGTGGTTATAACCTCTAAAGATGGTAAAATTGAAAGATTTTTAGAGAAACCATCGTGGGGAGAACTTTTTTCAGATACCATAAACACTGGAATTTATATTTTAGAACCAGCAGTTTTTGATTATGTACCTAAAGATATATCTTTTGATTTTTCTAAAGATTTATTTCCGGTACTGTTAAAGAAAAACATAGATTTATATGGATATATTGCAGACGGATATTGGAAGGATATTGGAAGTCACGATGAATACAGATTTGTCCATTACGATATATTAGATAGAAAGGTTAAAATTGATATAAGTGGTAAACAAGTAAAAATTGGTCTAAAAGAGATAATAGTTGGGGAAAATGTGTCTCTAGGCAATAATATTGATGTAGATGGACAAGTAATTTTAGGAGACAATATTGTTGTTGCAGATGATACCGTCTTGTCTCGTTCCATTATAGGTGATAATACAAAAATTTGGCAAGGTTCAGAAATTTTGGGTTCTGTGTTGTGGAATAATGTTACAGTAGGTCAAGAGTCAAGAATCAAAGAAAATGTTATAGGGACTTCTACGAAAATAGGAGATAGAGTTGTAATTCAAGTTGGGACTGTAATTGCAAATGAATGTATAATAGGCAATGATGCTGTTGTAAGAACAAATTTAAGAATTTGGCCACATAAAGTTATAAGTGCAGGAGCGATACTTTCAAGTAGTTTGGTTTGGGGTGAAAAATGGAATAAAGCTTTATTTAATGCATATGGGATAAGCGGATTAGGCAATATAGAAATTACTCCAGAATTTGCCGCAAAAATAGGGTCTGCATATGGAGCTTATGTAGGGGAAGGTTCGTATATTCTTGTTTCAAGGGATGAGCATCCCGCAGCTCGTATGATAGAAAGAGGTATTATTTCAGGATTACTTTCTGCAGGCATAGAAGTTGGAGATTTAAGAGGCCTTCCGATACCTGTTGTAAGATATGAAATTGGTAATGAAGGAGAAGCTGGAGGGATGTATATAAGACAGTCTCCTCGCGATGCGATGGCTGTGGATATAAAGTTTTTTAATAATAAAGGCGCTGATATTTCGATAAATCAAGAAAAGGCGATAGAACAATTATTTTTTAGAGAAGACTTTAAGCGTACAAATATGGACTCTGTTGGGAAAATAACAGTACCGCCAAGAGCTTTGGATTACTATAGAACAGGGTATCTAGATGCTATAAATGAAGAAATTATAAAAAAATCTAAATATAAAATTGTTATAGACTATGCGCATTCATCTTCCTCTATGATATTCCCAGCTATTTTGGGAGACTTAGATGTAAATGTTGTTGCATTAAATGCATTTATTAATTCTTCAAAAAATACTAAATCTTTTGAAGAATTTGCAAAGTCTTTAAATCAGCTTTCAGACATTGTTACGACATTAAAAGCAAATGCTGGTTTTTTGATAGATTCTGGTTCTGAAAAAGTATTTTTAGTAAATGAAAAAGGTGCTATTTTGCGTGATGATGTTGCAATGCTTGTAGTGTCTTATCTTGTGATGAGAGTCAATAAAGGAAAAAATGTTGTAATTGCTGTCCCTATAAATGCAACTTCAACAATAGATAATCTAGCTAAACAGTTTGGCATTAGAGTTAAGAGAACTGCAACTAGCTCAAGAAATATAATGACCTACGAAGAAGATTCAGAAGTTGTTTTAATATGCGACAGCATGGGCGGTTTTATATTCCCTGAATTTCAGAATGCCTTTGATGCAATGTATGCTATAGGTAAAATAATGGAAATGATGTCTCAAGAAGATTTATCTCTTAGCAGTATAAGTAAAGAAATTCCCTATTTTGATGTCTTACATACAACAGTGTCGTGTTCCTGGGATAAAAAAGGTCAAACAATGCGAAGAGCTTTAGAAGAAGTTAAAGATAAAAAGCACGAACTTGTTGATGGGGTAAAAGTATATGTAAATGGTGGCTGGGTACTCTTTGTACCAGACCCTGATGAAGCATTGTTTCATATTTGGGCAGAATCAAAAGATAAAACAACAACGTTAGGACTACTTGAAATATATTCTGAAAAAATCAAAGAATGGCAAATTTAGAAGAGGAAAATAACAATGATAAAATTTGGAACTTCAGGCTGGAGGGGAATTATTGCTAAAGATTTTACATATGAGAATGTTGCTATTGTTTCCCAGTCAATAGCAAATGTTATTAATGAAGATCATAAAAAAGGACATGCTATTGTTATTATAGGCTATGATACAAGATTTATGTCTGAAGATTTTGCAAAAATTTCTGCTGAAATTCTTGCTGGAAATGGTATTAAAGTGTTATTTTGTAAAAGAGATACACCAACCCCTGTTATAGCTTACAATATTGTAAGTTCTAAACTTACAGGAGGTATAAATTTTACGGCAAGTCATAATCCTTATAAATATAATGGTTTAAAATATTCTCCTTCATGGGGTGGTCCAGCCTTACCAGAAACAACAAAAAAGATAGAAAAATATTGTGTCTCTTTAAAAAGTAAGGATATAAAATATATCCCTTTTGAAGCAGGTGTTAAGAATAAAATTATAGAAATTCATAATCCGAGCACAACTTATATTAAAAAAATTAAGGAGCTGGTTAATTTTAAAGCTTTAAAGAAATCTAAAATAAAAGTTGCTGTTGATATTTTGCATGGTACAGGAAATGGTTATTTAGATACTCTACTTGAAATGGCAGGTGTTAAGAATATTACAATAAATAAGAATAGAGATGTAATGTTTAATAATGGCGCTCCAGAACCTTCAGAAAATAATCTTAAAGAATTGATTAATCTTGTTAAAAAAGAATCATATAAATTAGGCTTTTCTACAGATGGAGATGCTGACAGATTTGGCATCATAGACTCTAATGGAGCTTTTATAACTCCAAATCAGATTATATCTATCTTATTGTATCATTTAAATAAAACAAGAGGCTGGACTGGAATTGTAGCAAAAAGTATTATGACCACGCATCTGATAGATAAATTAGCTACAAAAATTGGAGTTGAAATAAAAGAAACTCCTGTAGGGTTTAAATATATTGGCGATATTATGGTAAATAACCCTAGTAACTTTATAATAGGTGGAGAAGAATCAGGAGGACTTACAATTAGAGGGCATGTCCCAGAAAAAGATGGTATTTTAGCTTGCCTTTTAGTGTCAGAAGCTGTTGCAATGAACAAAAAATCTGTGACAGATCTTTTAAAAGACATAAAAAAAATTACTGGTGAAGTTATAACTTCAAGGTTAAATTTTCATTTAGAAACTGAAGCTATGAAAGCTTTTAGAGATAAATTAAAAGATAAAATCCCAAACACTTTCGCTGGTATGAGAATTAAAAAATATATAAATATTGATGGAGATAAATTTATTTTAGATGATAATAATTGGATAGGGTTTAGACTTTCAGGAACAGAACCTGTTGTTAGATTGTATGCAGAATCTGATTCCCAAAGCAAGCTAAATAAATTATTAAA
Source organism: Candidatus Endomicrobiellum siamense (assembly GCA_031268145.1). GTDB lineage: Bacteria > Elusimicrobiota > Endomicrobiia > Endomicrobiales > Endomicrobiaceae > Endomicrobiellum > Endomicrobiellum siamense. The sequence goes on from JAIRXS010000026.1 coordinate 7,905, forward strand.
AGATGGCAAGGGATTTATATATGGAAGATAAAAAACAGAGTAAAAGTAAACTAAAAGTATATTTAGTTACAGGGCTTATTGTAGTAATTCCAATTTGGCTTACATATTTTGTTGTATCCATTGTTTTTAAGTGGATAAGTAACTTTACTTTTCCTATTGTAAAGCTGTATATTGTAGATAAATACTGGGTTGTTGTAATAGCAAAAACTTTAAGTTTTTTTGCTTCAATCTTTAGTATATTGCTTTTAGGTTTTATAGCTAACAGAGTATTTGGAAAAAAAATTTTAATACAAATAGAAAATCTTATTGAAAAGCTACCTATTCTTGGTACAGTACATTCTGCAGCTAAAAAGTTTATAAATTTTATATTTGGCACAGATAGTAAAAAAAGTTTTAAGCAAGTAGTTTTTGTTTGTTATCCTAAAAAAGGTGTTTACAGTGTGGCATTTTTAACGGGAGAACAATTTGTAGAGAACAAAAAGTACTTATGTGTATTTATGCCCACTGCTCCAAATCCAACAACTGGGTTTTTATTATTATGTCAAGAAGAAGAAATAATTTATACGCAATATAGTGTTGAGCAAGCTTTTCAAATTATTATGTCTGCTGGAGTAATAGGCATGGAAGAAACAAAGAAGGAAATAAAGTTAAAAGAAAAAATAGAGGAAATTAAAAGCGTAAATGAATTGTAAAGCACCAAGAGGTACACACGATATATTTGGGATTAATGCCCTAGGTATGAGCATATTAGAACAAAAATCTAAACAAATTTTTATAAAGCACGGCTTTGAAGAAGTGAGGACACCTATTTTTGAAGATGCTTCTTTATTTACAAGATCAATAGGACAGACTACTGACATTGTAGAAAAAGAGATGTATGTTTTTGAAGATAGAAAAGGTAGAAAGCTTGCTCTTCGCCCTGAAGGTACAGCCTCTCTTGTAAGAGCTTACATTGAGCATAGATTTGATGTTTCTTATCCATCGGGTAAGTTTTTTTATACTGGTGAAATGTTTAGATATGAGAGGCCTCAAGCGGGAAGGTATAGACAATTTCATCAGATAGGTGCAGAATTCTATGGTAGTTTGTCACCTAGTGCCGATGCAGAAATTATTTTACTTGCCTGTGATATATTTTCTTCTGTTGGAATAAATCAAATAAAAGTGCATATAAATTCTTTAGGCTGTCAAAAATGTAGACCTTTATTTAGAGCATCTTTAATTAAATACTTCAGTTCTGTTAGTGATTTGTGCCGAGATTGTACGAGGAGGCTTCAAACAAATCCTTTGAGGCTTTTAGATTGTAAAATTGATGTGCACAAATTTACAGATGTGCCAAAAATGGAAAAATTTTTATGCCAAGATTGCAAAGAGCATTTCAATTTGACTCAAACTTTACTTAAAAGCGTTGGTTGTGCCTATACTGTAGATCCGAAATTAGTAAGAGGGCTTGATTATTATACGAGAACTGTTTTTGAAATACGTTCTGATATTCTTGGCGCGCAAGATGCTTTAGGAGCGGGCGGACGTTACGATAATTTAGTCAAAGAATTAGGTGGTCAAGATACCCCTGTAGTTGGGTTTGCATTGGGCTCAGAAAGAGTATTAATAGCTGCCAAAAAGAGTGGTTTTTTTGATAATTTAAATAAAGTTGAAAAGATTTTCATAGCTATTGCAGATCAGGAGCTTTTTAGCACAGCTTTTGCTTTTTGTGTAAAATTAACAAGAAATGGTTTAAAAGGCAATAATAACATTTCTGTTTTTGGTCCAGTAGATAATAAAAGTTTAACTTCACAATTAAAATTTGCAGATAAAATTGGTGCAGCTAAAACAATAGTCTTTGCTAAGGATGAATTAGAAGAAGGCAAAGTGTTAGTAAAAGACATGAAAGATAAAACGCAAAGTGAAGTTTTAATAAGTGCGTTATTATAATTGTCCAAGTAGTGAAAAGTTCAAATAGATATTGGAGTGATGTGATAGAATAAGCTAACTGCGGACAGGTTTTAAAACCTGTCCGTATTTTTCAAAAACATTAAGGGATCCAGTATGCACAGTATATGAATAAGTTTTACAAACTGCAAAGAACAAAAGTGTCAAATGCATTGCAAAAGGCGATAAGTGCGCAAGAATGTAATCCGATAGCCAAAGAGCTTGAAAAAATAGTATTGTTTTACCAAAAGAATGGATTGAAGTTAAACGCTCAACATTTGAACTACTACAAGTATTTGACTAAAAACTAAAAATTTTGCATAATACCCCTACTATTATAATAATTAACTAAATATTAAAAGGAGACGTTGTAAATGAAAGAGGGAATACATCCAAAATATGAGGAATGTACAGTTTCTTGTGCATGTGGTTATACATTTAAGACTCGTTCAACAAAGCCAGTTATAAAATTAGAGATTTGTTCTAATTGTCATCCATTTTTTACAGGTAAACAAAAGCTTATAGACACTGCTGGTCGTGTTGAGAAGTTCCAAAAACGTTTTGCTAAAACAGAAGGAAAGACAATTGTAGTAAAAAAAGCTAAGAAAGTTGTATCTCCAAGAAAAACGACAGGAAAAGTTCTTACAACTTCTCCAAGGAAAACAAAAGTTGTAACAAAGAAAGAAAAAGAAACTAAAGTAAAGTAAGTAACTAAATATTTATTAAGGAAGGATCTCAAATGTTGAGGTTCTTCCTTTTTTATGTTTTAATTTAAAATGGATTTAAAGCTTAAAGGTGGTGGATTTTAATGCTTTTGGAAAAATTAAAATCGTTTAAAGAACAGTTTGAAAAAATAGAGAAAGATCTTAGCGATCCTACTATTGTATCAGATAAAGAAAAATATAAAAAACTTACCAAACAACATTCATATTTACGCCCATTGGCAGAAAAAGGCTTTGAGTATTCAAAGCTTTTATGCGACATACAAGGCGCAGAAGAACTGAAAAAATCAGAAGATGCAGAAATAAGAGAAATGGCGTCAGCAGAATATAATGATTTACTGAAACAAAAAGAAAAAATGCAGTCTGAAATAAAAGTTTTACTTATACCTCCAGATCTTAACGATGGCAAGGATATTATTGTAGAAATACGTGCTGGAACTGGCGGTGATGAAGCAGCCTTATTTGTTGGTGATTTATATAGAATGTATACAAGATTTGCCGATAGAAATGGTTGGCGTTATGAAGTTTTAGAGTCTAATCCTACAGGTATCGGAGGATTTAAAGAGGTTGTCTTTGAACTTAGTGGTACTAATGTTTGGCGCTACTTGAAGTTTGAAAGAGGAGCACATAGAGTGCAAAGGGTACCAGCAACAGAAGCGTCTGGTAGAGTACATACTTCTGCAGTTACTGTTGCAGTTTTGCCGCAAGCAGAAGAAGTTGATGTTGAAATAAAAATGGAAGATTTAAGAATAGACACATATAGGGCTTCAGGAGCAGGTGGTCAACACATAAATAAAACAGATTCTGCAATAAGAATTACGCATTTACCTACTGGACTTGTAGTTACCTGTCAGGATGAAAGAAGTCAGATAAAAAATAGAGCAAAAGCTTTTAAAGTATTAAGAGCAAAATTGTACGAACAGAAAGTTCTAGAACAGGAAAAACAACTTTCAAGTGAGAGAAAACAACAAGTAGGTTCTGGCGATAGATCTGAAAAAATAAGAACTTATAATTTCCCTCAAAGTAGAATAACAGATCACAGAATAGGCTATAGCGTATATAATATTATAGAAGTGATGGACGGAGATTTGTTAGAACTTATAAATAAGTTACTAGAAACTGATATGGAAAAAAAGTTGCAGGTTAACAGTATTTGATGTTTAAAGAACCTGATGTATTTTCAGTTTTACAGACGGCTAAATATTTTTTAAAATCAAAAGGTTTGTTGGAATACAAGTTTGATGCAGAAGCACTTTTAAGTTTCTTACTACAAATAAAATGTTCTAAATTGCCATTCTTATATAACCAAATCTTATCTATTGAGCAACTCCGTCAATTTGAAAGATATATTTTAAGACGTTCAAAAAGAGAGCCAGTCGCTTATATAACTGGTTATACTGGTTTTATGGGTTTTGAATTTAAAGTCAATAAAAAAGTTTTAATACCAAGGCCTGAAACAGAACTTTTAGTGGAAGCCGTATTAAAAATGGCAAAAAAGCAAACAGAGTTAAAAATTTTAGATTTGTGCACAGGATCAGGATGTATAGCAATCAGTCTTGCAAAAATAGGAGAATTCAAAACTATCACAGCAATAGATATTGATAAATTTGCTTTAAAGGTTGCAAAAGAGAATGCAAAAATTAATGATATAGAAAGTATAAATTTTATTAAGAGTAATCTTTTTACAAATTTAGAAGAAAATAAATTTGATATTATTATTTCTAATCCTCCTTATGTTAGTGATGAAGAATATGCTTTTTTAGAGAAGGATTTAATGTATGAACCAAAACATGCTTTAGTAGCAAAAAAAGATGGCTTATTTTTCTACACAGAAATTGCTAAAAACGCTAAAAAATTTTTTAACAATAATGGGCATATATTTTTAGAATTAAATTCAAATAAAGTAAATCAAATAAAACAATTATTTGTAGGTAATAATTTTGAAGATATAGAGATAATAAAAGATTATTCAGGTTTGTCAAGAATACTCAAAGCAAAAATTTTGATATAATACGGCCTGTTGGACGTGATTAACCGCTTAATAAAATTAAATTCTAAAGGGAGTGGATTTAGGAGGTGTAGTGAATAATATTGATAGAGGTTGGGTTTTAACGTGTTTTGGTACAGCTGTAGGAGCAGGAATTTTATTTTTGCCAATTCAGGTGGGATTTAGCGGTATTTTGCCAATAATTTTTTTAACTTCAATTATTTTTCCAATTACATATATTTCTCACAGAGGAATAACTAGAATTGTAGCTTCTTGCCCAAAAGAAACCGATATTGTTGGTGCAGTCGAATATGACTTAGGGACTACTGCTGGTTTTATAGTTTCAGTTTTGTATTTTCTATCAATCATAACCATTTGTGTTGGTTATGCGACGGGACTAATAAACCTCATTGATGCCTTTTTAGTAAACCAATTGCAAGTTGCTTCCATTCCTAGACCATTGCTTACATTTATAATTCTTTTTTTTATGACAGCTGTCCTGCTAGGTAATGAAAAGATAATGGTAGCGATTACTTCTATAATTACTTTGCCACTGATTATTCTGTTATTTGGAGTATCTATATATATGATACCTAAGTGGAGTATAACTGCTTTTCATTCTCAATTTATTTTAAAAGATTTTATAAAGAACACGTTTTTATTACTTCCTCTTGTGATATTTTCTATGAATTTTTCTCCTGTGTGTTCTGTTTTAGGGGCTTTTTATAGAAAAAAGTATGGAAATAGTCAAGAGGCTATTAAAAGATCTGATAAAGTTGTTAAATGGAATTCTATTATTTTATTGTTCTTTGTTATGTTCTTTGTGTTTTCTATGTTCTTTTCACTTACTCCTAATGTTTTGGCAGTAGCTAAAGAAAACAATTTAGACGTTTTATCTGCGATAGCTGCATTAGCAGAAACTTCATTAGAAAGATATTTTGTATATATTTTCCCCATGGTAGCTTTTCTTGCCATATCAAGTTCCTACTTTGGACATTTTACAGGTACAAGAGAAGGATTAAGTGGAGTTATATGTAGACTTTTTAATTGTAAAGAAGATATTCATTCAAATAAGATGAAATTTATAAGCACTGCAGTACTTTTTATTTTGCTTTGGATTTTAGCAGTTTATAATCCTTCTATTTTAACTATCATAAGCGCATTATCAGCCCCTATAATTGCAATGTATGCATATTTAATGCCAATAATCATGATGAAAAAAGTTCCAAGACTGAGTATATATCGTTCAAAATTTGCGGCTTTTGTTTTTATAATGGGAATATTGACAATAATCGGCTATCTTGCAGGAGAAATTATTTAAAGTGGTTTTGTTGTTTGCATGATTTATTTTTGATTCTTAGACGCTGTAATTGCAATATAGACTTCTTTTATTATATAATTATTAATATAATTTATTTTGCTGCCATCGTCTAGCGGTTTAGGACATCGCCCTCTCAAGGCGGAGATCACGGGTTCAAATCCCGTTGGCAGCGTTTATATAATTTTTGTGCGCCCATAGCTCAATTGGATAGAGTGTTTGACTACGAATCAAAAGGTTAGAGGTTCAACTCCTCTTGGGCGCGCTTTATAAGCTTTCTATAAAATCTTTTATTTTGATTTTAGATATGATTTTTACCACACAGTTATGTCGACGTCTTTAACATGTTTACTTACATAGTCAAACAATTGCTTAGCTTGGTTGTGTGTGTGTGTGGGGGGGGGGGGTAATACCTTCATGAAATTCTCCTCTTAAATGATTTATATTTTTTAGATTTTCTAGTTTTGTATTGTATAAAATTTCGTATTCTGCACCCTCGCAATCTATTTTTAATAACTTGCATTCATTGATATTATGGCGCTTAAAAATCTCATCTAAGGTTATACTTTTAACATTGTTTATCTTTTCACACAAAATATTGTTATTAAGAAAGTTAAACATGTTTGAATTTCCTGAAGCGCATGAATCGTAAGACATGCAAATATTTCTGCCGTCTTTTGTAACAGCCATATTATAAGCAGTTATTGTTCCGTCAGGAATATTGTTTAGTTTAATATTAGATTTAAGACTTTCGTATGTAGGTTTACATGGCTCAAAAGCGTATATTTTTAAGAAAGGATATTTCTTTGCTAATAGTAGAGATACCATACCTACATTTGCACCAATATCTATTGCTACATCCCCCTGTTTAAAATTTATATTGTCAAATATATAAACATTGTGGTTTAGTTCGTATGCTATATGGCGTGGTTCAGAAAGATAATTGTCATAGATCTTTAAATTAACACCACAAACTTTGAAATGATGCAAACGCTGTTTATTTACAAAATTGTTGAGAAAGATTTTATAGAAAAGTTGCTTTGTTAAAGATTTAAGAATATTTTCATATCTAATTATTGAAGTTACAATTTTATATTTTTTTGTGCCTCTTTTACATTGAAACCTTAATTTTAAAAATCCATATTTATTATTTTCTCGCAAGCAGAACATATTACCCTCCAAGAATAGTAGTAACTTTTCACAGTGATAATTTATATTCCGCTAGTAGTTAAACATATTTTTTGTTATAATACAACATTAAAGAATGATTTCGTTCAATTGTATTAATCAGGAGATAAAAATGACATTAAAAGAAAAAGTAGAACAAGCTTTAGATTCAATAAGGCTGCACCTTCAAGCAGACGGCGGAAATGTTGAATTAATAGACATAACAGAAGATGGGATAGCGAAAGTTAAATTGACGGGTGCTTGTGGAACTTGTCCAATGTCGCAGATGACTTTACAACATGGTGTTACAAATGCAATTAAACAAGCTGTTCCTGAAATAAAAGAAGTGCAAGCAGTAAATTAACTATATATTGTAATTTAGATTAGGTAATTAAAATGAAAATAAAAGTTCGCGTTCCGTCATCAACAGCTAATTTAGGACCAGGCTTTGATGTTTTTGGCGCAGCTCTTTGCCTTTATAATGAGTTTGAGGCAGAATATATATCTAATGCGAAAAAGACAACTTTTACTATTAAAGGCGAAGGGAAAAAATCTCTTGATATAGGTAAAAAAAGTCTTCTTTGGCAAACGATGCAAAAAACATTTAAAGTTCTTGGAGAAACAAAATTTAGTTTAAATAATTTAAATATAAGTATTAATAATAATATTCCTTTAAGTGGAGGGCTTGGTTCTAGCTCTACGGCTATAGTTGGCGGTATTATACTCGCCAATGCTTTATGTAAAAATAAACTAGATAAATCTCAAATAGCAGATCTTGCAGTTAAAATTGAAGGACATCCAGACAATGTTATCCCAGCAATTTTTGGGGGGCTTTGTATATGTAGCAGAGATGAAGATGAAAATCATGAAATGGTTATAAATCTTCCTATTCCAAAGCTAAAAGTGGTATTATGCGTCCCTGCTTTTGAACTTAGGACAAAACACTCAAGGCAAATTGTACCTAAAATATTTGCCATTAATGATGTTGTCTTCAATATGTCTAGAGTTGCTCTTCTTACAGCTGCTTTTTGTTGCGCGGATTATTCCCTTTTAAAACAGGCTATGCAAGATAAACTTCATCAACCTTACAGAGGCAAAGTGATTCCAGCTATGAACGAAGTTTTCCAAGCAGCTCTTGATGCTAAAGCTTTTGGAGTATTTTTATCTGGTTCAGGGCCTACTTTAGCTGCTTTATGTGCTGATAAAAACGCTGTCAATGTACAAAAAGCTATGAAAAATGTTTGGAAAAAAGAAAACATTTCTATAAAAAATTATATATTGGACTTTGATATAAAAGGGGCTATAACAATTTGAATATCTAAAAAATATAAAATGTGGTATTAATTTATAGCTAATGCTTAATTGTTTGAAGTGCTATAAAGTTGGAGGAAGAGTAAATGGCTCTGGTTGTTATGAAATTTGGCGGTTCTTCTTTGGCAGACCCAGATAAAATAAAATTAGTTGCCAACAGAGTAATACAAAAAAAGAAAGCTGGCAATAAAGTTATTGTTGTTGTTTCTGCTCCAGGTGATACAACTGATGATTTGCTTACTATGGCTGAAAATATTACATCTAATCCTCCTGAAAGAGAATTAGATGTATTGCTTGCAACAGGTGAAATGATGTCTATCGCTCTTTTAGCTATGGCAATAGACTCTATGGGACAAAAAGTAATTTCTCTAACTGGTCCTCAAGCAGGTATAGTTGCAGATGTTAACTATACATGTGCAAGAGTTAAAAAAGTAAACCCAAACAAAATAAAACAGCTACTTGCAAAAGACAACATTGTTATAGTTGCAGGTTTTCAAGCTTTAAATGCTAAAGGCGATATTACAACCTTAGGTAGAGGTGGCTCAGATTTAACTTCAGTTATTTTAGCAGCTAGTCTACAAGCAAATTTTTGTGAAATATATTCTGATGTTGAAGGTATTTTCACAACAGATCCAAGGATTGTAAAAGAGGCAAGAAAAATTGAATATATATCTTATGATGAAATGCTTGAGCTTTCAGGTTCTGGCGCTCAGGTTTTGCAATCTAGGAGTGTTGAAATTGCAAAAAAATTTGGCGTAGAGATACACGCAGGGAGTACTTTTAGCTCAAACCAAGGTACTATAATAACAAGCGAGGAAAATATTAGGAGGAAAAATATGGAAGCTCTGCTAGTTTCAGGTATAGCTTTTGATAAAAATCAAGTAAAATTTACAATAATAGACCTTCCGGATACTCCTGGAGTAGCGGCAAAAATTTTCAGTAAGCTTGCAAAAGTTGGTGTAAATGTGGATATGATAATACAATCTGCAGCAGTCAACAAAAAAAATGATATTTCTTTTACAGTAAGTAAACAAGCAGTAAAAAAAACGCAAATTGAGTTGGATAAGCTTGCTAGTGAGCTTAAAGCTTCAGAAGTTATTTGCGATGAACAAGTTGCAAAAGTTTCTGTTGTTGGTATCGGTATGAAAAGCAACGTTGGTGTAGCTGGCAAAATGTTTGATATACTTCATAAAAAAGGTATTAATATAGAAATGATTTCTACAAGTGAGATCAAAATATCTTGTATTGTAGATGAGAGAGATTTAAGAATGGCAGTTCAAGAGCTTCACAAAGGGTTCGGTCTTTCTACAACAAAATAGGATTTTTATGGAAAAATCTCGAGGTTTTACTCTAATAGAACTTATAATAGTATTAGTTATTATAGGTGTTTTAAGTATTATAGCTATACCTGTGTACAAAAGTTATCTAGATAAAGATCAAATTATGCAGCAAAATCAAGATATAGAAAATACTCAAGAACAAGAAGTTTATTTAGAAAAAACAATAAATAATTAATTTTTAAATATTAGTTGTTTTATTTTTCTTGGAGTGATAATGGCAGTACCATTTATAGAAATAAAAAATGTTTTCAAAATATTTACAAGTCATAAACAAGAATTTGAAGTTTTAAAAGGTATCAATTTAGACATTGAAAAAGGCGATATCTTTGGTATTGTTGGTTTTAGTGGAGCAGGTAAGTCTACACTTATACGTTGTATTAATGGTTTAGAAACCATCTCTTCAGGTTCAATTCGTGTTGGCAAATACCAAATAAATAAGCTTGCTAAAAAAGATGTCAATATATATAGGCAAAAAATTGGAATGGTGTTTCAACATTTTAACCTTTTTGATTCTAGAACAGTTTATGGGAATGTGTCCTTTCCTTTAGAGATTGCAACAAAGAAAAAAGAAGAAATACATAACAGAGTTTTAAAAATTTTGGATTTGGTAGGAATAGTAAATAAGAAAGATTTTTACCCAGGTCAATTGTCTGGCGGGCAAAAGCAACGTGTAGGGATAGCAAGGGCTTTGGCAAATCACCCGAGTATTTTACTTAGCGATGAAGCAACGTCTGCATTAGATCCTGTGACGTCTATGTCAGTATTAGATTTATTAAAAGATATAAATAAAAAACTAGGACTTACTATTATTTTAATTACGCATTCTTTAGACGTAGTAAAATATACTTGTAAAAATATGGCAGTTTTAGAAAATGGTATAATTGCAGAAAAAGGAAGTGTTAAAAAAATATTTGAAAATCCACAAAGTACTACGGCAAAAGTATTTATAAAACATAATGCACATTTGTCCAACCCTTACTTGAGTGGTGAGGAAGTATGTTAAATTTTTTAGCAAAACTATTTCGCCAAGAAACTTTAGATATTATATTGCCTGCCACTTGGCAGACGTTGTATATGGTTTTAGTTGCTACGCCAATTACAATATTTTTTGGATTACTTTTTGGTATTTCTCTCTACATTACAGATAAAAATGGACTTTATCCAATTCCTATATTTAACAAGACTTTTGGAGCAGTTATCAATGCTGTTTTAGCTTTGCCGTCAATGATTGTAATAATTTTAGCGCTTCCAATATCTAAATTTATAGTAGGAGTATCTTATGGTCCCAAAGCTTGTATAATAGCTTTAACTATAGTTTGTACGCCTATATTTTCTAGATTAGTTGAAAGTAGTATTTTAGAGGTGTCTAAAGGAAAGATTGAAGCAGCAAAATCTATGGGAGCATCGACTTGTGATATAATTTTTAAAGTAATGCTTCCAGAAGCATTACCAACACTTATAAGAAATTTTATAGTTTTAACAATAACGTTAATTTCAATAACTGCAATAGCAGGGACTTTTGGTGCAGGTGGGCTGGGAGAGGTTGCTGTACGGTTTGGATATCATAGATTTAAAATAGATATACTTTTAGTCGCGGTTTTAGTTTTATTAGTTTTAGTAGAGTCACTTCAGTTTTTAGGCGACAGACTTTCCAAACGAATATTGAAAAAAAGGCATCTCATCTAGATTATATTTTGCATATCCCTTATTTATCCAAAAAATTTATTAAGAAAAGAAAATGTAATATATTTATATAACAAGGGAGGGAGAAGATTAAAGTGAAAAGATTAACATTATTTATTACGTTGTTTTTGATAACATTGTTATCAAATAGCAATGCGTCAGATGTAAAGAAACTTATCTTAAAAGTTTCAGCAGATATAGTTCCTCATACTGAAATGTTAGAAGTAATAAAACCAGATCTTGCAAAACAGGGTATAGAATTGAAAATTTATACTATTACAGATACGACTTTAGCCAACTCGCAAGTTTCCGATGGTGAGATTGACGCAAATTTTTTCCAGCATTACGAATATTTAAAAGCGCAGGTCAAAGATAGAAATTTAGATTTAGTAAATGCTGGTAATATTCATGTTGAGCCTATGGGCATATATTCTGATAAATACAAGTCAATTAAGGATTTACCAAGTAATGCAAAAATAGGAATTATAAATGATAGTACTAATGAATATAGAGCATTAATTCTACTTGAAAAGGCAGGATTTATAAAATTAAAAAGTACGATAAATCCATATACAGCAAGTACTCGAGATATAGAAACATATATTAAACCAATAAAAGTTATTGAGTTAGATCCATCTCTTGTTACACGTATACGAGATCAATTTGATGCCTACATAACTTGGTCTAGTAAAATTTTAGAAGCGGGTATAGATTTGCAAAAGGTAAGAATTTTTAGCGAAGGGAGAGATTCTCCATACGTAAACATCATAGCTGTAAATTCTAAAAGAGCTAATGACTTTGCAATTATATCTTTAGTAAAAGCTTTAAAATCAGATAAAATAAAGAAATTTATTGCTGAGTATTATAGAGGTGCAGTTATTGCTGCTGATTAAACTTATTTGTAGTCTAAGATATATTTGTATACGTATATTTAATGTTTCTGGAAAAGATTTAGATTGTCTATAAATTTGATGAAGTATTCTTTGTGGTAAAGATTGTTCAAAGTGTATATTAACTTTTTATTCTTCTAATATTAGCGCCGAGTTTTTTTAATTTCTTTTCGAGCATGTCATATCCTCTGTCTAAATGATACACCCTTGACACAGTAGTTTTGCCATAAGCAGCAAGTCCAGCTAAAACTAAAGCTGCTCCTGCCCTTAGATCAGAAACCATTACAGGAGCACCAGATAATTTTTTTACGCCTTTAACTAATACTTCATTTCCATTCATTGTAATGTTTGCCCCAAATCTTTGCAATTCTGGCACATGCATAAATCTGTTTTCAAAGATTGTTTCGGTAATTTTTGAGTTTCCTTTAGCAAGACACATTAGTGCAATCCATTGAGCTTGTACATCTGTAGGAAAATTTGGGTACACGCCAGTTTCTATACTTTTAGGTTTTATATGGTTTACATATTTTATAGAAATAGCATCTTTTGTTTCTTTTATATCAATACCACAACTTTTTAAATTTTTGCTTATACTATAAAGATGTTCTGGGATTATATTTTTAATAGTAATATGGCCTTTTGTTATTGCAGCTGCAATCATATAAGTAGCTGCTTCTATTCTGTCTGGGATTACAGAATGAGAAACACCTTTTAACTTTTTTACTCCATCGATAGCTATTTTGTCTGTTCCTGCTCCTGTAATATTTGCTCCCATTTTATTTAAAATGCTTGCGAGGTCTTCTATTTCGGGTTCTGTAGCCGCATTAATAATTGTGGTTTTCCCTTCTGCTAAAACTGCGCTAAGTAACACATTTTCTGTAGCCCCAACACTGGGGAATTTAAAATGTATAGTAGTACCTTTTAAACCAGTTCTAGCAAAAGTTTTTACATATCCTTCACTTATACAAATATTTGCCCCAAGATGTTTAAATGCATCTAAGTGTATATCAATTGGCCTAGCTCCTATTGTACAGCCTCCAGGTAAAGATACGTCAACTTTTTTAAGCCTTGCAAGCAAAGGGCCCATTATCAAAATGCTAGCTCTCATTTTTCTTACTAAATCGTATGGAGCAATATGTTTGTATTTCTCTTTAGGTAATACTTTTACAACACTACCTTTCTTTACAACTTTTTTTCCTATAAAATTTAAAAGTCCTATAGTTGTATCAACATCTGCTAAGGAAGGCACATTTTTTATTGTTACAGGTTCATCTGTAAGCAAAGAAGCAAATAAGATAGGTAAAGTAGAATTTTTTGAACCTGATATTTTTACTTCCCCTTTTAATTGATTGCCGCCGTGTATTAAAATTTTATCCATTATAAAATGTCTCCTAGGTGAAACAATGTGTATTTAGGTTAAAGAATATGTGGTAGTTATAGCGGTTATTAGATCTTCGCGTTCTTGGTCAGTAAAAAACTGAGTTAAACTCCCGATATCAACAGGAGAATTGTTTTTAAGGAGGTCATTAATAGCTCTAATTCTGCTTAAGTCGTGATTGTGTATAGCAGAAACTAGAGATTGTAGGCAATTAACAGCTTTAACAAAATCTGGATTATTTGAACAAGTTCCCGAATTATTAATTGTGGATGCTGCAATATGAACTCTATCTAATTGATCTAAAAGGATATTAAAATTGTTATCATCATAATAATTATTTAGTATATCTATGCGTATGCTTTCAATTTCATAAAATAAGTCTACTACTATATTGCAAAAATTTTGTATTTTAAGCATATTGCCAGCTTCATTCGTGCTAATCTTATGTCCAAGGGAAATAAGATGTACATTATTCCCAGCATTAATGTCTACAAGTTGGTTTACTATACGGTCAACTCTATTGGCTCCCCCATAAAGTGGTGGATTTAAGAATGTATTTTTAATGTCAGTCATAAGTGCAAAATTATGTACTCCTACAGCAGCTGAATACAGAATAGTTCTAGCATATGTTATATCATCATTTACAGCAAAGAAATCGTTAGGATATTGCTGTAGTGTAAGATCTATAATACTTTTAATAGCATTGGATAAATCTACATTTATAAGAGGGAATATCTCTCTAGCTGTATTTGTATTAGTTGTAACAAAAATGTTCGAAAGTTGGGGGGGTGGGGGGTAAATTGTTGCTTTTCAGGCTCGTTAGAGATAGTTCTACTTAAAAATTCATCTTTACTTTTTTCGCTACAAGAAGTAAATCCAAACATTATGACAATCAACATAAACGAAATAAAATTTTTCATGAGTTTTTCCTTCAAATCATTACTCTAATTCTTAAAAGTATCTTTATCACACACTGTCTTTACCAAAAAACAGCAAACTGGATACACTTTTAAGGTAAATTCTATCTATAAAATAGTAGTAAATTTTTCTAAAAAATTATTAAATTAATGTGAATATTTTGTGAAATTAAATTATAAATGGTAAAAAAATCTGTTTTTAAGCTAAAATTATTACAAAAAGTAGTAAAAAGTTGATATAATCTCTATATTAGCAAATTTACGGAGCTTGATAATAATTTTATGAAAAATTTTTTCTTTGTTGTAATTGTAGTATGTTTTTTTTGTCCTTATATTTTCTCTGAAGCAATAGATATTTCTAGAGTTGAAGAACAAACTATAAAAAACAATCCTCTTTTAAAGGTAGCTCAGCTAGATTTAAATACTGCTAAACAAGAATACGGCAGAGCGTTTAGTTTATTTTTGCCAAATGTAATCTTTACTGGGAACGTTTCAGATAGTAAAAATGAACTGCAAAGTTCAAATAAGATAAGAAGTTACTCGCTAGCTTTGGAAGGTTCTTTGTCTTTGTTTGAAGGGTTTTCATCTTACAATGAATTAAAAGAAAAATCAGCAAAACTTAAAATTGCTCAAACTTCTTACGATAGAGCAGTTGCAGATGTCAGATATAACGTACATGTTTGTTATATCAATTTAATGTGGGCTTATGAAACAGTTTCTCTTTTAGAGAAAATAAAAGAACGCCGTAAAGAAAATAGGGATTTAATACAATTAAAATATAATTCAGGTAATGTGGATATTGGCTCTTTAAAAAGAGGCGATGCTGATGTTGCTTTAGCGGAATATAATTTAGAAAAAGCAAAAAGATATATACAAACAGCAAATAAGACCCTTCTTAATGCTATAGGCAGAACAGATGAAGTTACTTTAGAACCAACTGAACAACTTTTACATAAAGGGGAAATTTTTTCTGAACCGGACTATAACAATTTAGTAATGACGACTCCTGAATTCTTGCAAGCCAAATATATCTTTGAAATGTATAAAGCTATAAGCAGTAAAATAAAAGGTCAGTGGTTACCATCTCTATATTTGTCAGGCAATGTCGGCAAAAATGGTTTTCATTGGGTTCCAGAAGCTCAAAATTGGGCTGCAAGGCTTACAGTTTCTTATCCGCTTTTTACTGGTAGCAAAAGATATAGAGATGTTAAAATAGCGTCAAATCAAGCTAAAGTTGCTTCTTATAAACTTACAAATAAAGTCAGCTATTTAAAATCAAAAGCAATAGAAAACTATAACGATTTATTAGACGCTTGTAAGGTTATAGCGATAAGAACATTTTATGTTGAAGCTTCAAAACTTCAATCAGAAATTTCTACAAAAAAGTATGTCAACGGACTTTGCACTTATTATGATTGGTATTCAATAGAAAACGATTATATAGCTGCGCAACAAAGTTTATTAGATGCTAAGAAAATCGCATCTGCTGTGGAAGCAAAATGGTTAAATTTTATAGGTAAAGGCTTTAATAATAAAGAGGAATATAAATGAAAATAAAAAGAAAGAAAATATTTTTAATTTTAAGCATTGTGTTTATCGGCGTATTAATTTTTATTATTTTTAAACCTTCTGCTCAAAAAATAGAAGCGCAAGAAAAGCTTAGACCAAGGGAGCTTCATGTTGAATTTAGAGAAACAGGCTATGTAACTGCACGTAATAGATTAGAAATTAAACCCCCTTTTTCAGGTAGAATGGAAAAAATTCTAGTCGATGAAGGTGATGCAATAACAAAAGGGCAAATAATTATTTGGATGAGTTCTAGCGAAAGAGCTGCCATGATAGATGCAGCAAGAGCTATTAGTAACGAAGAATATATAAGATGGCAAGAGATTTATAAACCTACGCCGATAGTAGCGCCTATGAGCGGTTTTATTATATATAGGCAAAAAGAGCCTGGACAGACTGTCTCTGTTGTTGACGGGATTTTAGTAATGGCTGACGATTTAATTATAACTGCAAATATAGATGAAACAGATTTAAGATATATATCTATAGGCAAAAAGCTTAGGATGTATTTAGATGCTTACCCTGCAGAACAATTTGAAGGCGTCATAGAACATGTTTCTTATGAGTCTAGAATTATAAGCAATGTCACTGTTTATGAAGTGAAGATAAAGCCTATATCAAAACCTAGCGTCTTTAGGTCAGGTATGACTGCTACTATAACTATAACTGCCGAGTCAAGAAGCAACGCTGAGTCTATATCTAATAATTTTATTACAGAAAGAGACCAAAAGAAAACTGTTATTGTAAAAACAGGTTCTGATAAAAAACCTATATTTGAAACAAGAGAAGTCATAACAGGTGTTACAGATGGGAAATATACGGAAATTGTCTCAGGTTTAAAAGATAATGAAACAGTAGTTATTTTACATCAACAAAAGAAAGCAAAAACAAAGTCTTTAATGAGAAATAAATGAAAGTAATAGAGTTAAAAGGTGTTAAAAAGACATATCATTTAGAAAAACTAGAAGTGCCAGTTTTACATGGTATAAATTTAGAAATAAAACAAGGCGAATTCGTAGCAATAATGGGACATTCTGGTAGTGGAAAATCTACCTTACTTAATATATTGGGTTTGCTGGATAAGCCAACAGAAGGTTCATACAAATTAGCTGGTATAGAAATATCAAAATATACAGAAACTGAATTGGCAGTACTAAGAAATCATTATTTAGGATTTGTGTTTCAACAGTTTAACCTTTTGCCAAAGTTAACAATATTAGAAAATGTAGCTTTGCCTGTAATGTACTCAAATTCAAAAGACGAAAAAATACTTGCAGATGCACAAAAATTACTAGACATGGTAGGACTTTCCCAGAGACTAAACCATAAGCCAAGTGAAATATCAGGTGGACAGCAACAAAGAGTAGCAATAGCAAGAGCGTTAATAAATAAGCCATTAATAATTTTTGCAGATGAACCTACAGGTAATCTAGATACAAAATCAACAAAAGAAATCATAAACATATTAAAAGATTTAAACAATTCTGGAATAACCATAGTAATGGTAACCCATGAGGCAGAACTAACAGCGTATGCTACAAGAATAATAACAGTTCGAGATGGTCTTATAGTAGCGGATAAGCAAACTGAACCACAAAAAAAAGAAACAACAATAAAAAGAGAAAAAAATATAAACCAGAAAGGGTTTTCAATAATAAGGATAAAAGATTATTTCGTGCAAGCATACAGATCGTTAAAAGGTAACAAAATGAGGTCAATCCTATCAATATTAGGCGTGATGATAGGAGTGTCAAGTTTAATAGCAATGCTTGCTGTTGGGACAGGCGCAAAAAAGTCTATAGAAGAACAGGTTTCAAGTTTAGGATCCAATCTTTTGATGGTAAGTCCAGGAGCTTCTCAAAGAGGTGGAATTGCTCAAGAAACCGGCGCTTTGATGAGATTAAAAATAGAGGACATAGAAGACTTAGAAAAAAATGTCGAAGGTATAAAAGCTATTTCAGGGTACTGTATTGGAAGATCTCAAGTTGTTGCAAATGGGCACAATCATAATACAAGGCTTGAGGGTGTTTCTCCAGACTATGTGGATTTAAGAGTTTCTTATCCTTCTAGTGGAAGGTTTTTTACAAAATATGAAAATATAGAAAGAAAAAAAGTTGTATTACTTGGGGAAACTGTAGTAAAAGAAATCTATGGAAATAAAGATTTTAATCCTATAGGTGAATATATAAAAGTTAATAGAATTGATTTTCGAGTTATAGGTGTTTTGCCGGTCAAGGGCTCTAAGGGGTGGAAAGATGAGGACGATAAAATTCTAATACCTTTAAATACAGCGGTTCATAGAGTTTTCGGTGTTGATGTTCTAAATTATTTAGATGTACAAGTAAAAGATGAGGCTGATATGTCAAAAGTATCAGAAGATATTATAACAAGATTACTATTTACGCATAGAATGCCTTCTACTGCTAGAGATTCTGTAAGAGTTCTCAATATGGCAGATATACAAGAAGCTATGTCTGCTATGGCAAGAGCTTTTTCTTTGCTTTTAGGTTCAATAGCATTTATAAGTTTGTTAGTAGGCGGCATAGGAATAATGAATATTATGTTTGTTTCTGTTTCAGAGAGAACAAAAGAGATAGGTTTAAGGAAAGCTATAGGTGCAAATAATAAAGATATATTGTTTCAGTTTATAATTGAATCAGTATTTGTATGCTGCGCAGGCGGCGTTATAGGAATACTTTTTGGCTCAGGAATATCTTTTATAATAAGTAAATTTGCAGGTTGGGACACGGTTATAACTTTATTTTCAATAATACTTGCTTTTTGTTTTTCTTGTATTATCGGGATTGTCTTCGGAGTTTGGCCTGCAAGAAAAGCCTCGTTATTAAACCCTATAGAAGCTTTAAGACACGACTAATTTCTGAAACTTTAGTAACTTTTAATAGCTTATATTAGTTGTTGACTTTAATATAAGAAATATGGTAATTTATTAAAACATTTTAATTCGGGCAGTTAGCTCAGCTGGGAGAGCATTTCCCTTACAAGGAAGAGGTCACAGGTTCAATCCCTGTACTGCCCACCATTTTTAATTTTCTAATGTAATCAAAACAATGTAATTACAACAATAATCAAATCTAAAATTTTAATCTTTTTATTTTTAAATTACCTTCTATAATTCAAATATATGCATAAACCAATTTTTTTAGACAATTTAAATTTAGTTTTTAATAAGCAAACTTACTTTGAAGACTTCTCAATTCAAATTATGCCAGGCGCGTATATAGCAATTATTGGAGCAAATGGAACAGGAAAATCCTCTTTGCTAAGAATTATTAAAGGTGATTTAATGCCTTCTAGCGGCAAAGTTGAAAACAATAAAAATATTACTTTTGGATATGTGCCACAGCTAATTTGCGATTATGTAACTTTAAGTGGCGCAGAGAAATTTAATAAATCTTTAGGCCTTGCTCTTGCTGATATGCCAGATATTTTGCTTTTAGATGAACCAACTAATCATCTAGACTTGCAAAATCGTAAATCTCTCATGAAGATGTTAAGTTTTTATAGAGGAACATTAATAATAGTTTCACATGATAAAGAACTTTTAAAAAATATAACTTCTTTTTGGCATATAAACAATAAAAAAATAACTGTTTTTAACGGACATTATGAAGATTACTGCAACTATATGCTTCAGAATCGCAAGTCCATTGAAAATGAGCTAAAAGCTCTTTCAAAAGAAAAAAAAGACGTTCATAAATCTCTTATGAAGGAACAAGAAAGAGCAAAAAAAAGTAAAGAAAGAGGAGAAAAATTTGTTGCGCAAAAAAAATGGCTTCCAGCAGTCGGTGATTTAAAAGCAAGCTATGCAAGTAAAACAGCAGGCAAAAAACGCGCTGACAGCTTTGAAAAAAGAGAATCTCTATACGAACGACTTGGAGATTTAAAAGTTATTGAACCTCTTAAACCATCTTTTACGCTTAATTCTAAATACGCTAGTTCTAAAACTATTGTTTCTATAAACTGTGGTTCTGCTGGATACAAAAATAGACAAATTTTAAATAATATTAATCTTTTTGTTAAGGGGGATGATCATTTAGCTATAGTAGGCAACAATGGTTCTGGCAAAACTACATTACTTAAAGCTATTTTAAAATATCCTGATATTATAACAGAAGGGACGTGGGATATGCCATGCTCTGAAGATATAGGATACTTAGATCAGCATTATAGTTGCTTAGACACTAGTAAGACTGTTTTGGAGACAATCACAGATTTAGCGCAAGACAAAACGCTTTCAGAAATAAGGTTATTTTTAAACAACTTTTTATTTAGGAAAAATGAAGAGGTAAATAAGCCAGTATATGTTTTGTCTGGCGGAGAAAAAGCAAGGTTATCGCTTGCAAAAATAGCCATTAAAACGCCTAAATTATTATTGCTAGATGAAATAACAAACAATATAGACTTAGAAACAAAAGAACATGTAATTCAAGTTTTAAACGAATACCCTGGCGCTATGATAATAGTTTCACACGACATGCCTTTTTTAGAAGAAATAAACATATCTAATAAATATGTAATAAACAATTAGAAAATTTACATAGAGAAATTGGAATATTATCATTGCAAGTTACTGCCTATATGTAAAGGTGAATGGAATATGGTAAGGCGATTTAAATAAGAAAATGATATGGAATTTTTTTGACTTGCTTTTTTGCAATAATGTTTTGTAATATAAAGACATTGAGTTAAAAAGGGAGAAAAGAATGAAGATCCCAACATACAACATACAACATACAACATACAACATACAACATACAACATACAACATACAACATACAACATACAACATACAACATACAATGCAGTAAATTCCGCAAAAGCATTTTTTTACAAAAAAGTAAAGCCGTTGTCTGAGAATTTCAGACAGCGGCTTTTTATTTTTAGTCTTGTCTTAACTCCTAGCTCTCTTCTTGCAAAAACGATTGAAATCAACAATTCGCCAGGTTACGGTTCCGCTGAAAACGGTAGAAGTACACAAAGTCAAAACCACGGAAGGATCTGTATTCTATATAGTTTCTGATGGAGACAACTACCTCATGAAGGAGGTACTCTTATAAACAGGATAAAAATATCAGTTATAGGAATGGGACGTGTAGGTACTGCAATTGTTTATGAGATTGCTCAAAAAGATCTTGTTAGTGAAATAATTCTTATAAATAGAAATCAGAAAAAGGCGCTTGCTGAAGCATTAGATATATCTCATTCTTTATCTCAAAAAGATATAACAATTAAAGCTGGTGATTATAAAGATATATCTGATAGTTATATTACTATTATTACCGCTGGTGTCGGAAGATTGCCCAATGAATCTAGAGATGACCTTTTATTTAAAAATGCTTCAGTATTGAAAGAAGTTGTTTCAAATATTATTCCATACTATAGAAATAGCATTGTAATTGTTGTTTCAAATCCGGTAGATCTAATGGCTCATTTAGTTTCTGAATTACTGAAAGCAGAATATGGAAAAGTTGTCGGCACAGGAACGCTTTTAGACACGGCTAGATTAAGATATGAGATTTCAAATAAATTGTCATTGCCTCAAAATCAAATTGAATGTTTAGTAATTGGTGAACACGGAGCAAATTGTATACCGCTTTGGAACTCAATTAAAATTATAGGTGACAATGAAAAAAAACATTCAGAAAATAAAAAAATGGATCATAAAAACATTTTAGAAAACGTTCACAAAGCAGGAGATACGATAATTGAAGGTAAGGGCTTTACATCTTGTGGAATAGCGTTTGAAACAGGTAACTTAGTAAAAAATTTAGTGGATAATTCAAATAAAATATTACCAGTTAGTATAAGTTTAAAAGGAGAGTACGATACAAATGCAAATGTTTTTTTAAGTTTGCCATGTATCATTACAGAACAAGGCGTAAAAGAAACTTTAGTGCCTGAAATTTCGGACAAAGAGATTAGTCTGTTTAAAAAATCGACAATTAAATTACAAAATCATATTAATCAAATTTTTTAAAAGGGAGGATTTTATTTATGAAACCAACCCAAGAAGTATTCGAAAGACTCCGTGCTGTTTTAGCTAAAAGCCTTGATGTAGAAGAAACAGAAATATCTATAGAGAGTCGTCTGTTTGAAGATTTTAAAATTGAATCAGTAGAGGTTTTAGATCTAACCTTCAGAATAGAACAAGAGTTCGGTTTTACTATGGTTGAAGGCGAGTTTTGGAACATTGCTGAGTTAATCGCAAATGGCGGTCTATTCAAAAATGGGTTTTCTAATGAGGCTATCAGTTTGATAAAAGAAAATTTTAGTATGTCTGATGATGTAATAAAGTCTTTGACAAGTCCTTTTGACATATACAAACATATTACTATTGGTGATCTTGTGAATTACATAGCTAAGAAAATATCTTAGACAGGAGATGCGCAAATGAACGTAAATATGTCTGACAAAATAGTAGTTATTACCGGTGGAAGTAGAGGTATTGGAAAAGAAATAGTGAAAACTTTTACTGAGCTAGGGGCCTATGTTTATTTTACATATTTGTCTAATGAAGAAGTAGCTAAAGAGTTAGAAGCAAGTTTACTTTCAAGAGGTTTGAAAGTGCAAGCTGAAAAAGTAAATAATTGTTCACTAGAACAAGTTAACTTGTTTGTTCAAAAAGTTATTAATGAGCAAAAACGTATTGATATCCTAGTAAACAATGCGGGCTACATTCCGCGAGGATTGTTTTTAAAGACCTCCGAAACAGTTTGGAAAAAAGCCATAGATACGAATCTTGGGGGGGTATATAACTACTGTAGCACTGTCCTTAAGCATATGGTACTTCAAAAGTCCGGTAACATCATTAATATATCAACAGTTTCAGCGTTACAGCCATCGCCAGGACAAGCAGCATATAGTGCTTCAAAAGCAGCAATTGAATCATTGACCAGAACACTTGCTATGGAACACGGTAAATATAATATTCGGGTTAACTCTATTGCACCGGGGTTAATTCAAACTGAAATAGTAAAAAGTATGTCTCAAGAAGTAAAAGATGAAGTTCTTAAAAAAACACCTTTGGCAAGATTTGGAAACCCGCAAGATATTTCTGATGCTGCTGTGTTCCTTGCAAGTGATTTTTCTTCTTACATTACAGGAATACAACTTCTAGTAACAGGTGGAAGGCATTTACTTTAAAAAATGAGGAGATGTTAGATTGAAAAACAATACTGTTGTTATAACAAGTACGACATGTGTTACTTCGCTTGCTGAAGACCCAATGAATTTGTGGGAAGAACTGAGTAAAGGTAATATCGGAATAGATAAATTGAAAAAATTTGATAACAATTCATATTCGTGTGGATTTGGAGGAATAGCGTCGGACTTTAATTTTAGGAATATAAACGTTATTGGAAAAAACATTATGAATCGCACAAATCAACTTGAATTTTATTCAGTGATGAAAGCTTTTCAAAATACAAATTTTTCTGAAAATTCGCTGGAGTCATGTAATCTTTATTTAGGAAATCATATAATAAACATCGACACTGAAACGATGGAAATTATGATTAAACTATGTTACGAAAATGATAATATAAATTTTTCTAAGTTAGGAACCAACTTGAAAAGTATGTCTCCTCTTAACGGTGTTAAACTGTTACCCACTACGCCCTCACACTTTATAGCTAAAGAAAATAATATACATGGCAAAGGTGACGTAGTATATAGTTCTGAAATATCCGGACTTTTAAGTTTAATGTTAGCTTTTAATGAAATTTGTAGTGGTAATGTAGATATGGCTGTAGTTGCTTCATCTTATAATCCTTTTACTCCTCATGAATTTTTATGGCTTTGTGACCAAGGATTAATTAAAAAAACTTCTCCAGACGATGATTCGAAAAAACTGGTATTCCCTTTTGACAGAAAACACAATGGTATGATTTATTCGGAAGGTTCTGCAGCACTGATACTTGAAAGTGAAGAATCCGCAAAAAAGAATGGAAGAAAAATTCTAGCATATATTGACGGTGCTTCTTCGAATATCTTTGCAGGAGAAACCTTTTACTCCTTGTCAAAAAAAGGGTTTTCTGAAAATATAAATTCGACATTAGAAAACAGTAATATCAAAAAAGAAAATATTGATGTTATATTTTCAAACGCTCCTTCTTATCCTTCTTGGGACGATGCAGAATTGGAAGTCATT
Organism: Candidatus Endomicrobiellum siamense; assembly: GCA_031268145.1. Taxonomy (GTDB): domain Bacteria; phylum Elusimicrobiota; class Endomicrobiia; order Endomicrobiales; family Endomicrobiaceae; genus Endomicrobiellum; species Endomicrobiellum siamense. The sequence continues at coordinate 32,280 of JAIRXS010000026.1, forward strand.
TTAGATATTTGGAATGAAAATCAAGTGATTATAAGTAATTCAAAATCTTACCTTGGATTTACAGGTCCAGTATCAGGAATCATAGATTGTATTTTATCTATTATTTCGATGAATAAAAATAAGTATTTACCTATAAATAATTTTGAAGAAGCTTCTGCAAAATTTGAAGGAAAAGAAAAACAGTATATAAATTGTATCTCAAAAAAGGATTTAAAAAGAAGCCTAATAACGAGTGCAGGCATTGGCGGAGCTTACAGCTCAGTTTGTTTAAGAGGAGGTAATGTTAAATGAGCGAAGAAAAGATAGTTGTCACAGCTGTTAGCAGCATAACTCCGCTAGGTAATTCGATTTCTGAAATTACAGAAAAACTAATTAAAGGCATTTCTGGAATCAGTGTGATTACGAGATATGATTTAAATGATTTCCCTGTTCGACATGGTGGTCAAATTGATGATTCTATTTTGAATAAAATAAGTTATCCATTTGAAAAAGTCAATTTGCAGTTTAAACTTTTTTACTATTGCGTAAATGAACTGTTTTCAAAGATAGCGCATAATTATACAGGTTCAAAAATCGGCTGTGCATTGGGAACAGATCCTAATACATCTACGATAGACGATCTGCAAGTATTGTTTAAAAGATATCATGATACTACAAGCAAGACATATTCTAAGTTTGATGTTACGAAACTTGATAATATAAATCCTTCGTTTTTAATGTATCATCTTTCTAAAAATTTTGGTGTAAACGGCCCCTGCTTATGTAATCTCGGAACTTGTTCTGCGTCTACTCAAGCTATAGGCACTGCATATCGATTATTACAAAACAAAACTGTAGATATGATGATTGCAGGCGGTGTTTCTTCAAAAACTGATCCAATCTCTATAGCAAGACTTTGCAGATTAGAAGCTTTAGAGCCAACAAGAGAAGATTTAAATGAAAACTGTAGACCATTCGATAAAAAAAGAGAAGGTTTTACTATCGCTGAAGGTTGTGTGCTTTTTGTACTTGAAAGAGAAAGCGATGCCCTTCGCAGAAATGCTGAAATATTGTGCGAGATTAGCGGATATGGGGCAGCATTAGATGGTTTTTCAATAACTGATCCACACGCAGAAGCTAAAGGAATGGTTTGGTCTATGGAAAGAGCAATTTATGATTCAGGAATTTCAAAAGATGCTATAGATTATATAAACGCTCACGGTACTGCAACAGTAAAGAATGATTCACATGAAACAAAGGCAATTAAAAAAGTTTTTGGCGAAAAAGCATACAATATATCCATAAGTTCTACAAAATCAATGCATGGTCATTTAATGACTGCTGCGGGAGCTATGGAAGTTTTAGATTGTATAATAGCTATAAAAAACAAATTCATCCCTCCGACCATTAAATACAGTAATCTTGACGAAGAATGCGACTTAGATTATACTCCTAACGTTTATAAACGAAAAGTTATTAATCATGCTTTGACAAATTCTTTTGGTCTTGGTGGACAAAATGCATCATTGATAGTATCTAAATATTAAAATAAGGGTGAAAATATGAGAATTATTGACATTTCACAACCGTTGCTTTCTTGTAAAGTTTATCCTGGTGATAACCCTCCTATGGCAAAACGAGTAAAGCAAATAGAAAATGATTTTTATAATTTAACAGAAATTTCAATGAGTGTACATAATGGTACACACATTGATACGCCTTTGCATTTTATCGAAAACGGTAGAAGCGCAGAAGATTTTCCTCTTGAAATATTTTATGGCAAGTGCGCGGTTTCTACATGGTCAGAAGAAATTCCAAAACCATGTAGCCGCTTTCTTATCAAAGGAAATTATGTAATTAGTGCCGAAGATGCGCAAAAAATTATCAATTCAAATATTCGTTTAATTGGTGTAGAAAGTCAAAGTGTTGGTTCTGTAGAAAAACCAATGGAGGTACATAAAATTTTGCTTGGTGCGGGTGTGATTCTGCTTGAGGGATTGAATCTTTCTCATGTTCCCAACGGAGAATACACACTTTCAGCATTTCCTTTAAATATATCTGACTGTGACGGTTCACCCGTTCGTGCAGTATTAATAAAAAATTAAAATAGGTTAGGTGGTGAAAAAATTGAAAGTTTTATTGGTTCAACCTCCGATTTCAGGAATTACAGTAAAAGGAAGAATAATAGAGCCTCTTGCACTTGAAATATTAGCTGCTACAATTTTACCTAAACACGAGGTAAGAATTCTTGATTTAAGAATTGAAAATAAGTTAAAAGAAACACTTGAGGATTTTTTGCCGGATATTGTTGGATTTACATGCTATATATGCCAAGTTGAGATAGTTAGAAAACTTGCAAAGCAAACCAAGGAATTTAATAGCAATATTGTCACATTAGTAGGCGGAGAACAACCTACTCATTTACCTGAAGAATTTAACACTCCATGCATTGATTATATTTCCAGAGGTGACGGAGACAGGACATTTCCTAGACTTATTGATGCTATTGTAAATAATTCTACAATAGAGGATATTCCGGGAATAGTTAAAGTAGAAAATGGGCAACTTGTGTTTGGAGCCGAAAAAGAAATTTTATGCGATTTATCCAAAAGTCCTATACCAGTCAGAGATCTCACTTTAAAATATAGATCGTTTTATAAGTTTTTGGGATGGGGACCCGTTGGTTCGCTTGCAACAAGCCGTGGCTGTAATTACCGATGTAATTTTTGCAGCATTTGGAAAATTAGGAAAGGCGTTGTAGGGCAATTTTCATTAGATCGAGTAATAAAAGAATTAAAAATAATAAAAGAAGATTCTATTTATTTTTGTGAAGCTCATTCCTTTCAAGATATAAAATATGCAGATGCATTAGCGGATTCAATTGTACTAAACCACATTAACAAACGATATATGATGTATGTTAGATCAAATGCTGTCATTAATCATAAAAATCTTTTTGAAAAGTGGTATAAAATAGGTTTAAAACGCGTTTTCATAGGGTTTGAAGCAATTACTGATGAGAGACTAAAAGGTCTAAATAAAGCAAATAAAAATGATTTTAATGAAAGAACTATAGAAATTTTGCATGATATAGGTATTGAAATAGTTGCAAGTTTTATTATTGATTTGGATTTTAAAAAAGAAGATTTTGAAATCTTAAAAAAATTTGTACTTGAAAAAAATCTAACTATGCCAGTCTACAATATTTTAACTCCGCTTCCTGGCGGCTCTCTTTATGACGATAATATAGATTTTTTGAAAAAGGTACCATATTCGCATTTTGATTTTAATCATGCACTTTTGTCAACAGTAATGCCTAAAAAAGAGTTTTATCAAAATATTGCGGATTTATATTTTGAAACCTATACGAACGATTTACCGAAAGATTTGACTGTTAAATTAGGTTATACTGATGAAATGTTAAAAAGCAGAAAAGCGATGGGTAAACTTTTGTCCAGAAATATAGAACTTATTTCTGAAGAGGAGATAACTTACTGGTGAAATATAATATTTTTGAAACAATAAAAAATAACGGCAATTATGAAGCAATAAAATTTGGCGAAAAAATTATTACATACGATAAATTGCTTTTTGATATAGAAGAATCTGTAAATCATTTCACTAAACTAGGTATTACATCTGTTAGTCATGTGGCAGTTAAAATTAAAAATCCTGTTTCGTACATAAATGTTTTTTTAGCTCTGTGGAAAATAAACGCGACCATAGTACCTTTGGATTTACAGGTCAGTGAAAATAATATCAACGAACTTTTAGAAGAAACAGATGTAGCATATTTAATAACAGATTCACAAAATTTATGTTCAGAAAATCTTTTAGAATCGGTTTCTTTTCTTAGTGGAATTATTTATTACACCGACAAAATAAATAATTTTTTAACTTCGAACAAAGCTATAGCTGATAATACTTGGATTCAAAATAAAAATTTGCCTAATTTGGGTTACATTATTCTTTTCACATCTGGAACATCTGGAAAAAGTAAAGGTGTTTTAATTGAGAAAGACGCGTTTGTAAATAATGTTATGAAAGTGATAGAGTACACGGGATTAAGCTATAAAGACTCTATTTTACTGACATTGCCTCTTACATATTGTTTTGCCTTGTCACAGTTTTTGGCCCATTTGTTAGTCGGTGGGAAAATTGTACTATATGAAGGACTTAGGAATTGCCTTGGAATATTTTTAAAAGCTGCAGAAAGTAAAGTTACAAATCTTTCAGCAACCCCATATTTTTACGACACTTTAGTTAAAGAAAAAATTAATAATGCTTACAAAATTAATCAGCTGAAGTTTTTTATGAACGCAGGAGGATATATTTCGAAACACACGATAAAAGAAATGTTTGAATTATTCCCAAATGTTATATTTTTCAATAATTATGGACAAACGGAAGCTTCGCCCAGACTTACGTATAACAAAATGATTAACTCTAACTGTAAGCTTTCTAGCGTAGGGAAGCCTCTAAAAGGTGTGAAAATCAAGATAGAAAAACAAGACGGTGAAATAGGTGAAATTCTTTATAACTCCGAAGATATGATGGTGAGCTACTATAAAAGCGAACCTATATCAAGAGATTTGTTTATTCATTCTGGAGATTTGGGTTTCATAGATAATTCTGGAGATTTAACCATACTCGGAAGAAAAGATTCAATGATAAAAATAAATGGTAGAAAAGTCTATAAAAATAAGATTGAAGATGAACTCAATAAATTGACATTTGTTAAAATGATAAAACTAAAAAAAACCGTTCACCATAAGTTTGGAGAATATTTTGTGGCTCATGTAGTTATCAATGACGATTACTGTAAAAATACAGCTGTCAGTAAATTGCAAGAGTACTGCAAAAAGAATTTCGATAAATATATTATTCCTAAAAAATTTATTATACTCGAAAACATGAAGTTGAATTCAAATCAAAAGGTTGTACTGGAGGAATCGAAATAATGAACTATATGAAGATGATTAATTTTTTAGAGGTTTCTCCGAAAAAATCAATTTCGCGGTTTATATATAGAGAAAGCGAGGAAATAAGCAGTTTTGATATTGCAAGATTAGCCCCATTTTATTCTGTAATAGAAGCTATTTTTCAGACAGCAGGTGCAGTTGCGAGAGCTTTTACAGAAAATAAGAAAGGTGGGTATATTGTAAATTTTAGTAATCTAAAACTCAAAAGACCTGTGATGATGGATGAACTTATTATTATAACAGCAAACTTTATTTCGTATTCCGAACGACAAGAATGTTTCTTTTTAAAGACTGAATTAAAAACTGCATTAGAAAATGATATTTTAGTAAATGGCTGTGACTTAATAATTAAGCAAGATAAAAGCATAACTACAGGGAAATTAAACAATATAAAAAAAGTAAATAATCAAGAGTATTTATTAAGCTTAGGATTTGGTGAGTAAAATGAAAAACATATATACTAACCATACTGAAAAAACAGTTTATTTTAACGAGACGGATGCCGGTGGTGTAGTTTATTTTGGGAACATTGGTAAGTATATAGAAATTGGGTTTAGCGAATGGTTTCGTGAGTTTGCAAAACCTTTGAAGTATTTTAATAAAAATTATAATATTTTTTTTGTAGTTAAAGAAAGTAACCAATTTTTTAAAAAATCTCTTCATTATGATGACAACATTGTTATAAAAACCACTTTGAAAAGAATCATTTATTATTCTATTACATTTTCTACAAATATCTGTATAAATGATATTCCACATTATTTAGCTCAAACAATCCTTGTTCCCGTAAATATAGATACAAAATCTATTGTAAAAAATCCTGAAGAAATTGTGAAATTTATAGATGAGGTATAAAAATGAGATTAGTACTTATAGACAAGCTGACTGATATTCGGGGAAAATCAATTGTTGGGCAAAAATATTTATCTGTAAATGAAGAAATTTACGAATATCATTTTTCAAATAATCCTGTATTTCCTGCCGCGATGATGTTTGAAGCTTCATTACAACTTGCGCGAACATTTTTTTGGATGAAAACCAATTTTGAATCATCTATAGTTCCTACAGAAATTACAAAATTTAAATTCTATAAAGTATTAATTCCCGGAAATATTTTGGAAATTTCAGAAACGATAAATGACAGCGAATTTCCTGAAGTTTCCGTTGAGGGAATGGTAAATGGTCAAAATATTTTTTCTGGTAAATTTATTTCTAGAGTTGTAAATTTTGATACGATTCATAACAAAGAAGAATGTGATAATTATATAAATTTTTTAAAAAAAGTTAATTAGAGGTGTCTAAAATTGTGAAATTCAAAGAAAATCAATTTTTATATGTGTTCAGTTTAGTTTTGAATAGTTCTAAATCATTAGCTCTTGCAGTATTTTTTCAAAAATTAATTGTAGGACTCATTCCTGCTTTTATGGTTATATCGATTTCAAAATTTATAGATATGTCTCTTAGAGTTTTTAATAATAAGTTAGATATAAAAAATGTTTATCCGGCACTATTTTCAATTATTGTTTTATTATTTTTTTCGTTGTTATCTGAAAAAATAATTTGCTTTGCAAATGTTAAAATCACAAACAAATTAAGAATAAAGTTGTCGAGTTTAATATTTAAAAAATATGGCAGTCTCGAATATAAACATCTAGAAACCCCAAAAACTACAGATTTAATCTTGCGATGTACAACGGCCCCAGAAACTAATTTAATGACTACATTTGAAAATAGTTGTAATTTTTTTTCTTTAGTTTTAACAGTCTTAAGTGTGGTTGTTATCGTTTTGTCTTATGTTTGGTGGGTAGGCATTTTATTAATTGTTTTTTGTATTCCATTGTTTAGAATTGCACTTAAAAGTGGCAAAGCGAATTATCTGGCCAATATAGAAGTAACTAAATATAATAAAGAATATTTATATCTTTCTGAGGTGCTAACAGGAAGACACAGTGTAGAAGAAAGATATCTTTTTAGTTTTGAAGAACTTATAAATTCCAAGTGGAAAGATAATTTTGAGAAAGCAAGAAAAATTTTGTTTAAAACTGAGCTTAAATGGTTTGCAAAAATGAAATCCGGAAGCTTAATAATGTCTGTTATAGCATTAATTACTACTTTAGCGGCACTTCCGGCAGTATATGACGGTAAAATTTCTATTGGAATATTTATTGCAATGGTAGGTACAATTTATGCGTTAGTAAATAGAATGGCATTAGAATTTACCACTTTAGTTGATGACATTACAAAAGGATTGTGCTATGCAAGTGATTTGCAAGAATTTTTAAATTTGAGCGAAGATGAAGGTGCTATAGTCAAACCTAGTGCTAAACCTTTACAATTAGAAAAGATAGAATTTAAAGATGTTAGTTTTAAATATCCAAACACAGATAAGTATGTTTTAAAAAATTTTTCACTTACTATTGAAAATGGTAAGCATTATGCAATTGTCGGTGTAAATGGCGCAGGAAAAACAACTATGGTGAAGTTATTGACAGGTCTTTACAAAGAATTTGAAGGACAAATATTAATAAATCAAAAAAACATATCAGAATATACTCCTGCAGAATTAAAATCGCTTTGTTCTATTGCTTACCAAGATTTTTCAAGGTATGAGACTACTTTGAATAAAAATATTGCGATCGGAAATATAAATAAAATGATAACTGACAATGCCGAAGAAGACTTTAATAAAGTAGTTGAATTATTAGAATTAAATGAATTAGTAGATACTCTTCCACAAAAATCTGATACCCACCTTGGAAAAATAAAAAAAGACGGAGTAGATCTCTCGGGTGGACAGTGGCAAAAAATAGCAATTGCAAGACTTTTTAATAATCCTGGTGCACTTAAAATACTTGATGAACCCACGGCAGCTTTGGATCCTATTACTGAAAGTAAACTTTATGAAAAATTTGAAAAAGTTTTTAAAGGCCAAACAACTTTATTTATTAGTCACAGATTAGGTTCAACAAAACTTGCAAATGCAATTTTCGTAATCAACGATGGTAAAGTACAAGAAAAAGGAAACCATAAAGAGCTTATGAATTTGAACAGCACTTATTCTCTTCTTTATAAAAGTCAAAGGAGCTGGTACGACTGATGAGCAATTTTCAAAAAAAAGTTAGTGTAAAAAATTTTGTTATATCAATATTCAGAGTTTTAAAGATGGCTTTTAAAGCAGGTCCTTTATACATAAGCGTTAATAATGCAATTGCTATTATTCATGGTGTATTGTATGGACTTATGACGCTTACAATGCAGTTATTTTTTGAATCTGTTATTAGATGTATTCAAAATAAAAATGGCTTAAATGAAGCGATTTTTATGGCATTTGTTCTCTTTGGAGTGTTTATGCTTGCACATATGGTAAATGGTTTAAATAACTTTATGGGAACAAGTTATTTTAAAAAAGTAGTAGGCGCTTTAAATCAGAAAATAAATATTAAGTCTTCAAGAATCGCTCCTATTTCTTATGAAAATCCGAGTTTGCTTGATGATATTAATAAAGCCACTGTAGGAGCCAATAACAGTTTAGGGTTATTATTTACTGTTACTACTATCTTTTCTTACTACACTCCGTATTTCTTATTTATGTTTATTTATTTTTATAGACTTAACCCCTTTTTGTCTTTATCACTTGTAGTCATTTTCATTCCAGTTGCTCTTTCGCAATTTGTAAGGAATCTAATATTTTCTAAGTTGGAAGATGAGATCGCGCCTATAAGGCGTGAAACAAATTATTACAAAACAACTCTAGCTGAAAAGGAAACTCGAACTTTGGGTGCTTTTAGCTTTTTTGAAAACTTGTATATTTCTTCTTTAGCTTTGTTTAATAAAACCACATGGAAAGTAGAAAAAAAATCGGGACTTATTGAACTAATAATGAAAATGATTACACTTGCAGGATACTTGGGCGTTTTATACATATTTGTGTCAACACTATTGCAAGGCAAAATTTCTGTGGGTGCTTTTGCAGCAATATTTTTTTCAATGAATACGATGTTTAACACAATGGATACAATAATTTGTAAACACATAGCTAATATGACACGAAACATGGGGACAATAAATAATTTTTTGAATTTTTTAGATATGCCTGAAATTGTAGGTTCACAAAAATCTCAAGATGAGAATTTGGACATAAATTTAAAAAACGTTTGCTTTAGTTATCCAAATAGCGAAAAAAATGTACTAAATTATATTAATTTAAATATAGAATTCGGAAAAACAATCGCTATTGTTGGTGAAAATGGTTCCGGAAAAACCACCCTTGTTAAACTTATTTTGGGATTATATACACCAACTTCGGGAAGTGTAACAATAGGCGGTTTAGATACAAGAAATGTTTCTTTAAAAAGTTTGTTCAAAAAGTCATCTGCCGTTTTTCAAAACTTTCAAAAATATAAAATGACTTTATCTGAAAATATTATGATCAGCGAAATAAACTCTGATGATAGTGAAAAAATGAATGATTCTTTAAAAAAAGCCGGACTTTCTGTGGATAAAAAAATATTTCCTCAAAATTATGACACCATACTTTCAAGAGAATTTGATGGTGTAGAATTATCAGGGGGGCAATGGCAGAGAGTGGCAATTGCTAGAGGATTATACAGGACGCATGATTTAATTATTCTCGATGAACCCACGGCAGCTATAGATCCGCTTGAAGAAGCTAATTTGTATAAAAAATTTGCGGAGATTTCAAAGGAGAAAACAGCAGTGATAGTTACTCATAGAATTGGTTCCGCGAGAATTGCAGATGAAATTGTAGTTATGGATAGGGGTCAAATTTGTGAAATAGGCACACACGATGATCTAATTGATAATGGTGGAAAGTACAGCAATATGTTTTTAGCACAGTCTAAATGGTATATAAAGTGAGTAGTTTACACATTACAGAGTTATTCTGCATAAAAACGAGTGCGAGTGAGTTTAACAGCAGAGTAGAAAAAGCTAGAACAAATAGTTTATATGCTGAACTATTGGTTAGATATTTAGCATGTAAGATTTTGAAGATTCCAAATAATCAAGTGATTTTTAAAAGAAATTTTTTTGGCAAACCTTATCTTATGAGCTATGATAGTTTTTTCTTTAATATTTCTCACAGTGAGGATTTTGTGATTTGCGTTGTCTCATCTAATGAAGTTGGAGCTGACATTCAGAAAGTAAAACCCATACTATTAGGAATCACAAAAAAACTTTATAGCCTATCAAATGAAAACGAAAGCTTAGATGATTTTTATAATAGGTGGGTTAAGGAAGAAAGTTATATAAAATATCTGGGCAAAAATATGAAGTTTTCGGTAAAAGCGGCTCCTTCTGTAAAACATGATGTTTGCTTTAAGCAGTATGATATTCATCCTGATTATAAAATTTCAGTATGTTCAAAAGAAAATACATTTTCAGAAAATATTTTTTCAGTAGATAAAAAAATTCTGGATGATTTTTTTAATATCAATAGAGAAGATATTAATGGAAAGCTTTAATAGATTTCAAAAAATTACTTTATAGTGAATATGAATACTTTCAGTATATGTACGATCGAATTACTCCTCAAGTATTAAAAAGAATTCTTTAATTTATTTAAATCATCATTTATGTCATGCAGCATCTGTTTATTATTGTTCTGATTTTGATAAAAGTATAATTCTGGTTGCTAAATGCATGTACTTCAATATATTTAGCTAGAAAAGGAAACATTGAAAAATTTAAACAATACTTAATACCTATACAGGTCGTTACTGAGAAAGCAAACAAGTTTAAATATGATCTAATTACAAGTTTTGAAAAAATATCTGGTGTACCTGTTATTATTAATACTTCACTCAATTTTAAAGGGCAACCCATTGTTGAAAATCCCTTAGATGCAATTAGTAGTTTTTATACATCACAACTAGAGTTTTTAATGTTAGAAAACTTTTTATTGAAAAAATAATTTTTAATGATTTTTCTTTAGAACGAATTTAGGCTTTCTTTAATACTGTTATAGATGTTCAAGAGGTGCATTTGCTCAAATATTTTTAGCATAGCTTTTCCTCCATTCCTGTTGGTGTTTTTGTGGTTTTTGACACGTTCAAATATACCAAAATGGAGGAAAATTAGATATAATTGAAATTCGAAAACCGCGTGATTATTACTTTTTCGAGTTTCACAAATGGATATTAAATTTATAAAAAGGAGTGTTTGTATTGGAAATTCTTAAGGACTATCTTAATTCTAAGCCAACAGATCAACTCAATTCTCGAATGTTAGCATTCGTTGCTAATTTAGACATTGTGGAAAAGCCTATCCACTTGTTGCTAAATCTATAGTAACGGAATTAGTTGATCAGAGAAATAACATCAAGCTGATTGCTAGTGAAAATTTTTGCTCTTTGGTAGTTCAATATGCAATGGGAAATTTGTTGACCGATAAGTATGCTGAAGGGTATGTAGGGCATCGTTTTTACGCCGGTTGTGATAATATTGAAAAGTTAGCTTGTGATGAAGCGTGCAATCTTTTCGAATGCGAACATGCGTATGTTCAACCGCATTCTGGAGCTGATGCTAATTTAGTCACTTTTTGAGCGATATTACGAAAAAAAATCCAAACTCCAATAATGGATGAACTTGGACAGAAAAATTTACTTTCATTATCCAAGGAAGAATGGGATAAAATTCGGGTTAAATTAGGAAATCAGAAACTTTTAGGAATGGACTTGTACTCTGGCGGACATTTAACACATGGATATAGACACAATGTTTCTGCGCAAATGTTTGATGTTTACAATTATCAAGTGGATAAGGAAACAGGGTTGCTTGATTATAAAGATATTTATAAAAAACTATGTACAATCAAACCACTAGTTTTTTTGGTTGGCTTTAGCGCTTATTCTCGAAATATTGATTACTCCATTCTCAAAGAATATGCAGATGAAGTCGGAGCAGTTTTAATGGTTGATATGGCGCATTTTGCTGGATTGGTGGCAGGCAAGGTTTTGAGGGGAAAATTTAATCCTGTGAAGTATGCTGATATCGTAACAACGACAACACATAAAACACTACGAGGACCAAGGGGCGGAATGGTTCTTTGTAAAAAAGAATATGCCGAATATGTTGATAAAGGATGTCCACATGTTATTGGCGGACCATTACCACACATTATGGCTGCTAAAGCAATCGCATTCAAGGAGGCAAATTCGGATAGTTTTAAAGAATATTCCAAGAGGATTGTCGAAAATGCGCAACAATTGGTGATCTCATTTATTGAAAAAGGACTAGATGTGCAAACAGGTGGTACTGACAATCACATAGTTTTAGTAAATGTTGCAAACTTGGATTGACAGGACGTCAAGTAGAATCTGCGTTAAGGGGGTGTGGCCTAACGCTAAATCGTAATACCATTCCTTATGACGAACATGGACCATGGTACACGAGGGGCTTACGTTTTGGCACTGCGGCTGTTACCACATTGGGGATGGGAAGGAAGGAAATGGTTGAAATAGCTGATATTATAGTTGAAATTCTATTTGACACAAAGCCCACATATGAAGACCAAGTTAAGAGCAAGGTAAAATATACGATTAATGATGATATTAAAGCTTCGTCAATTTTAAGAGTGAAACAAATTCTAGCTGGGTTTGTACTGTATCCTGAAATTGATATGGACTTCATTGGACGATATTTCAATTAGGTAGAATTTATAGGCACATCAAAAAATCCAGTAAAAAAGAAAGCATGTAAATGGTTTGTGATCTTGTCAATATTTTGAGTTTCCCCATTTTATTAATCTTTACATTTGTATTTAATAATGATATATAATGTAAATAATTATGCAGGATAGAACTAAACTGAGAACAGTTCTAATAGAAATTGCAGGGAAAAAACACATTCAAACTTATTTAAACACTAAATAACCACGGTCAAGTAATAAGACAGTTGAATGCTGTAAGTTATTTAATTTAAGTATAAAATTTATGATAAGAGGGAAAATGGATATTTTCGATTTTACGTGGATTATCGCTATAATTTCAATTACAGGAACATTTTTTAATATTAAGAAGAAAGTGTTTTGCTTTTACTTATGGGCAATAGTTGAGGTGTTATGTTTCATACTAGATATTCAAAATAAGCAATACGGTAGATCATTTTTAGATATGTTTGGTTTTTGTATGAATATTTACGGTATAATTGCTTGGACTAAAGGGAGTGAAGAAGAAAATAACAGGGTAAATGAAGGTAAGGTGAAAATAAATGAATAACTTTGATATTACGTGGATTACTGCGATAGTTTCAATAATAGCATCATATCTTAATATTAAAAAGAAAGCGATTTGTTTTTATTTATGGGGGTTAACTGTAATAGTTCACTTTATAATTGATATTGGAAATAAGCAATATGGCAGATCATTTTTGGATATATTTTTGTTAGGTATAAATATCTATGGTATAATTGCCTGGACAAAGAAAGAAGAAACAAAAAATAATGATTTACAAGTTGATTCATAAAAATGGTCTGTATTGCATAAATAAAGAACGCTTACCGGTGCTTGACATTATTTATAAATTTATTTACACTGATGTAAGTTCGTAAGTAAGCTCAGTTTAAACTTATACTTGTCTACGAGCTAATCGCTTAAACTTCTACTTAACTCCTCTCGAACTCCATTATATTAAATTCACTTGGCTTCCACGTTCAGGTTCTCCCAATTCCTTTTTATGAGTAAAATTTTTATTTTACCGCTAAAAGCGGATATTAATTAAGATTGGAGGGAAAAAATGGCAAAGGTTAAAAAAGAAAAAGTCGTATTTTTTGAAGAAGACCTAGCTTCACATTGTGGATGTGGTATGCGAGGAGATGATCGTCCATGGAGAGATCCGCCCTCGCACGTTCACGCCCGACTTTATACTCCTTCTCAACACAAAGACTGATAGAGAACAGAATAGTTGATGTACACATTAAATAAATTTTTACAAATTAAAAAATCTTATGCCTTAGATTCATTTTATATAATTTATGTGCAATATCCATTTTATATAAAATGTGATTCAAAATTTTATGTATCTAGGGAAATGAAAAAAATTTTATATTATTTAAAAAAGATTAAGAATTTTGAATTAACTATTTTTTATGAAATTTTAAATAATAGTGAAGATGAAATAAAAAAAATGATTAGAATGTTAATTAGCAATAAGGTAATTTTAAATGAGCTTAAATAGCTATATTAAAATTACGCTAGAATTAACATATAATTGTAATTTTAAATGTGTGCATTGCTTTAATTCCTATAAGAAAGCTCAAGATAAAAGTCTTGAGCTTTCTTTAGAAGACATAAAATATATCGTAAAAAAAACTAAAAAATTAGATATTCTTAGGGTATATTTATTTGGTGGAGAGCCTCTGCTTAATAAAAATTTTAAAGAAATCTATGTATTTTTATGGAATCAAGGGTTACAAATTGCAATTACTACGAATGGCTTTCTAATAACTAAGGAAATTATTGATCTTTTCAAGAAATATCCTCCTTTTATTTTCAACATTAGCTTGTATGGATACAATTTTCAAACATATATAGATACAACCTCTCTTAATGTTTTTGAAACTATTTATTCAAATCTAAAATCCCTACAGGAAAGTAATATAGATTTTTTTATTAAATATGTAGCTTTGAAAACCAATTTTAACTATGATTTAGTAATTGATTTTATGTTAAAAAATAACTTTGATTACACAATTCAACATTCAATAATCCCACTTTTAAATACAGATCTAAAAAGTTTACAATATCAAATTTCTGAAACTGAAATAAAGCAAATAAATCTAGATAAAAACATAGATCTAAAAGTAGATGACACAGAACACTATTCGGTCTATGAAAAAAGAGAAAATAAATGCGAAGTTTGGAAACAAAGTTTTGTAATTGCTCCTAATGGAGATATGAGGCCGTGTATTCCATTTACTAATTCAAAAAAAATTAATATATTCGAAAGGGAAAAAATTGAAAAATTATTGCTAAAATTAGGTGATAATTTTAATGAAAATAATATATATTATGGTAAATGTAGTAAATGTTTAGATAAAAATTTTTGTGAATGTCCTGTTATTATAAACTTATATAAAGGTAAAGATCTATCTAGTATTTGTCACCAAGCTAAAATTAAAAAATCAGAAAAACAAGGTAGTAAGTAAGTGAAAAAATTTAAAATTTTTAATAAAGATTTTATTAAATCACAAATTTGTATATTTATTACTATCATAATTTTACAATTGTTTTTTTTAGTAGAACCGTTTATATACAAAAAAATTATAGATGAAGCTGTATTAAAAAATAATTTGAATTTATTTTTTAAGTATATATCTATTTATCTGATTTTTGCTTTGATAAGACTCTTGTTAGAATATTTGCATTTTATATGTGCCGCCTATTTTCAAAATAAAAACTATTTAATATTGAATAATATTTTTTTTACAAAGTTTTTAAAAATAAAAGAAGATATATTAAAGAAAAAAGCAGGCGGAGAAATACAACATATTCTTAATAATGACATTAATAATATTTTGTATTATGTAACATCTACTTTTGCTAATTTGTCAAGTAATTTGTTGAGTGCGTTAGTAGCTTTATTTTTCGTTTTCAGATTAAATACAAAAATAGGATTTATTGCTTTAGTTAGTTTTTCTATCATGTTGTTTGTTACTAATAAATTTTATAAAAGAAATATAGCATTAGCCCCATCTATAAGAGATATATCGAAAGATAAGCTAGACTTTTTACTTTCAACATATAATTATTCAGGATATATAAAAAGCAATCGATTGATAGATTTTTTCAAAGGCAAGTATTTTGGACTTAATAATAAATATAATTTTTATTTATACAAAGAAGCATGCAATGATATTCTTTCTGGACAAATAAATAATTTTTTAAGGTTAGTAGTAAGTATTTTAGTTTTAATATTTATGGGTTTGGAGTTATTTCGAGGTCAAACTACTTTAGGGGCAATATTAGCAGTACAAGTTCTTTTACCTCTATTTTATAACCCTATGTTGAGTTTTTTTAATAGTATAACAAGATTAGGAAAGACTAAAGAATCATTAAAAAGATTAGAAGAATTCGGGAATTATGATGAAGAAATTTATGGGAAAGGATTAAAAATAGATAAAATAAAAACCATCAACCTGGACAATATTAAATATTCCCATGATAACAAAAAAGTTCTATATGAAAATTTAACAAAAAAAATAGAGATAGGAAAAATAAATTTTATTATTGGAGCAAATGGCATAGGAAAAACCACTTTATTTAAAATAATCTTAAACTTATTTGATTTGGATACAGGAGATATAAAAATTAATGATACATCTATAAAAGAGATAGACTTGGAAAGTTATAGGAAACATTTTTTGTATACATCACAAGAGTCATTTATAATGAAAGGAACTATCATAGAAAATATAGTTTTAAATAAATCAATAACTCAAGAAGATTTGATTGGAATATTAAAAAAGTATAATTTATATGGTAGAGTTAATAAATTAGGCGGTCTAGATAAAAAGGTTTCTAGCGGCGGAAAAGAATTAAGTGGTGGAGAAAAACAAATAATAGAAATTATA
>JAIRXS010000029.1 GCA_031268145.1 Candidatus Endomicrobiellum siamense
AAAAGATTAAAAGAATATGACATTAGCTACCTCCTATATAAGATAGAGACTGCATTAAGTCAAAAAGATCAGAACTACGTGTTAGATAGCAAATATAATATCATTTTTTTTCAAAAATAGAAACATATAAAAGTATACAATATATCTGACACTTTTAAAAAGGATAAAGAAAGGACCTGTAAATAAATTTGTGTAAAGTTGGCTTTTTGTGTTGTTAATTTTTGTCTGAAATAATAAGCAACTGATTGTAAATCTGACCCCACATGTGAGACATACGAAGTAGGATATTTAAGAGGATATAATTATTTACCAAAAACCGCTGGGTAATTGTACTGATAATGAAATAGAAGAAGCTATATTTAAATGAAAATTCAGATTTTCTAACAGTTTTTAATAAGACAGTAAGGAAATTGTTGGAAAGACAAATTCTGTTTTATTACCAAAGAAAGAAGCGGACTTCTTAGAGAAGATCAATTTAGAAGTTATTAAAACAGGTAAACCGTATATAGGAGATGAGTTAGCTAGCTTACATAAAAATGAAAATAGGGAGTTATTTATCACAAAAAATTTCATTGTTTGATCATACGGGAAAAACAATTAAAGAAGAGATATGAATAATTGTAATGACGAGGCAAAAGCAGGGCAGGAATTAGTAGGAAAGATGGGATTAGCTGTTCTACATACTCTTGACACTCTTGACAAAAATATTTTTTTGTTTTATAATAGCAGTCACTTAGCAGCAGTGCTAAAAAAGAAAAAGTGCAAAATAAAATTAAGGAGGAGCAAGATGTTTAAACCATTAGGAGACAAAATTTTGGTTAAACCTACAGAAGCCAAAGAAGTAAAGAAAGGTGGTATTATTATTCCTGATACTGCAAAAGAAAAACCTCAGGAGGGCGAAGTTATAGCTGTAGGGGCAGGTAAAAAAACTGAAGATGGTAAAGTAATTGGTTTAGATGTAAAAGTTGGTGATAAAGTTCTTTTTGGTAAATATTCTGGAACTGAAGTTAAGCTTAATGATGAAGTACATCTTATAATGTCCCAAGATGATATTTTGGGAATACTTGGCTGATAAACAAATAAATAGGGGGAGAAAGTATATGGCAAAACAATTGATTTACAATGATGAAGCTCGTAAAGCTATGAAAAATGGCGTTGATAAATTAGCAAATGCTGTAAAAGTTACACTAGGGCCTAAAGGGAGATATGTAGTTTTAGATAAAAAGTTTGGTTCTCCTACAGTTACAAATGATGGTGTTACAATTGCAAAAGAAATAGAATTAGAAGATCCTTTTGAAAATATGGGTGCGCAACTTGTAAAAGAAGTTGCTTCAAAAACAAACGATATTGCTGGTGATGGAACAACAACAGCTACTGTTTTAGCTCAATCTTTAATTAATGAAGGGTTAAAAAATATTACTGCTGGGGCAAATTCTAATCACATAAAAAAAGGCATAGAAAAAGCAGTTTCTTCAGTTATAGCAGAAATTAAAAAAATAGCAAAACAAGTTAAAAATAAAGAAGAAATTGCTCAGATAGCTTCAATTTCTGCAAGCGATAAAGAAATTGGTAATTTGATTGCAGACGCAATGGAAAAAGTTGGAAAAGACGGAGTTATAACAGTTGAAGAAGGAAAATCTTCAGATACAACTCTTGATGTTGTAGAAGGTATGCAATTTGATAGAGGTTATAATTCTCCTTACTTTGTAACAGATACAGAGAGAATGCAGGGTATTTTAGAAGATCCTTACATAATAATTACAGATAAAAAAATTAGTTCGATGCAAGAAATTCTTCCTCTTTTAGAGAAAGTTGTTCAGACAGGGAAACCTTTCTTGATTATTGCAGAAGATATTGAAGGAGAGGCCCTTGGAACCTTAGTTCTTAATAAGATTCGTGGCACTCTTAAAGTTGTAGCTGTAAAAGCTCCTGGTTTTGGTGATAGAAGAAAAGAAATGCTTCAAGATATAGCGGTTCTTACAGGTGGGTCTGTTATAACTGAAGAAATAGGCTTAAAATTGGATAACGCAACTTTAGAGCTTTTAGGACAAGCTAAAAGAGTTGTTGTAGATAAAGAAAACACTACAATTGTTTCAGGTCTTGGCGATAAAAAAGAAATAGAATCAAGAATAGCTCAGATCCATAAGCAAATTGAAGATACAAAATCAGACTATGATAAAGAAAAGCTTCAAGAAAGGCTTGCAAAATTGGTTGGTGGAGTTGCAGTTATAAATGTTGGCGCAGCAACAGAAGCAGAAATGAAGACAAAGAAATTTAAAGTAGAAGATGCTTTAAATGCAACAAGGGCAGGAGTTGAAGAAGGTATAGTTGCTGGTGGTGGCGTATCACTGCTTAAAGCTCAAGCAGTTTTAGATAAAATTCAGGCTGAAGATGCTGATGAAAAGACAGGTATAGATATTGTTCTTAAAGCTCTTGAAGGACCAATAAGAATGATAATAGAAAATGCAGGACTTGAAGCTTCTGTGATAGTAGATAAAATTAAAAATTCCAAAGATGCATCTTTTGGTTACAACGCTGATAGTAATGAATATGTAGACATGATAAAAGCTGGTATTGTTGATCCAGCTAAAGTTACAAGAACAGCTTTAGAAAATGCAGCTTCAATTGCAGGACTTGTTTTGATAACAGAGACATTGGTAACAGATATTCCTGAAAAAACTCAGAAATCTCCTATGGGTGGAGCAGGGATGCCTCCAATGTCGGAGTATTAATTTAGTTTAGTTAGTTAATTTAAAAGGGCTTCCAATAAAATTGGAAGCCCTTTTAAATTTTTATTTTAGAAGTATGTAATTTGGTCAGATTGACTCACCTACCATAAGATTAAATATTTTAATAAAGTTTGTTCAGTAGTTTAGTTTCTGTTTCGTATAAATCGAGTGCTTAATGCTTTTAAAGCCTGATGTGTGTGACTTTTACAAATTATCGCTCAAAATATTAAAGTGTCGCAAACCAATACAATGCATACAAAATTAATTTGAAAATAATAAATCTTAAGCAACACAGCATTTTTTAAATCTGTAGAATTTATGCTTAGATTGCAAAAAGATATTCATTAAGTATATAATTTTGAAAATGCAATTCGTGGCGCAAGAAATCCTCTTTGTAGTTGGGAGAAAAGTGATAGTTACTTTGACGAAAACAAAGAATTCATTTTAGGAGCAAATGATTTAGTATTAGCACAGAAACTTTGTAAGGCTGGAAGTGATCACGGGAAATTTTTAAGACAAGTTTTCGTATCTGTAGATATTTTAGCCCCACTTTATTGGTGGAAAGAATTCGATACTTATAAAGTTGGTACTACGGCAAATTCTACTAGCACTATGCATACCATATGAGAATTTAATAAACATTTATTTTTCGCGTTGTAGTCACAAACTTGATGAGTGGAAAACCATGTGTGTTTGGGTGGAAAAATTACCTTATTTCGCTAAAATTGTATTAAATAGGTGAAGAAATTGAAAAATACATTATTAATTGTACCTTTCATGAAGGATAAATATTTAAAAAAAGAATTAGGCAACAAAGAATTTTTAGGTATTCAATATTTAGCAGCTATGTTAGATAGCAAAGGCTTTGATTGTGATATCGTTAATGCACATTATATGCAGTGGGATGAAACCGCTATATCACGTAATGTTGATATTAATTCATATAAATTTATTGGTATTTCATGTGTTAGTCAACGTTGCTATCCATTTACGAAAAAGCTAGTAAAGTTTTTAAGAGAAAAAGATTGTACAGCGCATATATGTTTGGGGGGGGGGGGGGGTTTATCCATCTTTAGCATATGAAAAGGTTTTATATGATATTGAAGGAATTGATTCACTAATTCTTGGTGAAGGAGAAGAAAGCATAGTATCACTGGTTGAAAAAGTATTTAACGGAGAAAGTATAGATCAGTTGTCTGGTATTGCTTATTTAAATCAAGGCGTATTATCAGTAAATCCGCCGAATAGAATAATGAATTTGGATAAATTGCCTTTTCCAGTTAGAAATATTGAGTATTTAGGAAATATTTCATCTATTGGAACAGATAAAGTCGGAAAAAGATTTTTTAGGATGCTAGCAGGAAGAGGATGTTATGGGAAATGTTCATTTTGTAGCATAATTAGATTTTATGCGCCCAAATACAGAATTTATCGTAGTCCTCAAAATGTTGTTGGAGAAATTGAGCAATTAGTAAACAAATATGGTATTAACGATTTTTTATTTAATGATGAAATTTTTTATGAAATAAGCAAAAAGGGGCAAATGTGGATTCAACAGTTTGTAGAGTTAATAAAGCAAAAAGAAATTAAAATAAGTTTTGCTATTGAAATGCGTGCTAATGATATACGGCATGAAGAAATATCTCTATTGAAATCTGTCGGATTAAAGTGTGTTTCATTAGGTGTTGAAAGTGGCATTCAAAGAGTTCTTGATGAAATGAACAAAGGATGTACTATCCAACAAAATCGTGATGCAATTGACATATTAAAGCAGAATGATGTTACTCCACTAATAAGTTTTATCGCAATTATACCAACTATGTCATTCAAAGAATTAAAAGACAATTATAAATTTTTATTCAGTTTAAATTGTTTCATTGAAGAAAATGTATATAACAAATTAAATATTTATAGTAATTGTGAATATAAAAATATATTAGAAAAATGGAATTTATTGATAGAAGGCAGTTCATTTTATGAAAGGCATGGTTACAATTTTTATGATCCCAAAGTGGAATTATTTTCATCTATAATCGAAGATGTCCGTGTAGTATTCTCTGCACATAAAAAAAAGTTGATTGCAATTGATAGCAAAACGGATAACTCTGAAATCTTGAATAAGTTTCAAGGGGAATGGGTAAAATTTAATGAACAATTGTGGATGAATATTACAAATGTTTTAATTGAAGCTATAGATAATATTGATATTAACAATATTGAAGGAATTAAGTCGATGGAAAAAATATATTTTAAGTTTATTAATACCCAAAGCGATTTTCTTCATAATTATATTGATTCATTTAATAATCGAAAATATAATTTTTATGTCTAGAAAATATTATTATAGGGGAAAATATGTGGTATAATAAAAAAATATTAAAAGAAAAAGTAAATTATTTGAATTTGCTATCCGGAGATTTACGCGTCTCCATAACGAATATCTGTAACATGAAATGTTACTATTGCCATAATGTAGGTGTTCAAAGTCAGTACAGTGAATTATCGTTGAACGAGGTAATATAGATAATCAACGAATCAAAAAAATATGGCGTGAAGAGTGTTAGAATCACGGGTGGTGAACCTTTAATCCACAAAGATGTATTTGAAATATTCAAGTCAACTAGAACAAATCATCCAGATTTACAATTAGGAATAAATACTAATGCTACCGAAATTGATATATTATTAAAAATCATAAATAAAAAATATATTGATCTAGTAGTTGTAGGAATAGATTATTTTGATAGTAATATATCAAAAAATTCATCAATAGGTAGTTCATCAAGTACTATTCTTGAAAATATTTTAAAAATAAAAGATGCTGGTTGTAGAGTTGATTTATCTACTGTTTATAACGGCGAAATGAGACATGTTAATAAATTAATTGAATGGTGTTTTAAAAATAGAATTCGTATAAAAATTTTAGAACATATTACAGAAGAGGTAGACGCCAGTCCTAGTCAGGTCTATATTGAAATGATGAAACATGTGATACAAAATTATAATTTACAGTTGGGTTTTGATGTTACAAGAAAACAATATTTTGCAACTTCTATTGATGGCGATGTTATTTCTTTTTTTCATTCACATTGTCGTATTAGAGAATGTGATATATGTGCTAGATTACACCTTAGAATATCAAGCCAGGGAAAAACTAAATCGTGTTTGTTCGGCAGTACTCCAGAATTCAGTTTGTTAGATGGCAATTTTAATGAGAATTTTCTTTTGGGATTAAGTTTTCTTGGAGTTTTGCCAAAAAAAGCAGTGATTAAAGGGAGAAAAAATTAAAATAATTGCTTCAATAAATAATTATGATTTAATTCATTTTACGACAAAAAAATTAGCTCGTTTATCTAATAATAAAATAGATTTTTTTAGACTAAATCTTTCTAAAAAAAACGAATTAAATGAATTATTTAAAAAATTATTAGAACTTGAAAATATATTTAAGGATAAATTGATAATTGACATACCTTGCCCAAGAGAAAAATCGCGTTTATTTTTTAGTCAAAATGAATTTAAATTTATTAAAAATAGTTGTTATATTTTCAATATTTCGTCTCTGAAAAAAAGTAATTACTACATTTCTGATTTTAATAAAAATACTCATTTGAAAAAATATGATGAGTTGGTGTTTGGAGATGGTGAGGGTAAATTCATATTCAATAAAAGAATTACAGATGATATGTTTGAAGTAATTGCTAAGGATAGTTTTAAAGGTTTTAGCGGAAAAGCAATCCATTTTGGTGTTTCATCATCTATGCATTGCAATAGAGAAAATATTGTAGAGTATGAAAAATTTATTAAAAGTATTAAGCCTAATATGATTGCATTTTCTTTCGTTGAAAATGGTAAAGAATTAGATAATTTGAGATTTTTATTTAATTTAGAAAATACAAAAATTATAAGTAAAATTGAAAGTAGTAATGGAATTGACAATATTAAAGATATAGTTGATAAAAGTGATATTATACTCTATGGTCGTGGAGATGCTAGAATTTATTGTTCAGCTTCCAAATTGGGAATAAATCAGAAAAAAATTATTGATGTTGCACACAAAAATGGAAAAGAAATATTTATAGCAACAGGTGTGCTTTCCTCGATGAAGGATGGTAAGTTACCTCAGCCATCGGATATAATTGATGTGACACAGATGATAGTTGATAAAGTAAATGGGATTGTGTTTGGAGCAGATATAAAAAATATGCAATTAGTACTTGATTTAATACACGATATAGACTCTGAAATAATATAACAAAATAAATATCATATGTTAAAATACTACATAAAATTTAGAAGAGGTGCGTTTTAAACAATGTTTGATATTGAACAAAAAATAGTGTTAATAACAGCTAAATTATTAACCAATAAACAAAAAAGTCATTTAAAGCAATTATTCGATAATAAGATTAATTGGGGAAATCTTATTCGGTATGCAAACAAAAATAAAACATTATATTTACTTTATTATAATATGATAAATTTAGGTTTAAAAAACTTATCCCTGAACATTTTATACAATTATTTGAAAATTCGAGTTATTGTAATTTTATTAGAAATAGTGCAGTGTTAAATGAATTAGAAAAAGTACGTAAAGAAATGTTCAAAAATAATATATCATTTGCTCCACTTAAAGGAGGTTACCTAATAGATAATGTTTATAAAAATAGGTACATAAGAACACTGAATGACTTGGATATTTTAGTCAAAAAAGATGATATTTCTATAATAGATAAAGTTTTTAAAGATTTAGGATATGAACAAGGTGATTATAATTTCGACACTAATAGTGTGGTAGTTCCTGATCAAAGTAAAGCATTATTCTTTAAGGAAAAAATGTATAAGTTACTTCCATATATAAAAATTAATCCCCAAACTCCAAAAAGCACTGTTATCTTTGATTTAACAGTTTCTTTAGATTTTTCTTTAGATGTGCAGCCAATATATGAAATGCTTGACATGGCTTTAAAAGTTTCGAATGGGATTGAATTATTACCTGAGCATTTTTTAGTTTATATGTGTTGTCATCATTATAGAGAAGCTTCAAATGTAGCTTGGATACTAATGGGACGTGATTTAAATTTAATAAAATTTTGTGATATACACGAGTATGTATTACAAAAAATGGATCATCATTCGCTACAACGCGCTGTCGAATTTTCGAAAAAATATAAATTGGAAAAACCCGTATATTACACGCTTTATTTTGCTAAAGAACTGTACAATGATGGTTATGAGTCAGATGTTCTTGAATCATTAAATATTACCGATAATGCTTTTTTAAATGAATACGGTTCTAGTGCTAATGATTACAACAAAGCGCAAATAAGAAAAAAAGATTTTTTTTCTAGTATTTTTTCTGATAATAACAAAGATGAAATAACTCAAACGCCTAAATATCATAAAACTGTAAAAGAAAATAAAACTTTTAACTTTTAAAGATAGGTAGTATGCTTAAAACAAAATTGTATAACTTACATTCTATTCTATTTGTTATATTACTTGGAATGTTTTTTTGTAGAGCAATTTATTTTGCTTCTGTTCCTTATCTGCCGATGTTACTAGCTTCAGAAAAAGGAATCTCATTTGACATTATCAGTATAATTCTTGCAATAAATCCTTTGGCTACTGTTTGTACAAGTTTCTTCGGTGGAGCATTAATAGACAAATTTGGAATAAAACGAACTTCATTTTTTTTAGTTGTTATATTATTTTTAATTTTATTTTGGTGCCTGAAAAATTTTAACACATTTGATTTTTAGTGTACTTAATGGTATCTTATTTTCTGTTTTTGAAACATTAGCAAAAAAAATAATTTCTGATTTTACTTTCGATAATAATAAAAGTATAGTATTCAATTTTAGAATTACAGTAATTAATTTAGGAGCTATACTAGGACCTTTTTTAAAGATTTTTATATTTAAAGAACTTTCAACTTTAATTTTCGTTTTGATGTTCATTTATTTCGCTTATGGTTTGCTGATTTTAATATTTTACAAAAATACACAAAATACAATGCCATATATTTTTGATATTAAAGCTTTTGAAGCAATAAAGTTTTTATGGAAAGATAAAATAACAGTTTTTTTATTAATTGGCGGAATATTTACTTTTTCTGGTATCGCTCATTTAAACTCTACAATCCCTCAATATTTTATTAAAAAAGGTTTATATATAAATTATGGTAAAATGGATTTATATTCGATTTTATTGTTGATTAATAGCATAACGTTTATTTTTATGCAATATGTGATATTACCATTTTTAAAAAAGAAAAGATTTTTTTCTTATAATAACAGGAAATCTTTTAATATCAACTAGCATAGCATTATTTCATTATCTTTAATCATAATACTGTTTAGTATAGGGCAAGCTCTATTTTATGTTGTAATTGATACATTGATAGATAGTCTGTCTATTTCAAAATTCAAGGGAACTTATTTTAATATAACAAACAATATGTTTTTAGGTAGTTTTATTGGAACATTGTTGGGAGGAATTGGAATTAAGTTTTTTCACAGAAACTATATTTTTTACCTTTTTCTATTTTTAGCATTGATTTGTATGTTTGGAACTTTTGCAATATTAAAATCATTTAACAAACTAACTGAGAAAAATACCAGATTTATTTAAAAAGATAGTTATATTAGAAGATAATATTTTTGAAGATGGTATCAGTAAACAGTTTTTACTCAATCAATCTATAATCTATATATAAAGATTGTTATTTACTCAATAAAACTCAAATTGGAAAACTGATCCAACTTACAAGTATAGTAGTTGAGTGCTGTAAAGTATTTAATTTGCCTATAAAATTTTATGATAAGGTAAGAAATGGATATTTTCGATTTTACGTGGATTATCGCTATAATTTCAATTACAGGAACATTTTTTAATATTAAAAAGAAAGTGTTTTGCTTTTATTTATGGACTGTAGTTGAGTTATTATGTTTTGTTTTGAAATGAATATCTATGGTATAATTGCTTGGACAAGGAAAGAAAAAACTAAAAATAGTGATTGACAAATTGATCTATAAGAATGATTTGTGTTATATAAATAAAGATTTTGAATTAAACAATTCAAAATCTTTAGGACTACGCTAAATTTTATAATTTTTTATAAGAGGTTGGTTTTATAAGGATTTCATCGAAATATATTTTTCTAAAAATCGTGTATATTTACTGCGAAAATTTCTTTTGAGTTCTTTCACACTTAATAACTGCTCTAATTTTTCAGCGTTTAAATGTTTGGATATTTCTATTTCGATTTCATAATCTAAATTTCCAAAGTAATAATTCTTGTCAAAAGCAATTTTTATATTATCTATTTCAAAACTTGCACGTTCAGTTATTAAACTACCTAAATATTTAAAACTAATACTCTTACACTCCAACTCCAATTCAGGCATTTGTGTATTTGAAATGAAATCTGGTAAGTGCGTGATAACTTTTGAAAATTCTTTACATACACGGGGTTCCTTATTTTCAGATTGTTTTCGTTTATATTCTAATAACAAATTAGAATTTTTTTGGCGAACACGAAGTGTATTGCCATTTTTATATAGAGAAAAGTTTTTGCTATCGTAATAATGGTTAATCAAAATAAATTTTGAAGCTTTTTTAACTTTGGGATTTTTACTTAAGGTCTATAGGGCCTATGCTCTAAAGTGTCAGTGTAAGCCCCCGGCACGGCCGGTGGTCATGACCACTTTTTGTATAGTACTTTACCAATATTTTGTATAATAAAATTGACTTTAAATGTAAAGCTTATTCAAAATAATAACAAATATGATTATAATTTAATTAAGTAAATTATAATTAAGGATATATAATGAAAAATTGGATAAAGTTTTTTCTTTTACCAATAGGTTTTTTAATTTTTGTTGGCGCATTAATACTTTTGCATAACCAGCTGAAAAATTTAAGTTATATAGATATAATAAATGCTTTAAAAGCTATACCTTTTTTAAAAATATTTCTGACAATGTTATTTACTTTGTCATATTATATTATTTTAGGTGGTTATGATATAGTTGCTTTTAAATATATAAACTCAAAAGTTTATTTAAAACCTAAAGATATTTTATTTACATGTT
Organism: Candidatus Endomicrobiellum siamense; assembly: GCA_031268145.1. GTDB lineage: Bacteria > Elusimicrobiota > Endomicrobiia > Endomicrobiales > Endomicrobiaceae > Endomicrobiellum > Endomicrobiellum siamense. The sequence goes on from JAIRXS010000029.1 coordinate 10,826, forward strand.
TTATAAGCAATGTTTTAGCAAATAATACAGGCTATTCAATGTTATTTGGCGGTTCTATAAGATACAGACTTTACTCGTTATATAATATCTCAATGGTTGATGTTACTAAAGTGCTTATATTTTCTTCAGCAACAATATGGCTTGGCTTACTTGCAGTTGGTGGATTTGTTTTTACTTTTGCGCCTGTATCTTTAGAAGGTATATTAAATATAAACTTGTCTACAAAAACAATAGGACTTTTTTCAATTTTAATTTTATTTATATATGTGTTTTTGAGTACTTTACATTCTCATCCTATAAAAATATTTAAATGGTCAATAACTTTTCCAAATATCAAAATAGTGCTTTGGCAAATTTTATTAGCAATTTTGGATTGGTTAGTGGCATCTTTAACTTTATATATTTTAATGCCTAATGGCTTTGTTTCATACTTTGTTTTGCTCAAAGTTTTTCTTGTTACTCAATTTGCTGTTATTATAAGTCAAGTGCCAGGGGGAATAGGAATTTTTGAAACTTCTATTACTCTACTAATACCTGAATCTACAAGTAACCCTGTGGTTATAGGAGCACTTCTTGCATATAGGGCAATATTTTATTTTTTCCCTTTACTGATAGCTCTTGTGCTTTTGGGCTCTTTTGAGCTGAGGATATTTACTAAGAAATTTCAGAACAGGGCAAAAATTTTTGGCAAAACAATATCTTCTGTTGTGGTACAAGTTCTTGCCTTATCTTCGTTTATTGCTGGTATGGTTGCAATGTTTTCTACTGCCACCCCTTTCGATGTTGCACAACTTAAATTTATTATTAATTTATTGCCGTCATGGTTTGCAGATTTATCTCACTTTTTGCTTAGTGTTACGTCAATTATATTACTTTTTATTTCTAGAGGGTTACAGCTTAGGATTAAAAAAGCTTGGTCGATAGCTTGTATTTTGATAATGTTTGCAATCATTTTAATACTTATTGTAGGAGAACCGTTTTTAGTGTTTTTATGTTTTGTAGTTTTGTTTATTGCTCTCGTTTCTTCAAAACAATATTTCTATAGAAATATTTCTATTCTTAATACTGCTTTTAGCAATTGGTGGCTTAGTGCAGTTTGTGGCGTTTTTGTTGTTTCTGTATGGATAGGTTTTTTTATAAATAAACAGGATATCTTTTCTTGGATTCACTTAGATGTTTTTTTTAGAAATATTTTAGTAAGTACAACAGATGCTGCAAGATTTTTAAGAGCAAGTTTTGGCATGGGAGTTATAATAGGAATAGTTGTTTTAGAACAAGTCTCTAGAAACTTTTTTAGAAAACCTATAGTGTTTACAAGAAAAGATATAGAAAAAATAGTATATTCTTCAGATTATGTCTATTCTCTTAATGCGTTATCTAAAGATAAAAATTATATGATTAACGAACAAAAAGACGCTTTTATAATGTATGCAAAGTCTGGAAATAGTTGGATTGCTTTAGGTGATCCTGTGGGCAATAGCTCTCACAAGAATGAGCTTCTATGGCAATTTAAAGAACTTGCCGATAATGTATCTGCAAAACCAGCCTTTATAGGCATAGACCATAAGTATGTACAGATATATGATGATATAGGTTTAGATATTTTTAATATTGGGCAAGAGGCAAAAATCCAATTAAAGCTATTTGGCAAAGACGACATTCGTCTGAGATATTTTTATAAATTAGAAGAAACAATGGAAAGTTTAGGCTTTAAGTATAAAATTTTTAATTCTGAACAGTTTTATGAGTATAAAGAAATATTTGCAAATATAGATAAAGAATGGAGAAAAACTACAAACTTTGTTCCAATAAATTTTATACCTGGTAACTACGAGCCTGCTTATGCAAAAGATATGGATTTTAGCATTGTAGAAAAAGATGGAAAAGTATATGCATTTTCAGTATTAGAAAAGACAAACAAGATGCAAGAACTTTCTACTGGCATTGTCAGATATATGCCTTCTGAAGTTGACGTTTTTTCTTACATCCTTTTTAAGAATATTTTATGGGCAAAAACAAAAGGATATATGTGGTTTGATTTAGGATTTGCTTATTTTGATGAAACAGGTATTCAAGAAGAAGTTATAAAGTATTTTGCAAAAACATTTATGTTTGCAGAACATTTCAATTATAACTTAGAACTTTTAAGAAATTTTAAAGAGAAATTTTGTCCATTTTGGCATAATAAATATATAGCTATCCATCCAGATAAGTATATATTGGCATTTATTAAAAATTTTACAAAGCTTATTTATCAATCAAAACATGTGCAAACAAAGTTTTTCTTTAAAAGGTTTCTGAAAAAATGAAAGCTTGGGAATTGTTTTATAAAAATATCGTTCAAAATAAATTTGTTGATTGTAAAGATAGAATAGTTTTAGCTATATCTGGCGGTATGGATTCTATGTGTATGTTACACATGTTTTGGCGACTTAAAAAGAAAATAAATATTGAATTGCTGACAGTAAATTTTGACCACAACTTAAGAGAAGCGTCTAAAAAAGAAGCTTTAATAGTTAAAAATTTTTCAAGAAAGTTAGGGATAGACTGTATTTTAGAATCTATTGATGTAATAGGTTATTCTAAAACTAATAGTATTTCTTTGGAAACAGCAGGACGTAGGTTAAGATACGAAAGTTTATATAAAATAGCAAAAAGATATAAGTTTAATAGGATTTCTACTGCTCATAATGCAAATGATAATGCTGAAACTGTTTTAATGTGGCTAATTAGGGGTAGCGGTAATTTTTTGGGAATCCCTCAAGAGATGAGTCTTTCTAAAAATATTTCTGTAATCCGCCCTCTTCTTCCAATAAGACGTGACTTTATTGATGATTATGTAAAAAAACATAAGTTGCCATTTTGTACAGATGCTTCAAATTTTACAGATATTTACACAAGAAACAAAATAAGGCATTTGCTTATCCCTGTTTGCGAAAAGATAAACCCAATGGCAGTTGAGCATATTTTTTCTTTAAGTTGTATACAAGCTAGAGAAAACAGCTATTTAGATGTAATTTCAAATAAATTTTTAAAAAAATGTGTCATATTTAAAAAAGATCAGATTTTGCTTGATTTAACAATGTTTTTACGATATAATGATACGATTAGATTTAGAATTTTAAAGAATATTTTACCTCAAAAAAACTATAATTCGTATATAAATCTAATAATGCATAAGATTTTAGTGTCGGATAAATCTGAATACAGACTATCTTCTAATTGGCTTTTTAAGATAAAAACAAAAAAAGCGTATTTTTTAAAGGGATAACAGGAATGGATAAAAAGGAAAATTACATAGTAGAGATGCTTTTTCCAGAAAGACAAATACAAAAAAAAATCTTTGAAATAGCTTCTAAAATATCTATGGATTATAAAGATAAAGATCTCGTAATAATTGCAGTTTTAAATGGTAGTTTTATTTTTTGTGCAGATTTGGTGCGCAATTTAGACGTTAGGTGTGCTATAGATTTTATACGAGTTAGTTCTTATATTGGTATAGAGTCTCTAGGGAGTGTGAAAATAATTTCTGATTTCAAAGAAGAATTGGCAGGAAAAGATGTTTTGATAGTAGAAGACATAGTTGATACCGGTATAACTTTAGATTTTTTGATCAATGAAATATCTTTAAAAAGACCTAAAAGTATAAAAACTTGTGTGTTCTTAGATAAAAAATGTGCTCATAAAAACGAAGTTCAAGTTGATTATAGTTGTTTTGAAATGGGCGATGATTTTGTTGTCGGGTATGGGTTGGACTGCAACGGGTTTTTTAGACAGCTGCCATATGTAGGAAGAATAAAGGGGTTTCACAAATGAAAAAGAAAAATCCATGGTTTATATTTTTCTGGATAATGCTGTTTATAATTGTTTTTATGCTTATAAATTCTGCTAAGCAAAAAGGACAGGAAGTAGATTTAGAGTATTCACAATTTAAACAGTATATAAAAGCTAAAAGCGTATCCAAAGTTATTGTTTCTCCAGATTTTATAAAAGGGCAATTTAGAGATACAGATGGCGTTTTAAAAAAATTTAAAACAGTACCGATGGACGATCCTAATTTGATAAAAGATATGGAAGATAATAATGTTTTAGAGTTTTCTTCTGCGCAAAGAAGTGGGTGGCTTGCTCCGATTTTGCTTAATTGGGGACCCATAATACTTTTAATTTTATTTTGGTTTTGGATGATGCGTGGCATGGCTGGTGGCAGTAAACAGGCTATGTCTTTTGGTAAAGCAAAAGCAAAGCTTGCAGGTAACAATAATGCAAAAAAAGTCACTTTTAAAGATGTTGCTGGTTGTGATGAAGCCAAAGAAGAGTTACAAGAAATAATAGAGTTTTTAAAAGATCCTGCAAAGTTTCAAAAACTAGGTGGAAAAATTCCAAAAGGGGTCTTACTTTTTGGTTCCCCTGGAACGGGCAAAACTTTGCTTGCAAAAGCAGTTGCTGGAGAGGCAGGTGTTCCATTTTTTTCTTCAAGTGGTTCAGAATTTGTTGAAATGTTTGTCGGAGTTGGAGCTTCTAGAGTTAGAGATTTATTTGATAAAGGTAGAAAATCTGCCCCTTGTTTGCTTTTTATAGATGAAATAGATGCTGTTGGTAGGCATAGATTTGCTGGTATTGGCGGTGGACATGATGAAAGGGAGCAAACTTTAAATCAGCTTCTTGTTGAAATGGACGGTTTTGATACCAAAGAGGGGGTAATTTTAATTGCAGCAACCAACAGGCCAGACGTTTTAGATCCAGCTTTACTTAGACCTGGTAGATTTGATAGACAGGTTGTTGTTCCAAGTCCTGATTTAAAAGATAGAGAAGAAATACTTGCTGTGCATTCAAAAAAAGTTACTTTAGATAAGGATGTAAATTTAAATATTATTGCAAGAAGAACACCTGGTTTTGTAGGGTCTGATCTTGCAAATCTTGTAAATGAAGCTGCTCTTTTAGCTGCAAGGCATAATCAAAAGAGCGTAAGCATGAAAAATATGGAAGAAGCAATAGATAGAATACTTGCAGGACCACAGCGTAAGTCTCGCTTAATGTCAGATAGAGAAAAGAAAGTAATTGCTTACCATGAAGCTGGACACACGCTTATTGCAAAACTTTTACCTTCTGCTGATCCAGTTCATAAAGTTTCTATAGTGCCTAGAGGCCCTGCTTTAGGATATACTCTACAATTGCCAGAAGAAGATAAATATTTAACTTCTAAAACTGAACTTTTAGATAGACTTTCAATATTGTTTGGAGGTCGTGTAGCTGAAGAAGTTGTTTTTTCTGAAATTACAACAGGTGCTCAAAACGATATTGCCAAAGCTACAGAAATTGCTACTAGAATGGTTACTGAATTTGGAATGAGTGATAAAGTAGGACCAATATCTCTTCAAAAACCAACTCAAGAAGTATTTTTAGGAAGAGATATTTCAAGCTCAGATAGACATTCTGGAAAAACTTCTGAAATTATAGATGAAGAAGTTAAAAACATTATAGATAATGCAAAAGAAAAATCAGTAACTCTTATAAAAGAAAATATGTCTGTTCTAAACAAAATTGTATATTATCTTTTAGAGAGAGAAAATTTGACAGGGCAAGATATAGACAAAATCATAAAAGGTGAAGAACTATCTCCTATATTGGAAGATTCCAAAAATATAAAAGATGATAAAGAAAATACGCTAGAAAAGTTAGATGTTTTGGTAGAAAAAAATGTGACAAAGAAAGAAATTTTAGGCGGCAATATACAAAGTGAAAAAATTTAATTTTGATGAAATTAAAGCAAAAAAAGCAATAAAACTTTTGCTTGAGTCTTTTGGAGAAGATTTAAGTAGAGAAGGTATAAATCGCACTCCAGAAAGAGTTGTGGAATTTTATAAAGAAGTTTTATCTGGAAATAATATAAATCTTTCAGATTTAGTTTCGGTTTCGTATTCTAGTGAAGAGCACGAAGAAATAGTATTTATAAAAGATATTTCATTTTATTCTTTGTGTGAGCACCATTTACTGCCTTTTTTTGGAAAAGCGCATATAGCTTATATCCCAAAAAAAGATAAGCTTATTGGTATTTCAAAATTGGTAAGACTCATAGAAGTTTTTGCGACTAGACTTCAACTTCAAGAAAGATTTACAAAGCAAATTGCAGATAGTGTTATGGATTTATTAAAACCGCATGGGGTTATGGTTATTATTGAGGCGGAGCATTTATGTATGACTATGCGCGGTGTAAAAAAAACAGGTTCACTTGTTATTACTCAGTCTATGCGCGGTAAGTTTTTAAAAGATAAAGATATAAGAAAGGAAGCAATGTCTTTATTGGGAAAATAAAAGGTGATAGTAAGAAAAGTTATTATAAACAACTTAAAAGATGCTTTAGAGCTTGTAAAAAAAACTGGCAGTAGCGATGTTGTTCACAAATATCTTGCACAGAAAGGGACAAGTTTCTCTGTTATTATAGAACAAATAGATAATAGAGCTGCAAATATTTTAAAACAAGAAGCAATTTCAGTTAATGCTGATGTTTCTGTAAATGAGAATATCAGTAGATTTAAAAAGGGTTTTTCAGATTTAATTTTGTTTGCTAATTTTGCTCAAATTTTGAAACTTATTAGCAAGTTGAAGTTACAGCCTTTTGGATTGAAAGAAGTTTCTTGTAATTTAGAGCGATTAATTAATAATAAAAAAATTTTTAGATATAAAGGTAAGTCACTAGATTTATCAAACCCAGTTGTTATGGGTATTATAAACATGGATCCAGATTCTTTTTCAGGAGATGGGTTGACATGTCCAGATAAGGCTCAAATACAAGCGCTAGAGTTTCAAAGAGCTGGAGCTGGCATAATAGACATTGGTGCAGAATCAACTAGACCTGGCGCAAAACTTATAGATGCAAGGACAGAGATAAAAAGATTACTCCCTGCTTTAAAAAAGATAAGAAAGAAAGTTAAAATACCAATTTCTGTAGATACTTACAAATATGAAACTGCAAAAGCTGCTCTAAATGAAGGGGCAGATATTATTAATGATATTTTTGCTTTAAGAGTAGGTAAAGAAAAGTTAGCAAGGCTTATTGTCGATACAAAAGCAGGCCTTATATTGATGCATATGAAAGGTGTACCTAAGAATATGCAAAAGTTGCCCTTTTACAAAAATTGTACAGCTGAGGTGTTTAAATTTCTTTTAGATAGAAAAAATTATGCATTAAGTTTTGGTGTGAAAGAAGAGTATATATGTGTAGATCCAGGACCTGGCTTTGGAAAATCTGTTGAGCATAATTTAGAATTAATAAAAAACATAAGTACTTTTTCATCTCTTGGAGCAGTTGTTGGTGCGGTATCAAGAAAAAGATTTGTAAGAGTTCTGGCAGGTGAAGATAAAACATCTTTTGTAGCAGCTAATTTTCTTTGTGCTTTTTGTGGAGCAGACATACTAAGAGTGCATGATGTAAAAGAAACAGTAAATGTGTTAAAAATAATTCAAGCGTTTAGAGGAATTTGAATGAGAACTATGTCTTATGTTTACAATGCTTACCTAGTTAATATTTTAGACATACTAGTGCTAACGATAATATTTTATAGGCTTATTTTAATCATTAAAGGTACAAAAGCTATACAGATTGTTATTGGCATATTATTTGTTTTAGGCCTTACTATAGTAGCAAGAGATGTTTTACATCTTAAAGCTTTATCTTGGTTGTTAGAAAATTTTTGGCTTGCAGCAGTTATTATATTTGCAGTAATATTTCAAACTGAGATACGAAATGTTTTAGCTCAAATAGGAAGTCAACTTTGGTGTTCAAAGTCAAAAGTAGAAGACTTTTATATAACAGAAATTGTTGAAACTGTTGAAAATTTAAGTAAATCTGTTATGGGTTGTCTTATTGCACTTGAAAATGAAGTAGGTTTGAAAAATTTTATAGAAACTGGCATAACATTAAATGCCAATATTTCAAAAGAACTTTTACTTTCGATATTTAAAAATAAATCTGCTCCGTTGCATGATGGTGCTGTGATCATCTTTAGTGGTAAAATTATGGCAGCAGGCTGTTTGCTCCCATTAAGTCATGAGACTGATGTTAAACTTTTTGGCACAAGGCATAGAGCAGCGCTTGGTTTAAGCGAAGTGACAGATGCTTTAGTAATAGTAGTTTCAGAAGAGACAGGTAAAATATCAGTGGCTTATAAAGGCAAATTGCATGGAAACATATCAGTTGTAAAACTTAAACAAATAATGAAAACAAATGGTGGGGCATTAGAATAAAATGAGAAAAATTTATACCAAAATAAAAAGGAATTGGCAGTTAAAGTTGTTAGCTTTAGCGCTGGCTGTTTTTGTTTGGCTATATGCGGGGTATATGTGAGAAGACTATTTGGAACAGATGGCATAAGAGGAGACAGTTCAAAATTTCCGTTTGACAACAAAACTCTCAATGCTATTGGAATGGCCATTGCAGAAGTTTTAGGCAGTAACAAAAATATTCTGATAGTTAGAGATACAAGGGAGTCTGGAAAGAGAATACAAAAAGAACTTGCAAAAGGCATGTCTAAAATGAGGATAAAACCTGTTTTTAGCGGAATTATGCCTACGCCTGCTGCAGCATCTTTGATTGTTAAAAATGCTACTTATTCTGCGGCAATTGTAATATCTGCAAGTCACAACCCATATATGGATAATGGTATTAAGATTTTTAACTCAAAGGGATTTAAACTTGCTGAGAGTATTGAAAAAAAGATAGAACACAAAGTAAAAAAGTATTTAGATTTAAAAGTTATTACAGACAATAAATTGCTTATAAAGGAAGATTTAAGTTTTATAAAATCTTATGCTAATTTCTTAATAAAAAATTTTAAAGGAAAATCTCTTAAAGGAAAAACCATTGTTATTGATTGTGCTAATGGGGCGTCTTATAAAGTTGCGCCTTATGTATTGAAAAAACTTGGTGCGAAAGTTATTGCTTTAAATATTAAACCGAATGGGAAAAATATTAACTCTAAATGTGGTGCTTTGTATCCAGAGTTTGTTGCAAAATATGTAAAAAAATACAGTGCATTTTGTGGGTTTGCTTTTGATGGCGACTCAGATAGGCTTATGTGTGTAGATGAAAATGGTATTATTAGAGATGGTGATTTTTTTCTTGCTGCAATGGCACGTTGGTTAAAGAAGAATAATAAATTAAAAAATAATGTTTTAGTATCTACAGTCATGGCAAATTTAGGGCTTATACGCGCGATGAGAGATGAAAAAATAAATATTATTTTATCTAAAGTTGGCGATAGATATGTTGTTGAAAATATGAAAAAGTACAAATCTTGTCTTGGAGGGGAACAATCAGGACATTTCATTTTTAAAGATGTTTCAACTACAGGTGACGGGATCTTAAGTTCTATTATGTTGCTTTGCGCGTTGTGCCAATCAAACAAAACAATGTCTGAATTTATGGAAGGTCTTGAAAAGTTTCCACAAGTTCTTATAAATAGTAAGATTGTAAAAAAAGTGCCTATAGAGCAACTTCCAAAGTCTTATAAATTAATAAAGGTATATGAAAAGTCATTAGGTCAAGATGGACGTATTCTTGTGAGATATTCTGGTACTGAAAATCTTTTACGAGTTATGGTTGAGGGAAAAAATACAGAAGAAATTAAAAAAATTGCAGAAAGCTTAATTAGTAGTATTTGTAAAGAAGTTAGCTGTTAATAAAAGGGGTTTTGATGATAAAATTAGGTGTAAATATAGACCATATAGCTACAATAAGACAAGCAAGAAAAGGCGAAATTCCATCTGTTGTTGACGCTGCACTGATATGCGAAAAAGCAGGTGCCAACAGTATAACTGTACATTTAAGAGAGGACAGGAGGCATATCCAAGATAAAGATGTTTATGATTTAAAAAAATCTATTAAAACAAAGTTAAATCTTGAGATGTCTGCTACAGATGATATAATTAAAATAGCATTAAATGTTAAACCAGCCTTTGTTTGTATAGTGCCAGAAAAAAGGCAAGAACTTACAACAGAAGGCGGTTTAGATGTTAAAAAAAACAAAAAGAACCTTGCAAGTTGTGTAGAGAAATTAAAAAAAGCAGGTATAGTAGTCAATATGTTTGTTGAGGCAGATATAGAACAAGTTTTAGCTTGTAGTCAAATAGGGGCAGATGGTGTAGAAATACACACTGGTAAATATGCGAAATTTTATAAAGAAAATGGAAGAAATTCTTTAAATTTTAAAGAGGAATTTGAAAGAATATTAAAAGCTTCTCAAGAAGCTACAAAAAATAAACTTTTGTTAAATGCTGGTCATGGATTAGATTACGATAATATAAAGCATATGTGCAAAGTTCCAAACTTAAAAGAGTTTAATATAGGTTTTTCAATTATTGCACAGGGTATTTTTACTGGTCTTAGAACTGCGGTTAAAGATATGAAGGAACTTATAAATAAAGGATAATTTATGTGCGGAATAGTTGGTTATGTTGGAAAGAAAAATGCCGTTGAAGTTGTTTTAAAAGGATTAAAAAAGTTAGAGTATAGAGGTTACGATTCAGCTGGCATAGCTTTAGTTCATAATAACTTGCTACATATTAGAAGAAGTGTTGGTAAACTTTGTAATTTAGTAGAAAATATAAAAAAAACCCCCATTAGTTCCAATATTTCCATAGGACATACACGTTGGGCAACGCATGGAAGGCCTTCTGAAAATAATGCACATCCACATACAGATGCTACTAATAGTGTCGTTATTGTACACAATGGAATAATTGAAAATTATGCAGAGCTAAAAGATCAGTTAAAAGAAAATTTAAAAGATTTTAAATCAGAAACAGACACAGAAGTTTTAGCTCATCTTATAAAAAAATACTATAAAGATAACTTATTTACCGCTGTTAAAGAAGCTTTAAGTAAAATTAAGGGCTCTTACGCTTTAGGGGTGATGTGTAAAGACGATCCTGACACAATAATTTGTGCTAAACAAGATGCTCCTCTAATAATTGGCGTTGGAGAAAAAGAAAACTTTATTGCTTCAGATATCCCGGCTTTACTTTCTTATACAAGAAACATGATTTTTCTTGAAGATGGCGATATAGCTAAAATAACAAAAGATAAAATTGTAATTTATGATAAAAATGGGAATGAGCAAAATCGTGAAATAAAAAACATACAGTGGGATCCTCTTTTAGCAGAAAAGGCAGGGTATAAACATTTTATGTTAAAAGAGATTTTTGAACAGCCTCGTACTATAGAGGATACACTTAGGGGAAGAATTTACCCAAACGAAGGAAAAATACATGTAGAAGAAGTAAAATTAAGTAAAGAAGATATTAAAAATATTTCAAATATTTATATAGTTGCGTGTGGAACTTCTTATCATGCAGGACTTGTATCAAAGTTTTTATTTGAAAATTTCGCAAACATACCAACAGAAGTAGACATTGCTTCGGAATTTAGATATAGAAATCCTATTTTAAATGAGAAAACTTTAGTTATAGCTATCTCGCAATCTGGAGAAACTGCAGATACTTTAGCTGCTTTAAAGCTTGCAAAAGGCAGAAACTGCCAAATACTTGCAGTTTGTAATGTTGTAGGTTCAAGTATAAGTCGAGAAGCCAAACATGTTTTTTATACTCACTGTGGAATAGAAATTGGCGTGGCTTCAACAAAAGCTTTTACGGGGCAGCTTATAGCTCTTTATATTCTTGCTTTAGACTTTGCTTCTAAAAAAGAATCTCTAAATAAAGAAGACATAAAAAGATATTTAAAAGAATTGTGGGAAATTCCTGTAAAAATAAGTAAGTTCTTAAAAAATGCTCAAGAAGTAAATAAGATAGCAAAGCTTTTTGACCGAAAAAAAGATTTCTTATATTTAGGCAGACATATAAACTATCCTGTAGCGCTTGAAGGTGCATTAAAACTTAAAGAAATTTCTTATATACATGCAGAGGGATATGCGGCTGGTGAGATGAAGCATGGTCCGATTGCTTTAATTGATGAAGTTATGCCTATAGTTGCTATAGTTACAGATAGTAGAGTTTATTCTAAAATAGTTTCAAATATAGAAGAAGCTAAAGCTAGGGGAGCTATTATTATAGCGATAGTAAGCTTAAATAATAAAGAAATATCTACTAAAAGTGATTATGTTATTTATGTTCCACAAACAGATGAATTTATTTCACCTTTAATGTCTGTTATTCCTTTGCAATTGTTAGCTTATTATATTGCTGTTAATTTAGGTTGTGATGTTGACCAACCAAGAAATTTAGCAAAATCTGTAACTGTAGAATAGTTTTATTAAATTGGTTAAGAGAGTAGGTTATGATAGGCATAGATATAGAAGAGGTTAAAAGGTTTAATAAATATTTAAAAAATTCAAAAATTATTAGACATATTTTTTCACAAGAAGAAATAGACTACTCTTTTTCTAAAAAGAATGTTGCTCAACATTTAGCTGCAAGATTTGCTGCAAAAGAAGCTGTTTGGAAAGCTCTCAGCAATAAAAATAAAAAAGTTACTGTTATCGATATTAAAATAGTAAATAATAAATATGGCAAGCCGGAAGTTTTTATTTCAAATAAAAAAATTAAGAAATTAGAATTATCAATGTCCCATACTAATAAATATGTCGTAGCAGTAGCGTTATTTTTGCGATAGAGGTTCTACACCATTACATAAAAACAAACAAAGAAGAGCTGTTATATAACTGTATAACAGCTCTTTCTTTGTTGTTTAGTTTTTTAAATATATCTTAATTCTCTAAATTTTAAAAGAGAACTTAAGCAAGCCAGCCATGGAGTTGCCAGCCTTACCATCAGAATACTTAACAGAAAGGTCAATACCAATGTTTTTGTAAGAAGTGTTAAACCCAGCTTCAATAAGTCCTCTACCTCCACCAAGCTCAGGAGTATCAACAGCCTGATTGCTTATAGTAGC
>JAIRXS010000037.1 GCA_031268145.1 Candidatus Endomicrobiellum siamense
TACCAAGTAATAAAAGCTGGAGATGAACATTTGAAGTTTGTATTTTTAACAGGTGTTTCACAATTTTCAGGACTATCAATATTTTCAGGATTAAATAATTTAGAAAATATAACAATGAGTGAAGAGTTTTCAAGTATATGTGGATACACTCAAGAAGAGTTTGAGAATAATTTTAAAGAACATATAGAAAAAGCAGCAACAGCAAATGAAATGTCAGAAAAAGAAATATTATCTAAAATAAAATACTACTATAATGGGTATTCATGGGACGGAAAAATAAGTGTATACAATCCATTTTCAGCATTGTTATTTTTAAAACAAAAAAAGTTTAATCGTTATTGGTTTGCAAGTGGAACACCGACATTTTTGATAGAACAGATAAAGAAGAAAGACAATTTAGAGTCATTTGTACAGAAACAAGCAGTAATGGAAGATGTACTATCAGGATTTGCTGTTGAAGAAATAGAGACAACGGCATTATTGTTTCAAACAGGGTATTTGACAATAAAGAAAGAAGAAGAAACAATGAGAGGGTCTTTATATACTTTAGACTTTCCAAACTTTGAAGTAAAAGATGCATTTTTAACAAGTTTGATAAAAGTATATACAAATAAGACAATACAAGCGGTATATAATCTAAATGATAAGCTTTATGAAGCTCTAATAGGCAAAGATGCAGAGAAGTTAACTGATAGTTTAACAGAGTTGTATGCTAGTATTCCATATAATTTACATATAACAAAAGAAGCATATTATCATTCATTATTTTTAGTGACCTGCAGACTAGCAGGGTTTGATGTAGAGGCAGAAGTACATACAAATAAGGGTAGGATAGATGTTGTGTTGAAAAAAGACAATATAGTGATAATAGTGGAAATAAAATATGGAGAGGATAAATCGATAGAAGTTTTGTTACAAGAAGCTATATCTCAAATAAAAGATAAAAAGTATTATGAAAAATATATAGGTAATGAAGTCATATTATTGGCATTGACTTTTGGTAGAAACAAAGAAATTGGCTGTAAGTTTAAAAACTTATAAAATCCTTATTTAGTATTCAACAGATTTTTAGAGAAAATATCTAAATGAAAAATAAATTAATACCTATAACTTTTTTACAAACCCCAACAGATAAGTCGAACTCAATAAATGGATTAAAAAGGTTTTGGCAGAAAGTTTATCCTATTATTTTAAATAGAGAAAAACATTTTGACAATGTATGGCTACATGCATGTGAGGAAGAGATATTTACAGAACTTGTATTTTGTCTTTTTACGCCCCAAAGCAAAGCTGTAGCTTGTTGGGCCGCAGTAAACGAACTTGCCAACAAAAATATGATTTTTAGTGCAGCTGCTATTGAAATAGCAAAAACAATTACTCCCGTACGTTTTAGAAACAATAAAGCTAACTATGTAATTGAAGCACGAGAATTTTTTACAATAAACAACACAATAAAAATAAAAGAAAAATTAGCATCTTTCAAAAATATATATGAAACTAGGCTTTGGCTTGTAAAAAATATTAGAGGTATTGGATATAAAGAGGCAGGACATTTTTTAAGAAATATTGGTATTGGTAAAAACCTTGCAATATTAGATAGACACATCTTAAAAAATTTAAAAATCTACGGCGCAATTAATGAGATTCCAAAAACATTAACTACCAAAATATATTTAGAAATAGAAAAACAAATGCAAAATTTTTCAAAAAAGATTGGCATCCCAATGAGTCATTTAGATATGCTTTTTTGGTGTAAAAACACCGGCGGAATTTTTAAATAGAGAGGAAGTAAAAAGATTTTTTTTCACAGCATTTATTTTACTTATTATTTGCTTCATACTAAGTTATAACTAAAATCTTAGCTCCAAATATCTTTGATTTTTTTGATTTGATTATAGAAGGTATAGTTTTATTATCTATTACAGACGTTTTTTTACCTATTTCTAATGGATAATATCTCCATTTTATCGGCTCTAATGTATTTAAACATATATAAACAGCTCTTACCTAGTAATCATAAATAGTACTGCTCGACAATTTGAATTTCCTTACTTAAATGAACCATCAAGTAATATTTAATATACAAATCACAGAGCTACTTTATTTTTTAGTTCTAATAAATAATCTTTTAATTCTTTAGGTATTTTATCCCCAAATTTTGCATAAAATTCTTCTATCATTTCTATTTCTTTCTTCCAATCATTTTTGTCTATTTTTAACAACTTTTCAAGTACTTCTTTGTCTATATCTAAACCTGTTAAATCTAAAGAATCTATTTTAGGCAATAGTCCTATTTCACATTCAGCAGCATCTACTTTGCATTCAATTCTATCTATTATCCATTTTATAATTCTTGAATTATCCCTAAAACCTGGCCACATAAATTTTCCATCATCATCTTTTCTGAACCAGTTTACCATAAATATTTTAGGAAGTTTTTTTGCTTTTTTGCCAATATTTAACCAATGCTGAAAATAATCCCCCATATTGTACCCACAGAAAGGAAGCATTGCCATAGGATCTCTTCTTACAGTTCCAACTTGACCACTTGCAGCAGCAGTAGTTTCAGAACCTATTATCGACGCAGTAAACACACCGCTATTCCAATCTTTTGCTTCATACACCAATGGTATTGTGCTTTTTCTGCGACCTCCAAAAATTATTCCAGAAATCGGCACCCCTTTAGGATTGTCGTACTCTGGCGAAAGCGTTGGGCAATTGTAAATTGAAACTGTAAATCTTGAATTAGGATGAGCAGCAGGCTGTCCTGAATTTTTATCATATTTTCTCCCCTGCCAATCAGTTAAATCAGAAGGGATTTCATCATCTGTAAGACCTTCCCACCACGGCGTATTGTTAGAATTATCTACAGCTGTATTTGTAAACAACGTTGGAAAGAATTTATCATTTTTTAATGTCTCCATCATAATCGGGTTTGTTTTAATACCTGTCCCAGGAGCAACTCCAAAAAATCCTGCTTCAGGATTGATAGCATAAAGTTGACCCTCTTCACCAATATTAATCCATGCTATATCATCGCCCAAAGTCCACACCTTGTATCCTTTAAGTACAGGCTCTAACATCGCAAGATTGGTCTTCCCACAAGCTGAAGGGAAAGCTCCAAGTAAATAAGTTATCTTACCGTTTGGCGCCTGTACGCCTATAATAATCATATGTTCTGCAAGCCATCCTTCTTTATATCCTAAATATGAGCCTATTCTCAATGAATAACATTTTTTGCCAAGAAGAGCATTTCCACCATACCCTGAACCAAAACTCATAACAAGATTTTCTTGTGGAAAATGCATTATAAATCTTCTATCAGGATTAATATCTCCCATTGAATGTATACCCCTAAAAAAGCCTGAAGAGGTGCCTATTCTTTCTATTGCTTGCTTTCCAACTCTAGACATAACTCGCATACTTAAAGCAACATAAACAGAATCTGTTATTTGTACGCAATTTTTAGCGTATTTTGATTTTGGCGTCCCCATAATAAAAGGAATTACATACATAGTTCTTCCTTTCATTGCTACTTTAAAAATACTATTCATTTTATTTTTGGCTTCAATTGGATCAAGCCAATTATTATTTGGCCCAGCTTCTTCTTTTGTTGGCGTACAAACAAAAGTTAAATGTTCTGTTCTTGCTACATCGTTAGGATTTGAACGATGGTAATAAGAATTCGGATACTCTTGTCCATTTAATTTCTTTAGGACAACTTTTTCATCAACAACAGATTTTTCAGCAAGACTTACCAACTTTTCTGCCTCTTCTTGGGTTCCATCCATAACATAAACTTCATCTGGTAAAAAAAGTTCTCGCATTTCATTGATAAACAATTCTATATGGGTTAACATCTTAAATACCTCTACTCTCAAATTTTTACATAAGAAAAAATCATGCCCAAATTACCTTTTTTTCTTTTTCAACAACAACTTCTTTAGTTGGATAAATAGGCATCACTATTTCTTCAGGTTTAAACCAAAGTTTAATTTCTCTTTCGGCTTCATTAAGATCTGAAGAACAGTGCAAAACATTTTCATATACGCCTTTTGTAGTTATTCTTCCATAAGCACCTCTTATGGAAACAGGATCAGATTCTTCAGGATTCGTTGCGCCTGCAATTTTTCTCATCCTTGCAATAGCATCTTCTCCTTGGTAAACAAAAGCTATGACTCTATCCCAAGGCGCGCCATATATTTTTCCTTGAATATAATCTATAAGTCCACAAAAAAAAGGTTTATCTTTAAGTTGTTGATAATGCGCTTCTGCTAGCTCTTTACTTACTTTAACAACCTTTGAGCCTATAATAAGCATTCTTGCTTCAGAAAGTTTAGTTAAAATATTACCCGTCAAAGATTTTTTTACCCCATCTGGTTTAACCAAAATTAAAAGTTGTTCAATTGCCATTAGTTGCCCTCTTTCTTTGAGTTTATTTTTTGTTTAAAGATTCTGTAATATTTTGCACCTATAAAAAGTATGCCTGAAAGGGCATATAAGCTAAATAATATAAAAATAATATTCTGAGGAAATGTTATTATTAGAAATAAGAGTATTATTACTAAAACCAAAAATCTAAACGCCTTTGGTCTTGAAAAATTCATTTTTTTAAACGACAAATAAGGTATGTTTGATACCATAAGCAAAGATAAAATTACTACTGTTATGGGCATTGCTTTAAAGAAAGCAGGCATGGTCTTCATAAGGATTGGGATTGTTTTAAATGTTAAATTTTGACCAGGAGAAGCAATAAAAAGCTCATAACTTAATACAAAAGATATTAAAAGACCTGCAGAAGCTGGAGTTGGCAAACCAACAAAAGAACTATGTACAATACCATCTTTAGCTTGTACATTAAACTTTGCAAGTCTTAAAGCGCTGCAAACAACAAACAAAACAGCAATTGCAAGTCCAACTTTACCCATAGAATTTAAAACAAGTTGATACATCATAATTGAAGGAGCAACGCCAAAAGAAATTAAATCGCATAAAGAGTCTAGCTGCACGCCAAACTCGCTAGTGGTTTTAGTGAGCCTTGCAACTCTACCGTCAGTCATATCTAAAGCTATTGCAACTATTAAAAACCATGCTGATTTAGTAAAATCACCATCTATAGAAGATACTATCGATAGATAACCGCAAGACATGTTTCCACAAGTAAACAAGCTTGGCAACATATATACGCCTTTTTTTAATCTTTTACTCATCGCAATATCCTCACTTGTTTAAAGTCGCAAAAACTGTCACACCTGAAACAACTTTATCGCCAAGATTTACCTTAATATTTGAATTTTTTGGCATATGAATATCCACCTGAGAACTAAACTTTATCACGCCTATTTTGTCTCCAGTTTTTAAAATATCCCCTGGTTTAACCCAAGAAACACATCTTCTAGCCAAAATCCCTGCAATTTGTTTTACAATATATCTACCATTTTCATTTTCTATTGTAATAACATTCTGTTCATTAACTATATGAGCTTGAGGTTCCATAGCTTTTAAAAATTTCCCTGGTTTATGTTCTACGTTTATAACTTTTCCTGCAACAGGAGAACGCTGCAAATGCACATCTAAAACAGATAAAAATACCCTAATAAATTTTTCTGTTTCATTTTCACTAACTTCTAAAACAGTACCATTGCAAGGAGAAAGAATTAATTTATCTCCCTTTGTTATTTCTATGTTGGGATCTCTAAAAAAATATAAACAAAACAGAGCTATTAAAAGAAATATAAAACCTAATACATTTGCAACAAAACCAAGATTATAAAAAAACAAAAACATACTTAAAATCAATGGGACAATAATAAAAATATACCCTTCTTTTACAATTTTCATTTAAACACCTTTTTTATTATAGCGAGATCTTTTTAGTTTTAAGTCTTATTTTCGTTGAAGTTTTATAAACAAAACTTTATTTTCAACATTGCATCACACCCTTCTTTACTACCCATATACCCTATTACACTGCCATCTATTTTAAACTTTCCTATATCTTTGCTTATTCCTACCTCTCCTACAACCCTTCCTCTCTTTACATCTACCTCGGGTAAGTCTATATCCGCTGTTTTTGCTCTTATTTCTTTTCCTAGAACTTCGTACTCGTAATTTATTCCTATGTATGGCAACACTTGCTTTCCTACTTTATAGTCCAATTTTGTCCCTACTCTTACTTTGCCCGTTTCCATATCTCTAAACTTTATATTATCCCCAGACGATAGTTTAAGCTCTTTTCCCTCTTGATACATCAATAAGAATTTACTGTTAATGTCTATATTAAACTTATCATTTATCTTGTATATATATCCTATCCCTACATGCCCTCCTAAATACATAGCATTGTAGTCATATGTAACTCTTTGTGGATTATCCTCGTCTAAATTATATACATCGGACCCAACTTTATAACTTCCTATCCTCAATGACCCTTCTATATAACTATTGGCGAGCATACCCATTCTTGCTAAAGCTCCTCCTCCACTATATTCCCCACTCAACCCCGCTGATACCCTTACATCTTCTATCTCTTCGGACATATCACTCGTCTTTCTTCCATGCTCTACAAAACCGCCTATTGTTATCTTATTACCATCTTTGTTTATTTCTTTTGCTACTCCTGCCAATGCTCCTAATCCTGCTACATTTATATCCCATCCTGTACTTAGTTTCGACTTCCCTCCTTTTAATGCAACAAAAGGAACTAAACCCTCAGACACCATACTTGCTTCCCTTGCCGATTCTATACCTTTTTCTATTATAAGGTCTAATCCTTCATTTACTATCTCTACAGTAGTTGCTTTGCTTTGTGTTATTATTGCTGCTCTCGGATTTATATATCCTTTTATTATAATTATTGCTAATTCTGTAAAATTATTTATAGATATAGATGTGTCATATCTGCTTAATAAACCGCGCTTTACCTTTACTTTTTCGTTAATACTACCGTCAAGGCCTCCCATACTTCTAATAAGAAAATATTTGTCATTTGTTGTATTCACGTCTTTATCTGCATCCATTTTTACAGTAATTTTTACATTATTCATCTTTACTGTACTTGTTGTACATGTAATTACTGGATTGCCATCTTTGACAGGATTATAAAAGTTTAAATATTGAAATCCACCCATACCTGCTATTGTTATATTATTTGTTTTTATATCAAATACATTATCTGTGAAAGTATCTGCTTCTGATGCAACAGAATAGCCACCATATATATGCGTATTTGTTGAAAACTCTGGAGTTCCACTAATTTCTAGTCTGTTACCAACTGCTCTTTCATTTAGAGAATAGCCTACATACATATTCCCACCAAATTTTCCACCTCGGATTATTACATTGTTATTTATTGATTCTTCGTAAGCTAGTCCTCCATATACACCTCCGCCTATTGTTCCTCCTGTTATTTCCAATATATTTTCCTGGGCACTTCCTGCATCAGAATATCCACCATATGCATCTCTACCAATATTTCCACCTGATATTTTCAATGTATTATTTATTCCCTCTTGGAGTCCTCTTCCACCATACGCATGTTCATCTATTGTCCCGCCTGTCACTTCCAATATATTTTCCTGGGCACTTCCTGCATCAGAATATCCACCATATGCACTTCGTTTCATATTTCCATTTTTTAATTTTAATCTGTTATTTATTACTTCTTGATCTCCTCTTCCTCCATATGCACTTTTATTTATTGTTCCTCCTGTCATTTCCAATATATTTTCCTGGGCACTTCCTGCATCAGAATATCCACCATATGCATCTTCTGTAATATTCCCACTTACCATGCTCAACCTGTTATTTATTGCTTCTTGATCTCCTCTTCCTCCATATGCACTTTCATTTATTGTTCCTCCTGTCATTTCCAATATATTCTCTTGCACTTTCCCTTCTCGAGAATACCCTCCATATGCATTTCCTTGTATATTTCTATCTTCTATTCTCAAGCTGTTATTTATTACAATAGAGTTTCTATTATCTGATAAATCACAATCTCCATAAACATCAGTGGAAATAATCACTCCACTACTTATTACTACGTCTTGAGCCATAACAATACAATAACTAGATATCATCAAACTCACACAAACTATTAACAACAATTTTATTCTATCTTTTTTTACCATCTTTTTTTCTCCATAATACTTTTAATATTAGTTTCACTTATCTCCAAATTGTCAAATTTGAGAACAACTCGCACTACTTTAGGCTTCTTGTTTTTTGAGATAAGTTTTATTAATACTATTGTTTTGGTTTTTTTGGTTTTTTAGCTGATTCGACATGAGAGGGACTATCCATTCTATGAGTAGTAGCTATTTTAGCAACAGGGGTAACAGCAAGAGTATTAGCAACAACAGGTGTAGGAGCAACAACATCAACAAGGGGAACATGACTAATAATAGGTTTAGAGTCAATAACGGGAGGAGTAGGCGAAGGTTCAGGCGCAGATTCAACAGCAGGACTAGGCGAAAGTCCAGCAGTAGGAATAGGAGAAGGTTCAATAGTAGAAATACTACTACGAGAAGGAATAGGTTCAGAGCTAGCAACAGAAGAAATAGTCTTTTGTTCAATAGTAGAAGGACCACTATGAAGAGGATTTATTTCATAACTTGTATCTGTTGTTGTATGCTGCTTGAAACTTCCAAAATCTTGTGTTCTAACATCCGAATTAAGAAGTGGTGACCTTTCATCCACAACATCAATATCTACGACATCATCATCTCCACAACAACAACAAAACCAACGTGCAAAAAATCCCTTTCCTGCATAACTATTTACATTACACATCATTATAAACATACTCACCAACATCATTATCTTTTTCATTCCCTTCTTTCTCCTTAATCTTTGACTCTTAATAACTTACTTTTTTACATAGTCTGTACTACTCTCTTTGTTATTCTATCTTATATCAGTTCGAATATACCTTGCTTTACTTTCTTTTATTTATTCAATGTTACCTTCTTTTTGGCTTAGGACGCTCTCTATGGGAGGGACTATTTGTTGTATCACGACGAGGAGCACTTTCTACAACAGGATCAACAACAATAGCAGGAGGTGGAGTATGTCTAACAACTGGTGTAACAACCACAGGCTGCGTATGACTTACAACTGGCTCAACAACCTCATCAGTGCCACATCCCACATCAACACGCTCAACACTATCAGCTGAACTACCAACAGTAATATTAATAACAGCACCACAACCACAACTAATTG
>JAIRXS010000034.1 GCA_031268145.1 Candidatus Endomicrobiellum siamense
AAACTTTCAGATAGGCAAATACATTGTTCTTGTCAAATCGCTTTAGCTAAATCTATTATGACTAGTAATGAAAAAATCTTTTTATGTCCTAACTATAAAAATTTGTCTTTGTTTATTGACAAATATTTAAAATCGCCGTCATGTGATTAATCTAGATCTGCAAAATATGGAATCATATCCATATCTCACACATTGGCCGCTTTACTTAATTGTGTAATCATCATGCCAACTATTAAGTTGTTTCAAAAGTTCATGTATTTTATTTATCCATTTAAAGAAGAAATATCTTTTGGCACAGTTTATATAGATACAAAAAATATTGAAAAAGGCCCTGATAAAGCTTTAGAATTTGTAAAAAAAGAGATATTTACGATTAGGGGAATTTGTTCTAAATATGTTGGAAAAATCTTTTTTAGCATTGAAATCTAAGGATATTTGTATATCAGAAAAAATTTCACAGCTTTAAAAGTTGAATTACTTAATAAAGAAATTATACCCTATATTCCTAAAGTTGGACAAAAAAAATTAAAAGCATTTCAATCTCAAAAAGAAATAGATCTCCTTTATATTCTTTCGGATTTATCTAAAATATCAGCAATTATAGATAGAAATTTAATGCATTCAGCAAAAAGGAAAATGTATTCTAATGTTAAGTTCTCTGATGAAGGTTTAAAAGATATAGAGAGTATTTATAGCCTGGTGTATTCTAACTTATATGTCAAAATAGCAAATCTTGAAATACTTTTAAAACAAAAACACATAGTGCGTCTCCCCATGCAAATTTAAAAGAATCTATTGAAACTTCTGGATTACAATAGATATTTTAGAGCAATACACTAAGATAAATTCTGCCATAGTATAAATATTGTGCTAATCTAATATCTAAACACTTAACACTTATAAAAATTTAGACAGTGAGGCAAGAAAAAGACCTCTAGAGGGAGTTTAATATGAAAAAATTACCAATAGAGTAGTATTAGTATTACTGGGGGATGGGAATGTAAACAGTAAAGAACTGGTAAGCAGATATAGATATGTAAGACCAGAGTTAACGTATTGCTAAAATTTTGTATAATTTGATAAGATAATAAAATGACAATTGCAAATCTGGAAAAAATCAAATGTCCTAACGGTCATATTTTTGAAGCGCAATTGATCTCTGCAATAAGTGTTTCTGATAATTTTGAACTTAAAGAAGCTTTAATTGCAGGGGAATTAAATCTGGTTACATGCCCAGAGTGTGGACAGATGTTTTATGCTGAATGTTTTATTTTATATCATGACAGTCAAAATGAACTTATATCTTTTGTATACCCTTTAATCTTTCAAGAACAGGCAATTCAATGCATGGCTAAGATGCAAAAAGAATTTAAACTTGCTTTGAAAAATTTTAGCGATAAAGATAAAATTACCTACGAACCAATACTATTGTTTGGTATTGAAAATTTAGTTTTACTTCTTAGGGAAGAACAAGATATAGAAGATGAAGAAGCTATTTTAAAACATTTGGCTAATGACCTTAACTTAACTGTTGTTAAAATAGTTCCAAGTATTGCTAGGAAATTAGCTATACCAAAGTTCATGCCCTTTGATAAAAAAAATAAAGATTTTAGTGAAAAATCTTTATTTTTAGGTTTAGACAATTTTGTTAAGCATAATTCAAATCTTGAACATTATGCTGATTTTTTTAAAAGAATATCAAAAAATAAAAGTATGTTTACAGAAATATCTAAGGCTCTTAAGTGAATAGGAAAATCTTTTTATTTCCTATCTTACTTCTAATCTTTTTTAACCATGCATTTGCGAGCTTAAAAATTACTGAAATTTCAAAGAAAAACGCTAATTATAATGTAATCTTAAATAATAGTATTCAAATTTTAAATATAGAGATGCAAAATAATGAATTAAAATTTCCAGTATATAAATTAAAAAACAAACAATATCTGCAATTTTCCATATTAAAAAGAGATTTTAAGTTGTATTTGAGAAATTCTTTATTAGAAAATAAGGTTTTTAACAATACTGAAAAGATATCTTTTAATATTAATAAACTATACAAATTAAAAAATAACAGAACTGTTAAAGCTTTTGCTTCTGTGATTTTTGATGATGAAATTGAAGTTGAGTGCCGTATAATGCAAGGAAAAGAAGGTTTGTGGATAGCCTGGCCTAGTACTAAAGTTAATAATGAGTGGATTAAAAACTTTAAATTTATTAATAAAAATTTACAAAGTAAGGTTGAAAGTAAACTAATTATTGATTATAATTCAGTTTTTGAACAATAAGATAAACATTTTGGAATAATTATGAATTTAAAATATAAGTTGTTTTTTATTGGTTTGTTGACCGCTTTGCCAATTATTGCAAATGCTTCTAACTTTGGGGAAATTAATATTAACCTTTATAAACAAAGTTAAGATTGGGACTAAAATACACTCTAAAACTGGTCAAGTCACAGGTAGTAAATTATGCCTCAGAGGAGAAGGGACATATTCATTTTCATTTTCATTATAAGTCATAATCTAAAAATCTATAATTAAAAATTTAGAACCCCAACAAATATGAATTCATATTTGTTGGGGGTTTTTTTTTAAGCTGTATTCCGATATTATTAAAATATTAAAGTACTTTATTACTTTAATAAAATTTTTCTTTATTTATAAAGATAAATTTTAAAACATTAACTAAATTCTTTAACCAAATAATTCTGTGTTTCTGTAATGTACTTAACATAATATATATTATCGGACTCTTTGTTTTTTTATTCTAGACACTTGAATGTCACTTTCTTCTTCATATATAAAAAAAAGTAGCAAATTAATCAGTTGGATACACAAAATTAAGCGTCTTTACCAGTTTCCTTTTCATAATTAAGCATTTTAATTTTTTTGTTTATCCCACCTTTTGCAGAATATCCTCCAAGTTTACCGTCACTTCTTATAACTCTGTGGCAAGGAATTATCGGTACAAATGGATTTTTACTCAAAGCTAATGCTACTGCTCTGGCAGCTTTAGGCGATTCTATAATTTCTGCAATTTGTTTATAACTTAAAGTCTTCCCTGGAGGTATGTTAAAGCAAGCTTTCCAAACTTTAACATAAAAACAAGGATAACTAGCCATGTGTCGAATAATATCTTGTGGTATTTTTTTCATTTTAAAATAAACTCCTTTTCCCTTAACTTACGATGATAGCTTACTGCAAACCTGTGAGCTTCATCCCTTACAGATTGTAAAAGTCTTAAAGCAAGAGAATGCTTACTTAATATTAAAGCTTTATCTTTATTTGGTAAAAAAATCTCTTCGTTTTTTTTTGCCAGAGAAAGAATAGTTATCTTTAACTGTAATTCTTCTAAAGCACTAAGTGCTGCGTTTAGTTGTCCTTTACCGCCATCAATTAAAATTAAGTCTGGCAATACTTCATTTTTTCTGATTAGAGAAGAATATCTCCTAAAAACAACTTCTCTCATGGTAGCAAAATCGTCAGCTCCTATAACAGTTTTAATTTTAAATCTTCTATAGTTTTTTTTATC
This sequence comes from Candidatus Endomicrobiellum siamense, assembly GCA_031268145.1. Lineage (GTDB taxonomy): Bacteria > Elusimicrobiota > Endomicrobiia > Endomicrobiales > Endomicrobiaceae > Endomicrobiellum > Endomicrobiellum siamense. Next base: position 3,532 of record JAIRXS010000034.1, read on the forward strand.
TGCTAAAGCATTATGAAACCTTACCATAGACGCTACAGCATTTTTACCTTGAATATTTGAGTTGTCAAACCCTTCTATTATTGCAGGAAGCTTGGGTAAATGTAAAATTTTTTTAAGCTCACTTATACTGTCTGCTCTTTGTACAGACTCAGTTATTTCATCTTTACTAATTTCGCTAATCATAACTCTCTGAGCCATACTATTAATAGCGTAAAGACGATCTCTTATCTCTTTAGCTTCCTCATAAAGCATAGAAGCGCTTAAATTTGACATCTCCTTTCTTAAGTCTGTTTCAAGCTTTTTAAATTTTCCATTTAAAAATAACTCTACATTTTTGATTTTGGATTTGTAATCTTTAGAGCTAATTTTTCCTAAACATGGAGCATAGCACATTTGCGTATGATAATAAATACAAGATTTAACCTTTTTTTCTTCTGGAAGACAGTCCTGACTAAGTGCTAATCTACAAGGCCGGACTTTAAAAAGTTTTACAAGCCACCTGATAAACTTTTTTATATATAAAAGCTGAGGATATGGCCCAAAATACAAAGCACTATCTTTAAGTTTTTTTCTAGTAAGTATTAATCGAGGAAAGTCTTCATTAATTGAAAACTTTATATATGGGTAAGATTTGTCATCTTTCCACATGGAATTAAAATAAGGTTTTACTTTGTTTATTAGATCTCTTTCAATGATGAGAGCTTCTCTTTCAGAAGCGCATAAGATATAGTCTATTTTACGCATCGCTGTTATAATTGTTGTGGCTTTAGAATCGATATCTGCGTTAAAATATGAAGACAACCTGTCCTTTAGGCTTTTAGCTTTGCCAATATATATAATATTGCCTAAAGCATCTTTCATTATATATACACCAGGAAGTTTTGGTATTTCTTTTAATTTTTTATATTTAAAATCTTCCATAAATTTTTATTTTTTTGAAAAAACATTAAAAAAGGATTTAAGTTCTCTAGATTTTAAAATATAAGAAACTATTACAAACGTAATGCAGCCAAATAATATAGCTAAAGGTACAGATAAAAATAAACTTGTTGAAACTTTACATGTATGCCATGCAACAATACCTGTAAAAATAGAAGCTGTAAAAGATTTTAGAGTTGAAACAAATATAAGTTTAACTTCTATATTGCCTATACGCTTCTTTAAATAACCTGCAAGCACTATAAGATTAAAATAAGATGAAACCGCTGTAGATAAAGCAAGTCCACTGACACCCATAGGTTTCATTAAAATAATACATAAAAACGCATGTATTATCATTGCAAGTACAGCAGTTTTTACAGGCGTTTTTGTATCTTGAAAAGAATAAAATGCATTAGCAAAAATTTTAGATATAGCATAACCAGGCAACCCTAAAGAATAAAAAAATAAAGCTTGGTTTGTCATAATAGATCCTAAAGCATTAAATTTGCCATGTTCAAATAAAAGTTTTACTATAGGAAGTCCTATAACCATAAGACCTACAGCTGCAGGCATTAAAGTAAAAACTATAAATCTTATTGAATAATTAAGTGAGTTTTTAAGTGTTACAATATCTTTTTTTACATAAGCTTTTGACATTGCAGGAAGAGATGCTGTTGCAAAAGCAAGCCCAAAAACTGCCAGAGGCATCTGCATTAATCTGTTGGAGTAATATAATGCAGACACAGGACCATCACCCAAAAAAGATGCGCAAATGTTGTCTACAAAAGCGTTTATTTGATCTACAGAAAGTCCAAGCAGTGAAGGTATCATAAGCAAAGCCACTTTCTTTATTCCAGGATGTTTTAAATCTATTTTAAATTTTAAATGCCACCCAAGGTTTTTTAGCTTAGGATACTGAATAAAAAAATGTAAAGCACCGCCAAGTATAACGCTTATCGCAAGACCTTTAATCTGGTTTCCCGGAGAGATTAACGGCGCAATAGATAATATATAAAAGATTTCAGAAACGCTCAAAGAAGCAGGTGCAAGAGCTGGTATAAAAAATGAATGAAGTGTGTTAAGTATGGCTAAAAGGAAAGCTGCTAAACATATAAATAATATAAAAGGGAACATCAAACGAGTAAGTTCTATAGTTAGTTGCATCTTCTCAGGATTGTCAGAAAACCCCCACGCTACAACTTTTGTAAGTATTGGCGAAAAACATATACCTAAAACAGATACTATCACTAAAATGAGAAATAAAACTGTAAATATAGCGTTTAAAAATTTTTGAGTTTCATTTTTGTCTTTAGTGTGTAAATACTGACTAAAAACAGGTATAAAAGCAGCAGAAAAAGAACCTTCACCAAACATACGCCTAAAAAGGTTAGGTATTCTAAAAGCCGCATAAAAAGCATCTGCAAACATACCTATACCAAACAAGTTTGCAACTAACATATCTCTTAGATAACCTAAAATTCTTGAACATATTGTGCCAAATGCAGTTTTTCCTGCATGTTTAGCAAGAGTTTTATCATCCATTTATAAGTTCCATATCATCTTTAATATTTTGCGTCCTAAACCAAGTATTTTGACGTTTAGCATAATGTCTTGTATCTTTACAAAATTCTAAAATCATTTCTTCTCTAGAAATTTTTTTATCTAAATATTTTATAATTTGTCTATACCCTATGCCGCTTAAAGCCGGAGACTCTTTGTCAAATCCTAAGCTCAAAACTTTTTTAGTTTCGTCTATCATTCCATTGTCAACCATATATTTACAGCGATTATTAATCCTATCATAAAGTTCTTCTTTGGGTACAACTATATTAAAATGTTTAAAATTGTAACGTTTCTTTTTAGGTTTAATATGGTCTTTTACAGTTTTTCCTGAAATAATATTTATCTCTAAAGCTCTAAGTATTCTTTGCGGATTGCATTTATTTTTTTTAGCAGATTCTGCATCTAATTTTAAAAGTTTATGATATAATTCGTCCAGAGAAAGTTTTTTCAATTCCTGTCTTAAATTATCATTTGTTTTTGGCATTTCATCTAAACCGTAAAGTAAAGATTTTATATATAAACCTGTCCCCCCTACTATAACAGGATTTTTGTTTTTATTTTGTATTTCTTTTATTTTTAAATCTGCCTGCATTTGAAATTCGCTTGCGCTATAAGTTTTATCCGGATCAATAATATCAGTTAAATGTTGCAATATTCCATTTATTTCTCTAATACCGTTTCCTAAAAAAATACCCTCTTTATTTGTGCCTACATCTAAATATTTATAAACTTGCCTAGAATCGCAAGAGATAATCTCCCCATGGTACTGTTTACAAAACTCTACAGCTTTTTTTGTTTTTCCGCTAGCTGTTGGCCCTGAAATAATTATTATATCTGGCATTTCTCTAAAAGAAGCACTCACAATATCCATTACGTTCTCTTAAAAAATTTTTCTAAATCATTAAGCGAGATTTTATATGCGGTAGGTCTGCCGTGAGGGCAAGTGAAAGGATATTCACATTTAAAAAGATCATAAATTAATTGTTTTATTTCAATCAAAGAAACAGTATCGCCTGCCTTTATACTTGCTCTACATGCAAAACGTATAATTTTATTTCTTTTTTGTGTTATTTCTATATTTTTAAAATCCTCAATATTTGAGATTATATCTTTCACAATTGGCTCAATCTGCATATTTCCTAAAAGCGCTGGATATGCAGTTATTCTAAAAAAGTTATCGCCAAACTCTTCTATATCTATTCCTACATCTTTAAATAAGCCTATGTTTGCTTTTATAAGCTCTGATTCGCTTTTTAAGCAACTTATATTTTCAGGCATAAGCAATGCTTGTTGTTTTATAGAATTATTTTTCATTTCCGAAAGATATAATTCGTATTTTACTCTCTCTTCTGCTGCGTGTTGGTCAAAAATATACAAATTCCCTCCATTTTCAACAATTATGTACGTATTAAAAACTTGTCCTAAAACTTTTATATTTTCGTCAAATTTATTATTAACCAAAAAAGGTTCTTGTTTAGCAAAAACATTTGCGTAGTCATCAATATTATAGTTTTGTTTTTTAGAAACAGAAAAATTTCCATAATGTGCTTTAGGTTCTTTAATATTACTAGGTTTATAAAAAAAGTTGTTTATATCTGTGTTTGTTTTCTTTGTATTTAAACTTAAATGTTGACTATTTTCTGTATCGCTTAATACATTAACATCTGGAATATCAGAATAAAACTGCGAAACCAAAGCATTTTTTAAAGTTTTGTAAACTATGTCATACATAGCATTTTCATTGGCAAATTTTATTTCTCTTTTTGTTGGAGAGACGTTTACATCAATTTCACTAGGCTCTATATCTATATAAACTAAAATACCAGGATATTTATCATGAGCAATAGACTCTCTGTAAGCTTGAGTTATACAATGTATAAGCCATTTAGGAAGATTTACAGATCTAGAATTTACAAAAAGATACTGATATTTTTTATTTTGTAGCGCATTATCTCTATCTGTATAGTATATGTTTAAAGATGCTTTATCAAAGTTAGCTGTGATATTTTGAAGTTTTTTTGCAAAGTCTTTACCTAATACATCTGAAATTCTATCGATTGTCTTATCTGTCTTTACAGTGTTAAAAATTATTCTATTTTCAGAAATCATTTTAAAAGACACGTCTTTATTAGCAAGAGCAATTTCTTCTAAGGTATTAATAATCTTTGAGCGTTCCGTTGTATCACTTTTTAAAAATTTATATCTGACAGGTACATTAAAAAACAAATCTTTAACTTCTATAATAGTTCCTTCAGGCGAAGAAGACGGCGAGAGTTCAGTATTCTTGCCACCTTTAGTTATAAGTTTCCATCCAGAGGTATTCCCTCTTTTTTTACTTTTTATTTCAAGATTTGAAATAGCTGCTATAGATGCTAAAGCTTCTCCTCTAAAACCAAAAGAATGTATAGAAGATAGATCATTAAAACTTTCTATTTTACTTGTAGCATGCCGTAATATAGAAAGTTCTAAGTCTTTTTTATCCATACCAACGCCATCATCTTGTATTCTTATAAGTTTTTTTCCTGACTGTTCTATTTCTACTATTATAGACGAACAATTAGCATCTAAACAATTATCTACTAATTCCTTAACTACACTTAAAGGGCGTTCTACAACTTCGCCAGCAGCTATTTTGTTGATCGTCTCTTGAGATAAAATATTTATGGACATAAAACACTCTCTTAATTATATTTTTCTTTCCAATCGTTTAATAATTTAAAAGCTTCCAACGGGCTTAAAGAATTGATATCTATATTGTGCAAATCTTGTAAAATCTCTGAGTCTTCCTGTACTAAGCTATTTGTATTAGTGTTAAAAAGATCAATTTGCATGTTTGAACTAGTCTTAGTAGCGATATGATTTGCTTCAAGATTACCTAAAATTTTATATGCTCTTTCTATAACTTTATTGGGAATTCCTGCAATCTTTGCAACGTGGATGCCGTAAGATTTATCTGCGCTTCCCTTCATTATTTTATGTAAAAATATAACATTGCCATTCCATTCTTTAACGCCAACATTAAAATTTACTACACCTTCAAGAGTATTTGCTAAATCTGTTAGTTCAAAATAATGTGTTGCAAAAAGTACCTTGACGCCATTATTAGCTTTTCGTTTAACATCTGCAAAAAACTCTATTATAGACCACGCCAGTGACATCCCATCATAAGTTGAAGTTCCTCTACCTACCTCGTCTAAAATAATTAAACTTTTGTGAGTATACTGGTTTAAAATTGTAGCTGTCTCAGACATTTCTACCATAAACGTAGATTCTCCCCCTGCAAGGTTGTCTCCTGAGCCTATTCTTGTAAAAATTCTATCAACAACACCAATTTTTGCTTCTAAAGCAGGCACAAAACACCCAATTTGCGCCATTATAGTAATAAGCGCAGTTTGCCTTAAATATGTTGATTTTCCTGCCATATTTGGCCCTGTAATAATAATTATTTTTGAATTTTGGTCAAGAATAATATCATTAGAAATAAATTCTCCATTTTTTAAAATTCTTTCTACTACTGGGTGCCTGCCATCTTTAATATAAAGTTCTTGCGTATCTGTTACTTCAGGACAAACATAGTTATATTCTAAAGCATCTTTAGCAAAACTACAAAAAATATCTATTTCAGCTATGATCTGTGAGGTTTTTAAAATATCATGCAAAAATAAAGAAATTTCTAATCTTAAGTTATTAAAAATATCATTTTCTAATATTAAAATCTTTTCCTGAGAAGATAAAATTTTTTCCTCTAAAACTTTTAATTCTTCAGTTATATAACGTTCTGCGTTTGTAAGCGTTTGTTTTCTAATATAATGCTTCGGAGCTAAAGATATATTAGATTTGCTAAGCTCTATGTAATAACCAAATACAGAAGTATACCCAATCTTAAGATTATTAATACCTGTAGCTTGTTTCTCTTTAGTTTCTACATCAGATATATATGTTTTAACGTCTTTAGATAGTTTTCTTAACTCATCTAGCTTATCATCTATCCCATTTCTAATTATGCCGCCATCTTTTAAAGATATTGGCGGGTCGTTTACAATAAAACTTGAAATTTTGTCAATAACTTGCTCATTTTTTGGAATTTCAAGGGGAAGACCAGACACAGAATTTATAATTTTAGATATTTCATTTATTGATTTTAGAGAACAACATAACGCTATTAAGTCTTTTGGGTTTGCGCTTAAAGAAGATATTCTTGCAGCTATTCTTTCTATATCAGAAATTGTTTTAAGTATTTCTATAACATCTTTGCGTACATCTGAATTATTTATAAAAAACTTAACTATATTTTGGCGATTTTTTATCTTTTCAATATTTAAAAGAGGTTGTATAATCCAATTGCGTAAGGTTCTAGCCCCCATAGCTGTTTTTGTAGAGTCTATTACAGAAAGAAGAGAATTTTCAAATTTTCCACTATACATAGAAGATAAAATTTCAAGATTTTTTATTGCAACAGTATCTAAATACATAAAATCTGAATTTCTAATATGTCTAATTTCAGAAAAAATAGCAATGCTTTGCGGTTGCATCTCCTTTATATAAGAAAGTAAAGCGCCGCAAACACAAACTATCCCATTTTTATTTAAACTAAATTTTTTGATAGCATTAAAAGCAAATATATCATCTATAGTTTTTTTTGCATTGTCATACATAAAAAAGCAATCATCTCTATTTGAAACAGGTATTTTTATATTAGAAACAATCTCTCCAACAAACTTATTTTCAATACTACTTGAAGATATAAGAAGTTCTCCAATACTGTATTTGGATATTAGCGTAGGGATTGCTTCCAATGTTGTTTCCAATGTAAAAAATTCGCCTGTGGATATATCGGCAAACGCTACAAACAAAGAATTAGCTACATTCTCAAAATATATTGCCATTAAAAAATTATTTTCTCTTGAATCTAAAAGTAAATCTTCCAAAACAGTACCAGGCGTTATAACTTTAGTTACTCCTCGTTTTACTATACCTTTTGCGACTGTTGCATCTTCAAGCTGATCACAAATAGCTACTTTTAAACCCTTTGAGATGAGTTTTCTAATGTAAGAATTTACACTGTGCTGAGGCACTCCACACATAGGCATACCTGTGCGTTCTGTTAAAACCACATCTAAAATAGGAGCAGCTTTTGTTGCGTCGTCCCCAAACATTTCATAAAAATCGCCCAGTCTAAAAAGTAAAATCATCTCAGGATATTTCTGTTTGATATCCCAATATTGCTGCATTAAAGGCGTTAATTTATTAGAAGTGTTATTTATTTTTTTTCTCCAATAAAGAAATTTTTGAAAAAAACTTATAAACTTTATATGTAAACATAGCTGATTTTACATAATATTGCGTTTCTTTAAATGGTATATCTTTAATATTCAAAGCTACATTTTTGTTTTGTTTATACCATTTGTCAACGTTGCCTATCCCTGCATTATAGGCTGATAAAGCTAAAATTAAATTGTTATTGTAATAGTTTAAAAGTTTAGATATATAGTAAACGCCAAACATTATATTTATTTTTGGTTCTTTTAAAGAATTAATAGAAAAATTTGAAATTTTTAATTGTTTTGATATTTCATTTGCAGTTTTAGGCATTATTTGCATCAATCCAACTGCTCCTCTGCTAGAAATAGCATTTATATTTAAATTAGACTCCTTTTTCATAATAGCTTTTATTAAAATAGGATCTACGTTAAAACTACCTGAGTATTTATATATATAGTTATTATAAATATTTTTTTTAAATAAGCCCAGTTGCTGCAAAATGACAAAAATGGTAAGTATAATTACTATAAATATTATATAAACAATTTTTTTCATACAACAATATTGCCAAAAAGCGAGTGTACTTTTGACTCTTCTATACAAACATTTAAAATTTTGCCTAAATAATCTTTGTTTGCATTTTTTATAAAAACTTTTCGTCCGCTTTTTGTTTTTGCTTCCAAAGTATTATCATAAAAATTATCAGTTAAAACTTCTAAAGTTTTGCCAACCATAGAAGAAACGATTTCAGAAGAAATTTTGTTTGCCTCATTTAAAATAATAGAAAGTCTATTCTTTTTTTCTTCCAAAGGTACATCATCTAACATATTTGAAGCTTTAGTATTAGGTCTTGGCGAATATTTAAATACATAAAGGCCATCAAAACGGATATTTTTTATCGCTTCAAATGTGTCATTAAAATCTTTATCTGTTTCTTCTGGAAAACCTACTATAATATCTGTTGTTATACTAATCTCTGGGACCTTAGTTCTTAATTTGTATACCAGTTCTAAATAATACTCATAAGTGTACTTTCTATTCATCGCTTTTAAAATTTTATTAGAACCAGACTGCATTGGCAAATGTATGTGATGGCAAATTTTCTTTTCATTTGCAATAAGCTCTATTAACTCATCGCTTAAATCTTTAGGATGATTTGTCATAAACCTTAATCTTTTTAATCCATCAATTTTACAAATATCTCTAACCAAAGATACAAAATTTGTTTGACCATATTTATAAGAATTTACATTTTGGCCTAAAAGCATTATTTCTTTAGTTCCGTTTTGTACAAACTTTTGACACTGATTTAATATAGTCTGGTTATCTAAACTAACTTCTCTTCCTCTTACAAAAGGCACAACACAGTAAGAACAGAAATTATTACATCCTCTAATAATAGTGACATAACTTATAATTTGCGAAGTGTTATTAACTAAAACGTCGCTATTTACTGTATTAAATTTACATAAATTGACAATTTTTAAAGCAAATTTATCTATATCTTTTATTCCAAGTACTAGATCTACACTTTTAAACCGCTTTCTAATCTTTGTACCTAATCTTTCTGCCATACAACCAATAACAACCACTTTGACGTTGGGATTTTGTTTTTTAAGGTCTTCTATCCTTCCAATATAAGAAAATGCTTTTTGTTCTGCTTGAGATCTAACTGAACATGTATTTAATATAATTATATCAGCATCCGATACATTGCTTACTTTTAACATTTCATAGTCTGAAAGCGCTTCAGAAAGAGTATCAGACTCACAAACATTCATTTGACAGCCAATTGTTTCAATTAAATATTTCAAAATGTCCTACTTAAAGTTTTAACTTGTGGTGTTTATTATATCAAAATTATACAATGTGTAAAATCAAGTGCAATATTATATTGTATGGTAATTATCAGCACTTTTGCTTAAAGGTATTACAAACATCTTTTTTGAAACAGGGTTTTGCCTTATAAGGACTTTAACATTATAAATTTTTGCTATATTTTCAGCATTTAAAATTTCCGTAGGCGCTCCATATTTATAAATACTACCATTCTCCATAAAAGCTATTGCATTACAAAATTCACTAGCTAAGTTTAAATCGTGCAAACTTAAAACAATAGTTTTATTAAATTTTGTATTTAATTTCCTTAAAATTTCTAAAACTGTGTTTTGTTTACCAATGTCCAAGTGAGACACAGGCTCATCGAACAAAACAATATCAGTTTCTTGAACTAACACTTGAGCTATTAAAACTACCTGCTTTTCGCCTCCAGAAAGTTCATTAACATTTTTATTTATCAAATGTGGTATTTTTAAAAATTCCATAACTTTATTTAGTACTGTATAATCTTTTTGCAAAGGAATTTTCAAAATATTCATGTGTGGATATCTTCCAAATATGATGAAATCTTTCACAGGAAAATTTAACGACATATCTACATATTGAGGTAAAAACGCAACTTTTTGCGCAAATCTTTTTTTTGAAAACGAATTTATATTTTCAGCATCTATTAATACATTACCAGTGTAAGGTTTAAGTAATTTAGCTATAACTTTTAACAATGTGCTTTTTCCAGCCCCATTTTTACCAATAATGCCAAAAAAGTCATTTTTTTTTACATTAAGATTAACATTCTTTAATACTTGATTTTTTGCATAACCTGCAAATATTTTCTCTATTTTTATCATTATATTTTTCTTTTAACTCCTACAAGCAAAAAAATAAAAAACACACCGCCTATAATGCTTGTCACAATGCCAACAGGTAATTGTATTGGCAAAGCAATAATTCTTGCTATAGTGTCACAAATTAAAAGAAAAATTGCCCCACAAATAGCGCATATAGGTATTAAAATTGTATTATTTGCTCCAACAATTTTTTTCATAATATGTGGAATCATAAGCCCTACAAAGCCGATAATCCCACAAACGCTAACAGTAATAGCCGTTATAGCTGAAGCTACAAAAAATAGTAACTTTATAGTACGAGTTATATTTACGCCTAACGTCTTAGATTTGTCCCCGCCCAAAGCTACTAAATTTAAAACATTTCCACAAAAAGTCAAAAATAGTACGCCAATAAAAATAAAAATAGAAATAAATGGCAAGATTTTAATATCCACATAAGAAAGACTGCCCATAAGCCACATAACAGCAGCATGTACGCTTTGAGAAGGTGCTAAAATATATAACAGCATCACTAGAGAAGAGAAAATATAGCTTACGACAACACCAGATAAAATCATAGAATTGGAATCAAAATCTTTATAGTAACTTAACATGTAAACTATAAAAACTGATATCAAAACCCCGCATAAAGCAAACAAAGGAACGATAAAAGCAGATGTTATAGCAAATATACCTGATACAAAAGCTGTTGCAGCGCCAAAAGCAGCTCCACCAGAAATACCTAAAGTAAATGGATCTGTTAAAGGATTTTTTAGTATTGCCTGAAAAACACACCCGCTTACAGCCAAAGCTGCGCCTGTCATAATAGCCATTATAATTCTAGGTAGTCGAATATAAAAAATTGTTTGACGAAGATCAGAATTATCATTGGCAAGCAACAAATGTGCAATATCCAATATTGATATATTAGTTGTTCCAAGCCAAAGTGAAACTAAAATTGAAACTACTAATAAAACAAATAAACATATAAAAACTATTATTACCTTATTTTTGAATATCTTCATATATAATTTTTACAAGAGATTTGACGCTTTTGGCAAATGTTAAAGGAGTCAACATTAACAAATCTTCTTCATTTAGTACAAAAACTCTGTTGCTTTTTACAGCGTTTAACACTTTATATTTTCCCCAATACTTTTTTTCTTTAGCGCCAAGATAACCCATATTAACAATTATTATAATGTCTGGATTACGCTCAAGAACATTTTCAACATCAACAGATAAATATCTTAAATTTATATCTTCATATAAATTTTTAGTTTTTGTGTAGTGGTTATAACTATTTATGAAACTTTGATTTCCCGCAGTATATAATATAGGAATTGCACCTATTTGCCAAAATAATTTCAAATCCTTCTCAGCAGTTATTTTATTATAAATTTTTTGAACAGATTTTTTTGCTTGCTTTACTATATTTCTAGCATAATCTGATTTCTCTAATTTTTCTGCCAATTTTAAAAAATTAGTGCAAATATCATCAAAATTCTTAGCTGACTCCATTACATAAATATCAAATCCAACATAATTATATTGTCTTAATACATCCACTGCTTTCTGAATATTACCGTCTTTAGTTGCAATAATTAAGTCAGGTTTAAGAGAAATTATTTTTTCTATGTCTTGCTCTAACAAATTTCCTATAATTTCTTTATCTTTATATATCTTTTTTGTGTGTAAAGTTATACCTTTAACAGAAGACTCTAATCCTAATTCATATAAACTTTCAGTTATAGATGGAGCTAAACAAATAATTCTTTTATATTCTTTACAAAAAGATTTGCTAAAAAATAAAAATGATATAGAGATAATAAAAAATATTTTTCTAACCATATTTTAATTAATACTCTATACCTTTTTGTGCTTGAACGCCACTATTGTATGGATGTTTTATTTCCTTCATTTCAGTAACCAAATCAGCAATATCTATTAACTCTTGTGGAGCGCCCCTACCAGTAATAATAATTTTTGACTTGTGAGATGACAACTCTTTTACCAATTTTAGAAAAATGTCAATATCAATAAACTTATCTCTTAAAGCTATATTAAATTCTTCTAAAACTACTAAATCATACCCTTTATTTTCCTTTATAATTTCTCTTATTTTATCCAAAGCTTCTAAACATTGTTTTAAAATAACACCCAACCCCAAGTTATGGTTAAAATTTGGGTGCTCTTTTGCAAAAGAAAAAAAATCTAAACCATCTAAATTTCTTAGAATATTTTGTTCACCGTAAAAGCTATCTCCCTTAAACAACTGTATTATACACACTCTTAAGTTGTGCCCTAAAGCGCGTACAACTTGTCCAATTGCCGCAGTTGTTTTACCTTTGCCATTTCCCGTATTTACTATTATCATAATATATTCTTCTGCTTAAAAAACTCTTTTGACGCGCCACATTTAGGACATTTCTCAGGAGGATCTTCACCTAAATGTTCATATCCACAGACAGAACATTTCCATTTCTTTGTAGCAACAACTTTAGAAACATCAACTTGAGAATAATTGACATTAAAAATCTTATTATATGGACGACTCTCTGGAATAGAGGACACTAATTTTTCCCCTTCGTATACTTCCTTAGACACATATAAAGCGCAAAAACAAGATCCATACTTTTGTACATCATTTTCCATATAAGCGCAAGGACATATAAGATCTAAGTCCAATGTATAATTGCCTGTAGATAATCTACACGGGCAAGAAGAATACCCATAACGATCTAAATTTTTTAGAAGCCCTCCCAAGAGAGCATTAACAAAAACAGTATCTTTATTTAAATAATAGCCCTTTTTTTTAGCATTTTTTTCTAAAAAAATAGATAGTTCTTCTGGCGATTTCATATTTTCCATAAGTTATCCTAAAGTCTCTTTTATTGATTCAGGCTGATAACCAACTATTGTTTCTGTTTTATCTATAACCATTGTAGGAAATCCACCTTGAGGGTTAACTGCAGAAATTTCCGACATTACTTTATCTTGTTGAGAACCTTCAAGTAAATCTACGTCAATATAAGCATATTTAATGCCCATATCAAGTAAAAATTGTTTTGTTTTTTTACACCAAACACATGTGCTTAGTGTGTAAAGAAATACAGAATGCTTATCATTTGTTCCTTCAACATGTTTTATCATCTTGCTCTCCTTTTACCGTATAAACACGGTTATTGTAGTGCATAGTGACAACTTCTTATCCAATGTAACAATTTTCTTTTTATATCAAACTATACTCTTTAAAGCTAAAATACTTATTATTTGCAACTATTATGTGGTCAAGTAACGAAACACCTACATTCTCCAAAACCAGTTTTACTTTACAAGTAGAGTCTACGTCATCTTTAGACGGACTAAGCCCCCCTCCAGGATGATTATGAGCCAATATAACTGATACTGCGTTATGTTTTAGAGCAATCTCTGCAATTTTTCTAGTATTTAAATAAGCTTTATTTACAGTTCCACTTTCCGCTTCTACACAAGATAAGACCATATTTCTTGAATTCAAATTTAAGATGTATAGCTTTTCAACATGTTCAGCACCTATAGATGACATTAAGTAATTGTTTACTTTTTCTGGAGAATCCAAAATATCATTTTCTTTCAAATCTAAAGAACAATAAAAAGGGACAAAATTTTTCAAAAATAATATAAACGTAGCAACGTTATCAGAAATACCTTTAATTTTTTTTAAATCTTCACGACTTGCATCAAAAACCTGCTTTAAACTTCCTAAAGTAGAGATCAACTCTTTAGCTAAAACCTTAACATCTCTTCTTACAATAACATATGTTAAAACTAACTCTAATACTTCATAATCTGCAAGTCCATACAAGCCATTTAAAAGAAACTTATTTTTCAATCTCTTTCTGTGGCCAATATAATGTAGATTTGTTTTATTTGTATCTTTTAACAAAATACTTTTTCTCTCATCTTTTTTTTAATAGCAAGTTTTCTTTTTAATTTGCAAAATTTTTTCTTTTGCCCGTTTAGAACGTTTCCTTTTTTGTTGCCGTATTTTTTCTATTTCTTTTCGCTTAGAAGACATGTATCCTAAAAAGCACTCTTCTAGCTTTTTGACTAATAAACGTCTTGCAAGAAATCTATTTTTACCTTGAATCCTTTCTTTAGAGCATTTTATTTCTATTCCAGACGGAATATGTTTTAAATAAACAGCTGTTGAAACTTTATTTACGTTCTGCCCGCCTTTTCCAGAAGAGCGTATAAACTTCTCTTCTATATCTGTTTCATTTATATTATATTTTTTAAAGTTCTTCTCAAGTTCATTGTGTTTTTTTGACGTTACGCCAAAATCTATCATATTGCTATCTGCTCCTTACTAAGCTGCTTTATAAGTTCTACAGTATTCGTATAAACATAAGCTTTTATACCGTGTTCTTGTGCAGCTGATACATTTTCAACTAAATCATCTGTAAAAAATATTTCTGATGGAGAGACATTACAACATTTTATTAAATATTTGAATATTTCTTGTTCAGGTTTTCGCAAATGCAGCTCGTGAGAAAGAAATATTTGGTCAAATAAAGAAAAAACTTGAGGGTATCTCTCTTGCAAAAAATTAAAGTGAAGCTCATTGGTATTTGAAAGTATACCTAACTCATATTTATTAGACAAAGAAGCTATGACATTTAAAGTTTCTGGAATGAGTTCAAATATATTATTCCATAAAATTGTAAATTCCGGATATGTGCCAGTATATTGAGTTTCTTTTGCAAGCTTATCATAAAAATCTAAAGAAGAAATGTTCCCTTTCTCATATAAATATGCAAATTCCAAACATTTAGGAGTTAACAATGTGTCAAAGGTTGATATTTTTTCTTTATAATTAGGAGTTTTTTTTACATAAGATTTAACAAATTTTAATAAATCAAATTTAAACACAACATTGCCTAAATCAAAAATTATAAATTTGTTAGACATAAACTTAGATTCCTTTAATATTTTAATTGTCTTTCTTTTTCTATTTGTATATCTTTAGCAGCTTCAATAGGGGTCTTTTCTCCAATTATTATTGCTTGTAAATTTGTATTAAAATAATTAGCTACTTGCCAGCTTTCTTGTTTTAATAAAGGCCTGTAGGCATCTTTCATGTTCTGATAAAAAGTACTGACTATTTCATGTAGTCCTATGTGTATATTTTTATTTGAAGGAATGCTTAGTGTTTCTTGAGCAAGAAAAATTTGTTGTGGTTCTTGAGTTAGCCACTTCAGAAATTCTATAGCTTTTTGTTTATTAGTAGAAGCTTGATTTACATAAAAATATGTTTTTCCATCAATAAAACTTTTAACTTTTATATTTTTTGCAAGTGGTGGAGGTAAAAATATACCTATATTAATATTAAGTTTATTATTTATATACATAGGCAATGCCCAAGTCCCGCCAAATATCATTGCAGACTTTCCAGAAGCAAACTCTTTTTCTGCCTCGTTATTAGTCGTGGTTATTATAGTTGGCGCAAAGAAACCATTATCTAACATATTTTTAAAAAGACTAAATATTTTAATCCATTGTTCATCTGTGTAAGCAAGGCCGCCATCTATTGTCTTTAAAATACCTTCTTCGCCTAAAACAGTCATTTCATAAAATTTAGCAAAAGATTCAATAAACCAACCCTGAGCAAACCCGCTTATAAAAGGCTTTATATTAGCTTGTTTTAACTTTTTACCAATTTCAATAAATTCTTGCCAAGAAACAGGAGGGGCATTAGGATTAATGTCCGCTTTAACAAATAAATCTTTATTATAAAAAATAGCTAAAGATTGCATATCTAATGGAATACCATAAATTCCAGGCTCTATACCCCATTTATTTCCACTTTTATAATAGTTTTTTACTAAAGCTTCCAAAAAAAACACTTCTTTCCAGGAATCTTTACTTAAATCTTCAGATAAATTAGCAATAAAGCCTTCTTGTATAAATGAAGCAATTTCATTTTTTTCTGCTAAAAGACTAAAGATCTCAGGAAGTTCATTTGAAGTTTGAGCTATTGATATTTTGTTTCTATAAACATCTTTTGGAAAATATTTTTTAAAAATAACTGTTATACCAGTTTCTTGAAAATATTTTCGCGCAAGTTCATCAAAGACTTTTTGTTTTTCAGGCATCCAGTGCCAAACAACAATATCAGCATTTAAAGAAATATCTTCACTATTTTTGCCACAAGAAACGAAAAAAACAAACACTAACGATAAAAATATTATTAGTTTAAAATAATTCATCGTTTACTCCAGTGTTATTTTTGATTTTAGCCATTTACTTTAGGATGGCGTACATCTTTACCATGCGCCATAAAAATAATGTCTTCACAAATATTTGTAGCATGATCGCCAATTCTTTCAATGCTTTTTGCAATAAAAATTAAATCTACAGCTTTTTGAATAATTTCCTGATTTGAAGAATGTACCATTATATTTTTGATATCGTCAACAACTTTATTTCTTAACATGTCAACTTCATCATCTCTTTTAAGCATTAAAAAAGCAAGATCTGTATCGCTTGTATTAAATGCTTTAATAGATTCTATAATCATATTCTCAACAGCAAGCACCATTTTTGAAATATCTTCAAGAGGTTTTAAACCCTTGTATTTTATTAAATTCTTAGTCATTCTACTAATACTTACAGCTTCATCACCCATTCTTTCAAGATCGTTATTAATTTTCATAGCAGAAGTTATAAATCTTAAATCCGTGCTGACAGGTTGATGTAACGCTATAAGCTTTAGACATTTATCATCTATAACTATTTCTTTTACATTAATTTTTTTCTCTAAAGAATATACTTTTTCCACTTGTTTTAAATTGCTTTTTGAAAGCCCTTCAGTAGCAGCTCTAATTATTTCTTGAACAAGACTAGCCATATCAAGAAGATGGTTTTTTAAATCGCTCATTTCAATATCAAAATGACGCATAATATATCTCCTTAAACTTAAGATGTTATAAATCAACCAAATTTGCCGCTTATATAGTCATCAGTTTCTTTTTTAGATGGGTTGGTAAATATTTTATCGGTCTTATCAAATTCTATAAGTTTGCCTAATAACATAAATGCTGTATCTTGAGAAACTCTAGCAGCTTGCTGCATATTATGAGTAACTATTACAATCGTATATTTATCTTTTAGCTGTATCATTAGCTCCTCTATTTTACTTGATGCAATAGGATCTAAAGAAGAGCAAGGTTCGTCTAATAAAATAACATGAGGAGCAACTGCAATCACTCTTGCTAAGCAAAGTCTTTGTTGTTGTTCCAGTGTTAAAGAAAGGGCAGATTTACGTAATTTATCTTTTATATCATTCCATAACAAAACAGCTTTCAAACTTTTTTCAACTCTTTCATCAATAACACTTTTACTTGAAGTAATTCTATTAACTTTTAAGCCAAAGGCAACATTTTCATAAATTGAAAGAGGAAATGGATTAGGTCTTTGAAAAACCATCCCAACATTTCTACGCAAAAAATCAACATCTACATTTTGGTCATAAATATTTAAACCTTCTATATTTATTTCCCCTGTTGTTTTTACTTCCTCTATTGTATCATTAATTCTATTTATAGACCTTAATAACGTAGATTTTCCGCATCCTGATGGACCTATCATAGCTGTGATTCTTTTTTTTTCTATAGATATGCTTATATCTTTAAGAGCATGAAAATTACCATAATAAAGATTAAAATTTTTTATCTCTATTTGTGACATTAGCCAAATCTTCCTATTATATAATTTTCCGTTTGTTTTACATTTCTCTTAGTTTTTTTAGTACAATAAAGCTCTATGTTAATATACTATAGTGAGCTCTTTAATCAAGACAAATTTTTAAGTATTTATAAGTAGTAAAGTTTTTGTCTTTTATTTTTGTTGTTAAATCTTTAAAGAACATAAAGCCTTCTAACAAGTACCTTGTTTCTCTTTTGGTTCTTATTCTCTTTGCCAATCCAGCTATGCCTTTAATATTTTATGCTCGGGCGTAATTCCATATTTATTTTCAACTTTCTTCCCTCACAGAAAATATTCTACAAAATTATTCTACGACTTCCCAATGCCCGCTTTTGTCCGGACCTACACGGCAAATTTTGTTTTGTTCTTTTAGTTTAGAAAGATTATATTCAACACCACGCCTTGTCAATGAAAGCAAATTGGCTAATTCCTTAACCGTTATGGAGGGCTTTTCTTTTATCGCTTTAATAATTTTCACCACAGTTTTGTCCACAGTTTTCACCACAGTTTTCAGGTCAGTTTTTGGTGTAGTTTTTTTCAGTATTTCCTTTTCTATGCTCTTGTCAAACTTCAACACAATCTTTGTAACAGTCTTTGAAAAATGGAATACATCCCGTCCATAAAGCTCGACAATATAGGGAATGCCCGAACCTAAATATTCTACAAATTCAAGGTCTCTAAAAATCCTCATTATTTCAGGGTTTCTCGGCTTTGACTTGCCAGTAAAAAAGTCTTCTTTATCTATCCAAGATAGCAAATCGCCATAGGTTGTAATTTCAAATCTATCCTCATATATTTCAAAAATGGGCGTATTGCCGTTTGAATAATTATTATGCACGAAAGCGTTGATAACTGCTTCTCTAAGAGCCTCTTTATCAACATACCGCTTTTCTACCCTTAAAGGGTAAGTTTTCTTTGCTTGCGTTATATTTTCAGTATCAAGTCTATCCAAAACTTTGTTAAGGGCGGTAATCAAGCACTGGTCGCCATATTCTTCGTTCTGTAATAAATTTGATTTATCTTTGCCTGCCCATTTGGCAAGACGGATTGATACGCGGTTTTCGTCTGCAAACATATACGCCAACTCATTGTATTTTTTATCTTCCGTATAAAAATTAAAGTTTGAAGCAAAATGCTTGTTTAATGTTTTATGCTTGCCTGCATAATAAATACCAAGTTGTGTAAAAGTTAAATCTTGCCTTCTTGCGGGAACTGAAATGAGGCAATAGCGGTATCTTCTTGCCATCATACTGTTTATCACATCCTCAGTTAGAGGGTGGGCTGAATTTCCGATACGGATAAAACAACCTGACTCGGAACGTCCTTTTTGTTTTATGTAATATGGAGTCTCAGCTCCCGATGGGATATTGACAACAATTATTATTTTGCCGTCTCTTTCTTGCGTGGAAATATTAAAAAGCCCCATAATGCTTGGGCGAATATTGTTTATAAGTCTGTCTTTAATTTTTAATTGAATATCGTCGGGATTTTTAACACCTACGCTAGAACCGTCATTTTTAATGCCAATGTAAATATCACCGCCTTTAAAGTTAAGAAAGGCAACTACTTCTTTTTCAAGGTCGCCAGTAAGTTTTTCTTTGTATTCTATACGGTTTGTTTCATGTTTCATATTTATTTACGCCTAAGAATTGAGATTATGGCATTCGCCACACGTCACTATTTTACTAAAAGCACTTTCGCTTAGCAAATTTATCGAGGCAGAGCGAGCGGAATAAGTTTAACTTTGTCTTCTGCTTTACCGTTTCACTTCTTTTATCTTTAGTGACATAGTTAAAAATATAAAAGAATGTGAATTAAGAGAGAAATAAGTACAGCAGAGGTAGAATTAGTAAAATATAGTGATGAAAATATATAAAAATATTTTAGCAATCAGCCAAATTTTTCTATTATATAATATTCAGTTTGTTTTACATTTCTCTTAGTTTTTTTAGTACAATAAAGCTCTATGTTAATATACAACAAAAATCAAACAAAATCAAAAAATATATGAGCTGATAATGTTTATTTTAAATAATATAAAAAAAAAGTATGTTAGTGATGGCGGGTATAAAGAATTTTTAAAAATTGCTATACCACTATCCATAGCTATGGGAATAGGAGCTATACAACTTTTTATAAATAGAGTCTTTCTTTCGTGGTATTCTGCAGAAGCTTTTGCAGCGTCTACTCCTGCAGGTGTAATTAATTGGGTTATTGAAGTTTTTTTTATAGGAAGTCTTACTTATGTAAATGTTTTTGTAGCACAATAATTATGGGAAAAAAGAGTATCGCTCTATAGGACCTTCCATATGGCAAAGTATCTATTTAACATTTGTTGCTTCAGTTATAATATTAGCAATATCTTTCTTTTCAGAACTCTTGTTTATGCATGTTGGACACCCCACCGCTATAGCAAGCGAAGAAGTAAAATTTTTTAAAATGCTATGTTATGGAGCTTTCCCATGTATAGCTGAAGCTACATTATCAAGTTTTTATATTGGTCGAGGAAAAACAAATTTTGTTTTTCTGTTGAGCTTATTAGCAGTTATAACAAATATTATTTTAGATTATTGTTTAATTTTTGGTCATTTTGGATTCCCTGAACTTGGTATTACAGGAGCTGCTCTTGCAACTAAATATATCTTTAATTATCGTTTGCGTAATTTATGGTGCTTTAATTATGTCAAAAAAGAATAGAAATATTTATAATACGGCATGCTTGAAACCAAATTTTTCATTTATGAAAAGGTTACCAAAATGATGGTGTTCCAAGTGGTGTAGAATTTTTTTTTGATACTATAGGTTTTGGAGTCTTTATACTTAATTATAGGCAATATGGGTATAAAACTTACTGCAAGTAATATAGTTGCAACAATAAACCACATATTTATGATGCCTGTTGTTGGTATTGGCACAACTGTTTCTATAATGGTAGGTAATTATTTGGGGAAAGATAAACCTGAACTTGCAAAATTAAGTGTAAAATCTGCGCTACATATAACTTATACATATATGATTTTTATAATTATTTTGCTCACTTTTTTCCCTAGACAAGTTATTTACCCTTTTTCATGGAATGTACAATCTGAGCTTGTACAACAAGTTATCCCAATGGTTATAAATCTTTTAATTATTTTCTCTATATATTCAATTTTTTATTGTGCTCTATACTTATTATAATTGTACCTTCATATTTCAATGTTATAATTTTTAAAAATAGTTTATATTTAGTTTGGGGATTTTTTATACTTTATTTTGCAACTTTAGCTTGCAGTTTTTATTTTAGATATAAATCAAATAAATGGCAAAAAATGCGCGTTATAGAAATTAACTAAACAGAAACACACAATCTTCTCTTAGCATTAATGGTTATTATGCAACCCTTTATAAGATTTAATTTATGCAGTAATAATCTCAATAAAAATACATAAACTTATATTTTTAACTAAATTTTCTTTACAGAAAATTTTTTGGACTTGTTTTTTGCGATAATATTTTGTAATGTACACACATTGAGTTAAAAAGGGAAAAAAGAATGAAGATCCCAGCATACAGCATACAGCATACAGCATACAGCATACAGCATACAATGTAATAAATTCCGCGAAAGCATTTTTTTACAAAAAAGTAAAGCCGTTGTCTGGTATTTTCAGACAGCGGCTTTTTCATTGGTATCCAAACCACCAGCTGTGCTTGTGGTAAGAAAAAGTTTTAGCTTTGCCCAGGTCGTTAATTCCAGCGAAGCGAGAAATTGGAAGGAAGTAAGATGTTAAAGCGACGAATTTTGTAGGTGATGAAACGTGATTTTATTTTGCATACTTTATACAGATATATCCACATATAATTCATTAAAAAGGAGTCTGTCAATATGGTAAATATTACTGCCAACCCTGATGTTACTACATCAACAGGAATACGAACTGACAATAGTACCCAACCAAGGAGGATTATGATTGAAGAAAATATTTTAAGTATCAACCCTTGTATATACGGTTTAAATCAACATGATCCATCGGCAGCGATTATTTCAAATGGTAAAATCAAGTTTGCTATCGAAGAAGAAAGAATAAATGGTATCAAAGGTTCAATTGGGTTATTCCCTCTAAATGCTATAAAAGAGTGTCTGCGGTATGCCAATTTAAATGAAGATAAAATTACAGGAATTTCTGTGTGTTATGATCCACAATTATGGAAAAATCGGCTTAATCTTGAATTTAAGCGAATCATAAGTACATCGTGTGACATTGATACCGAACAAATCTTTAACAAGATTTTATCGTCTGATCTGTTAAACAGATATATTTTTTTTAAAGACGTTAGTAATGTTAAAAATTTAATAATCGACAGAAGCGGATTAAAGAATGTAAAAAATATTTGTTTCTTTGGTCATCATTTATCTCATATAGCATCTGCATATGAAGTTTCTACCTATAAAGAAGCAACAGGAGTCGTAGTAGACGGTATTGGTGAGACTTCTGTTACGACAATTTGGAAAATATGTGATGGTAAATATGAAAAAATATTAGATATTGAATATCCAAACTCACTTGGATACTTTTATGCTATTGCCACTGCGTTTTTAGGATTTGAACCTCATTCTCATGAAGGAAAAACGATGGCACTTGCTGCATATGGGAAACAAAATAATGAAATTTGCATGAAAATGAAAGAGATAATAGATACTAGGAATATCATTTATGATGTATCAACATTTGTTGAGGAGAATGCAACAGGTTTTTTAATGTTAGACAACGGCAAGGCCATAAAGTCTATCGAAAAAATTATGGGATTTTCTGTACGAAAAAAAGATGAACCTATTTTGGATGTTCACAAAAATTTTGCTTGGGCTGTGCAAAATATACTAGAGGAAAGTGTGACAAAATTAGTTAATTATGGAATAAAAAAAACAGGTGCTTCTGATGTTTGCGTCGCAGGTGGAGTTTTTTTAAATTGCAAGATGAATATGGTAGTCAGAGAAAAATCTCATGCAACTAATTATTTTGTTCAACCACTTGCTGGAGATATGGGACTTGTTATAGGTTCTGGTCTGTTGATGTCAAAAACAAAATATAAAGATGATTTTTGTTCACTTGATTTTGGTCCTGACTATAGCGATAACGAAATTAAACATATCCTAATAGAATACCATATAAGTTTTAATAAATCTAGCGATGTGGCAAGCGATGTTGCAAAACTCATTGCATCAGGGAAAATTGTCTGTTGGTTTCAAGGTAGAATGGAAATGGGGGCAAGAGCTTTAGGAAGCAGATCAATCCTCGCTGATCCAAGAGATCCTGCAATGTCTGATCGTGTGAATAATCTTATTAAACATCGTGAACCTTGGAGACCGTTTGCCTGTTCTGTGCTAGAAGAAAATTGCAAAGATATTTTTGAAAATTTTAATCTAAATAAAAAATACCCTTTTATGATTGAAGCGTTTAAAGTAAAGAGGAATTGGATGAATAAAATACCTGCAGTAATCCACAAAGCGGATGGTACGTCAAGACCGCAAACAGTGAACAGAAATGATAAATCATTGTATTATGACATGATAAACCGTTTTAAAATTATTACTGGATGTCCATTAGTTTTGAACACTTCTTTTAATGATAAAGGGCAACCAATAATAATGTGTCCAAGTTTAGCAGTTCAATTCTTTATGAAAATACCAGTAGATGTTTTAGCAATTGGAAATTTTATTGCTGAAAAGAAAAATAATTGAAATGTATATCTCTTTAATATTTGATGTTTTACATTGAAAAACAAAAATTGAAGTGAGGAGGTATATTTTCTGACGAATTCAAAATATGATTTAACGATTGGTAAGCCGTTAAATAAAATAATGGGTTTTGCTTTTCCGATTTTGTTAAGCAATATATTTCAACAATTATATAATGTTGCGGATATTACAATAATAAGCTATACAATCGGAAGTGAGTCTCTTGCCGCCATTGGTTCAACATCGGTTATATTTGGTTTGTTAATTAGTATATCTCAAGGAATGACAAACAGTTTTTCTATTATGACCGCAAGACATAGCAACAATTCTGAAAAATTCAAAAAAACTTTAGTAATTTTAATGATTTTATATGTTATGTTGTCAATTTCTCTGACGATATTTAGTATTTTTGGTGTTAAGCAATTAGTTCAAATGCTTAATATTCCTAAAAATATTTTATGTGAGGCGCAAACTTACATAGGTATAATTTCAAACTTTATTGCTATTACATTTTTTTATAATGCAATGTCGGGATTATTAAGAGGGTTGGGAAATAGCAAAATACCTCTAATTGCATTAATCATTTCTTCTTTAGTACATATTTTTTTAGATTATATCTTCGTAGTATATTTAAATACAGGTGTTTCTGGGATAGCTTATTCAACAGTGATATCACAATTATTATCTGCTTTAATATGTCTATTTTATTTTTTAAAAAAATATCAGTTTTTAGAGTTAAATTTTAAAAAGCATTTTGATAAAAATATTTTATGTGAAACATTTTATTTGGGATTATCAATTGCATTAACACTTTCAATTGTATCGATTAGCTCAATTGTTTTTCAAAAGGCAATTAACAATTTTGGCACTGATATAATAGCTTCGTACACTGCATCAGGAAAAATCAAGGATGTTTTAATGTTGCCACTAATAACTTTAAGTATCGCTACATCAACATATGTAAGTCAAAACTTCGGAGCAAAAAAATATAAAAGAATTTTTGATGGAATAAAAATTTCTTTTATATTCTCAGTTATATGGATAATACTTATAAATATTTTTGTGTTATTTACATCTAAACAATTGATTGTACTAATCACGAATAGTAGTAATTTAAATATTATTGATTTTGCTAGAAATTATTTGAGCATAAATTTACCTTTTTTCATAGTTTTATCAATAGTTCTAATTTTAAGAAGTAGTCTTCAAGGAGTGGGAAGAAAAGCAATATCTATACTTTCAGGCATTACAGAATTAATACTGAAAGTGATATTTGTTTCTTATTTTGAAATAAAATATTGGCAAATATATTTTTGCGATCCAATTATTTGGAGTTTATGTGGAATAATTATATCTTGTGATTTTTTCCGTTGGAAAAATATACAAAATCAAAGGAGTTTTAATTTATGATGAATTTAAAATATCTTGAAAATGTATTTTTTAAGGGTAGAGAATATTCAATCGATTTCATAACTAAACCTTGCAAAATCCATTCAGCTTCTCTTGAACTTAAAGGGTACAAGCATTCATTAGTTCAAATAATTGCTTTATCTATTGCACTTAACGTAAAGGTCAAAATTAAAAACCCACCGCTAGTAAGTGACACATATGTTCTTATTGGTATTATTCAAGAATTAGGAGGAGAAGCCACACTTTTGGGTGATAATTTGATAATAAATCCTCAAAACATTTGTTCCGAAACCCTACCCTATAAATTGGGAAAATTAATACATGGTTCTATGTACCTGACTTCCGCATTAATTATGAAACTTGGTAAATTTAAATATTATGGCTCTGGAGGATGTCAAATAGGTAATCTAGATGAAAATGGTAAAAGACCAATCAATTATATTTGGGATGTGATGCAAAAATTTGGTATTAAAACAAAATTAAATCAATTCGATATTTCTGGTCGAAAGCATGGAAACAATAATACAAATACAAGTATAGATATACTAGATTTTTCGGATAAAAAAGGTGTTTTGTCAGGACCATTAGTAGGAGGAGCTACTAAAACCGCTATAATTCTATCTGTTAAGCATAAAAATTTTACTATTTTAAATCCATACGTAAAGACTGACGTATTGGATATGTTAAGATTTTTAGAAATCACAGGTAGAAGGATAATTATAGAGAAAGAAAAAATAATTATTGAAAATCCGAATTCAGAAAATACAAAAGAAAATTGTTTACATATCGAATTTAATCTTACTCAATGTATAAGTGAAATAATCACATATACAACACTCGCTGTAATAAATAATGTTCAAGTAAAGTTTTTAAATCTTAACAAGAACACTATATTGGTTAGTCTGGAACCAGAATTTGAATTACTAAAAGAAATTGGAATAAATTTTTTTTGGGAAAACAACAATTTGGTTATAAGAGATACTAGTAAAATTAATTCGATTAATATTGAGGTTATTCCAAAAGGGATTCAAAGTGATCATCACCCATTTTTTACTCTTATATTATCAAAGGCTCATAGTCAATCTTCGATAAAAGAATGTGTTTGGAAAAATCGATTTATATATACAAAAAATTTAGAGATGCTGGGGTTTAATTTATCCGTACTTGGCAATACGGTACATATTCTGCCTTCGAACCCATTACCTTCCAATAATTTAAAATTATTCGGTTATGATGTCAGAACGGCAGCAGTTACTTTGATTGCCAGTATTTATACTAAGAGCACTGTGAAAATTTCAAAATGTGAACATATTTTAAGAGGGTATAACGAATTGTTAAAAAAATTAAGTGAATTTGGAGTAAAAATAGAATGTAAAAGAGGTGAACTTCAAAAATGAATATATTAACCATAGTCAATATTTCGAATCTAGATGATATAGAAAGTGATTCGGGATATATTTTTAATTATTTGTTGGCTGATGAGTTTGTTAAAAACGAGAAAAACAATTATTTTGTAATTTTGCCTAAAATATTACGTAATAAAAAAACAAGATTTGAAAACTGGAAAATATATTACGCAAATATTGGAACCACAAAATACGAATCTAGATATAGTTTCGATTGGTACAATTTTAAAAAAATTATTAAAGATTCTAAACCAGATGTCATTTTTTTAAATCAGTGTGAATTAGCTTCGGCATTAAAAAGTATGCTGTTAACAATTTCTATGGAGCATATAAAAATAATTAGCTATTGTCATTATCCAGCTCTACACAGAGGCGATAACGACGAAATTATATTAGATTATAGTTTAAATAATTCAGGATTATGCCAAAATATTGTCATGAATATTTTGTCTTCCGTGAATATTTCAGATACCTTCATTATTCAAAGTGATTTTGCCAGGAAAATGATTCTAAATTTTGCAGAAAAACATAATTATTTTTTGAATAAAAATATAGAAATTATTCCACCACCATATGATCCGTATTTGTGTGATTATGAAAAAACAGAGAACCCAAGAATTAAAAAAATTTTATATAACCATCGTTTATATGAAAGTTATGGCACGGATAGATTTTTAAAATTTGTTGTTGATAATGATAACCTTAAATTCATAGTTTCAGATCCTATGCCAAATAGAAAAAGTTTGAGAGGGAAATTTAATAATACCCCTGTACTATATAGAAAAAAATTATTTGAATGTAAAAATGTTGAACTTGTTGATGGAGGACAAAATAGAGAATTATATAAGCAATATTTAAATAAATGTCATATTGGAATGGCACCTTATAGAAAGGCTTGTGTGTGGTCTATGGCGGCAATTGATTGTTTATGCGCTGGAATACCTGTAGTTGCACCAAATTTCGCTGCATATAAAGAATTTATACATCCGGAATTACTTTATGATAATGAGATACAATTAAAAAAATTAATCGAAAAACTTTTTAATAATGAAGATTTTTATCTAAAAGTAAAAAACAAATCTGAAAAAATATTAGAGGATATCAGTCCTTTCAAAACAAGTAAAAAAATTTTGAATTTAATGAGGAAATAAAATGTGTGGAATTGTGGGAATAATAGATAAAGATTTTTGTAATAACCAAAAATCTTTAAAAGACATTAAAATTATGACCGAGTCCATAAAACACAGAGGTCCTGATCAAATAAAAATAGATTCGTGCGCAAATGGGATTCACTTTGGATTTGTACGTTTAGCTATGGTTGATATTGAAAAATCTAAACAACCAATTGTAAATTCCCAGGGAAATTTATTTTTGTATTTTAATGGAGAAATATATAATTACAAAAAATTAAGATTAAAATTAGAAACAAATGGTTATACTTTTAAAACCAATGGTGATGGAGAGGTTATACTTGCTTTATATGAAAGAGAAAGAGGAAACTGTTTAAAACATTTGGATGGTATGTTTGCAGTTTGCATTATAAACTCATACACTAATGAAATTTTTATAGCAAGAGATAAGTATGGGATTAAGCCACTTTATTATTGTGTAAACAATGAGAGAATTTTAATATCTTCCGAATTAAAAGCGATAAAAAGAATAATGCAAAACTCTTGTGAAATTAATGAAATAGGATTAGAACTATATTTAAGAATGCGTTTTATTCCAGCACCATATACCATTTTTAAAAATATTTATAAAGTAAAAGCTGGAGAAAGTATATTATTTAAAAGAGATAAATTAATAAAAAAAGACTATCACCTTTATAATGAATATTATAGTTTTGAAAATAGGCTGGATTTTGAAAAAATATTATATGAAAACATCATCGAAACTTCTAAAGCAGACGTTCCTATTGGTATTTTTCTTAGTGGTGGAATAGATTCCGGAATTATTGCTAGTTGTCTTACCAAAGGTAATCAAATTATGAATTCATTTACTGTAGGTTATAGTGAAAAAGAAAATTGTAATGAGATAGTTGAGGCAAAATATATTGCAAATAATTTAGGTATACCAAACATTAGTAAATGTATTTACGACAATGAAATATTAACGTTAATAAATAAAGCTATATATCATTTAGATGAGCCACTTTATTCAAGTGTTGCAGTTTGTTCTTTAAAATTAGCTCAAATAGCTTCCAAGTTTGTTAAAGGGATATTATCTGGAGATGGTTCGGATGAATTAGTGTTTGGCTACAAATATTTGAGAAACGCGCTTTTGTGTAGACAAGAAAACGATTTGATAAATCAATATATATCAGGTATAGGTTGGTTAAAATATATTGATGTTAAAAAAATATTTTTAAAAAGCAGCTTAACGGATTATGATTTTAAAGAGATACTGTTTGACGGTTGTAAAATGAATAATTTGACTGAGACACTGAGAAGAGTAGAAATATTTAAGAGATTACCAGATTATCACTTTGCTAGAGTCGACCGAATGACTATGGCATACGGAATAGAAGCAAGGCTTCCTTATTTGCGGGATGGTTTTGTAAATACAATGTTAAGTATAGATAGCGATTTTTTTTTAAAACATTTAGATCCTAAATACATGTTAAAGCAAAATTTTAAAAAAATATTGCCCGAAAGTTATTTGAGTGCATCAAAAAAACCTTTTACATCTCCAATCAAAAGTTGGATTGAAAGATATTTGCGAAACGATATTGAAGACTTATTTAACAATGAGAAACTTATAAATAAAATTGGATTAAATAAAAAATGCATAAATGATTTGTGGAATAATTACAAAGGTGAATATTGGGAAGTATGCAATGTTTGGGGAATATACATATTACTTAAATGGTTTTTGCTAGAATTTTTTGATTTACGAGGATGTGATTTAAAATGAAAAATAGAAAATTCAAAAAAATTCTTTTAATATCTCCTCCTCAAACCTATCCAATTGATTTAAAAAATGAGTATCAATCTTATTTGCCAATAGGCATTTTATGTATAGCTGCAGTTGCAGAAAAAGTTTGTTTCAACGTAAAAATTTTAGATTGCCTTGCAACTGAACATGAAGAGATACAGGGTAATAATATCACTTTTGGACAACCTATTGATTATATTTCACAAGAAATTGTCAATTTTAATCCTGATATTGTTGGTATAAGTAATCCTTTTACAATGTTCATTAACAATGCAAATATTGTGGCTAAACTAGTAAAAAGCATTAATAAAAAATATATTGTTATACTAGGTGGTGTGTCCGCAAGCATTGAAACACTTTATATGAAATTAATAAAAAAACCATACTATGATATTATAATTAAAGGAGAAGGCGAAAAAACTGTAAAAGAATTATTAGAAAATTATAGTGTATTAAGTAATGAAATTGAAAATTTAGATAAAATTAAGGGTATCGTATATAAATCAGGAAATATGTTTATAAATAACGAAAACAGAAAGTTTATAGAAGATTTAAGTAGTCTTCCATTGCCAGCATTGCATTTAATAGATATAGAAAAAACTTTAAAAAACAAGTATTATTCTAGATGGAGACTAAATCAATTGAATAAAAGATCTATGCCTGTTTTTACAAGTCGAGGGTGTCCTTATAACTGTGTGTTTTGCAGTGTTCATACCCAAGTTGGTTATAGACACAGGACATATTCAAATGAATATGTTTTGGAATACGTAAAACAATGTAAAGAAAAACACGGTGTAATGCATTTCCATTTTGAAGATGATAATTTAACTTGTAACAAAATAAAAGCAAAACAATTAATGAAAAAACTTTGTGATTTGAATATTACTTGGGATACTCCAAATGGAGTTCGTGCTGATACTATTGACGAAGAATTACTTTTTTTAATGGTTTCTTCTGGTTTAACAAGCATTAGTGTTGCATCTGAATCAGGTAATGATATGGTTTTAAAAAATATAATAAAGAAACATATGTCAACAGACAGTATTGTTAAAGTTGCTTCACTAGCTAATAAATATGAACTTCCTTGTAATGTTTTTTTCGTAGTAGGTTTTCCGGGAGAAGCACTTGAAAATATTTTGGATACTATAAAATTCGCAAAAAAACTTAGCAAAGATTATGGTACAATCAATAATGTGTTTGTGGCTAATCCTCTTCCGGGTACAGAATTAGAGAAAACTGCCGTGATTAATAACTATATGCGCCAAAATCTAAGTAGCGAAGATTATTTTAAAGCAATTCGAATAAATCAAACTTCAATAATTGAGACCAAAGAGTTTGACAAAATAAAAATATTTAACTTATTAAAATCTGAACTAGAATATTCTGATTACTCTGTACACGGAACATCTATACCCATGTTTTGGCACGACGATGATAGAACTTGGAATAAAGTTCACAAAATATTTCCAAAAATGTCAAAAGAAAAAACATTTGTTTGGGAATGGAGGGGTTGAAGATGGAAATTGCAATTATCATATTAACTCATAACAATTTGACCAGCAAACACGGTAGTTTAGAAAGTCTTTTAATTTCGTTGAGTATTCAAAATATTGACATAAGTGAAATAGTTATTGTTGATAATTGTAGCAATAGCGCTAATATAAAATGGTTAAAACTATTAGAAAAAAAGTGCTTACGTGTAAACTTTATATATTTAAACACAAACAATATTGCTCTTGGTCGGAACATCGGAATTAAAGAGACAAGAGCACAGAATCTTATTTTTATTGATGATGATACTATTTTATTTAAAAAAGACACTCTGTACGAATTAATAAAGTACACATCTGGTGGTTTATATGGCTATTCTGCTAATAGGCTTTGGACAAGTAATAACTGGTATGAAAAACATAAAAGCATTTTTGATGAAAAATTAAAAAATAATGAAACGGATTTCTTAAAATCTATATGTTCATTACCGAGTCCGAAACTTAGAAACAAAAAAAATATGCGCCATTTGTCCAGGACGTATATAGGGAATTTTGGATTTGCCAAAAGAATTATTTTAGATCAAATAGGTGGTTGGAATGAAAATTTTATTGGATATGGAGCTGAAGATGACCTAATGGCCATAGATTTATTTTTAAAATTTGGGAAACCCATATTATTAAGTAACATAGAAGTTATACATATATCACATTTATTAAATGAGATAAATTATAACGAATTGAATGCTAATAGAGAAAAGTTGAGTGAAATATTAAAAACCAAAGGCATAAAAGAATTTCACACAGGAAGATTAATGTACGATGAGGATGACGTATATAAATTAATCTAAGAATAAGAGAAGCAATATCTAATCAATAAGGAGGCAAAAGTACAGTGGCTAAAGTGATTTTATTATGTGGAAAAATATGTAGTGGCAAAAGTTTTTATTCCAATATAATTAAACAAAAAGAGAATGCAGTTGTTTTTTCATGTGATGAAATAGTTTATGAATTATTTGGTAATGAGCTCGGTGATCGACATGATGTAATGGTAAATAAAATAAAAAATTATATTTATAAAAAAACCGAACAAGTAGTTAATTCGGGATTAAATGTCATATTAGACTTTGGATTTTGGTCACGAATCGAAAGAGAAAAGATATCAAAAATATGGAAAGAAAAAAACATATTATATGAATGGCATTATGTATATGTTTCAGATAATATCTGGCTTAAACGTATAAAGCATAGAAATACATTGGTTCAAAAAAATATGTGTTCAGATATTTATGTTGATGATGGGGTGTTAAAAAAAATGAATTCCTTATTTGAACCCCCTTGCAGTGAAGAAATTGGAGTGTGTTATAACAATGATTAAATTAAAATATTTAAATTTGATGAGAAAAATATTGTTCTTTATATTCATTGCTTTTTTATGGTTACCTGCTACAGTTTGTGCTGAAATAACCGGGGCTATTTTTGATATGGATGGTACACTTATAGATTCTATGAAAATGTGGTCTTACGTTGGAAATACTTATTTAAATAATTTAGGAATAAAAATAACGACTGATCTAGATAAAGATATGTATTCAGTGGGAATAAAAGATGCAGTAAAATATTTGAAAACAAATTACAATTTGCCCCAGACAGACGAAAAAATATTTTTTGACATTGAGCAAATAATTGAACATTATTATGAAGAAGTAGTATGTTTAAAGCCTGGAGTTAAAGAGTTTATACTCGATATGAAAAATGATAATATACCGATAGTCATTGTGACATCATCAATGAAAAAATTAGCTGTATTAGTACTTTCTAGATTTTTTATTCTCGAAGATTTCATTGATATATTATCTTGTCATGATTTCAAAACAGATAAAAGCAAACCAGATATTTATATTGAAGCTGTAAAAATCATTCAAGGATTACCAGAAAATACACTTGTTTTTGAAGATTCTATTTGTGCTGCTAAAACTGCGTACAATGCAGGATTTGTGGTTATTGGTGTCTATGATGATTCAAATATGAAAAATCAGGAAGAGTTAAAATTAACAAGTAATTTTTATTTACTGTGTTATCCACAATATAGCACATTCAAAAAAAATATTATTGAAAGGAACAATAACAAAAGTCGTATAATTTAGAATATTTTTAAAATCATTTGGATTTCATTTGTAATCGCAGTTCAATTTTTTAATTTCGATTATAAAAATTGGTTTATAGCTCAAGATTTAAGAATACGAAATCTCATAAGAGACAATGAAATTTATGAATTTGTTGAGATAATGCTCATAGTTATTTTATGAGAATATAAAAATATTTTAGCAATCAGCCAAATCTTCCTGTTATATAATATTCAGTTTGTTTTTCTTTTGGCGAAATAAATAACGTATCTGTTTTATCAACTTCTATAAGTTTTCCCATAAGAAAGAAAGCAGTTTTGTCGCTGACACGAGACGCTTGTTTTACATTATTTGTTACAAGCACTATTGTATATTTCTTTTTTAACTCTAACATAGATTCTTCAACTTTTGCAGTAGAAATTGGATCTAACCCTGAACATGGCTCATCAAAAAGTATAACTTCAGGATTAATAGCAAGGATTCTTGCTATACAAAGCCTCTGCTGCTGCCCTCCAGACATTCTCATTGCAGATGTATGCAATCTATCTTTGACATCATCCCACAAAGACGCATCTTTTAGTGATTGTTCAACAAGCGCATCTATATCAGTTTTCTTGTTTATTAATCCTAATCTTTTAGGAGCATATACTATGTTATCATATATACTCATAGGAAGAGGTATTGGCATGGCAAAAAGCATTCCAACCCGTCTTCTTAAAAATTGCATATTCATGTCAAAAATATTTTCCTCATCAAGAAATACTTCTCCCGCTCTACTAAACAATACTTCTAAATCACTCATTCTGTTTAAAGTTCTTAAAAATGTTGTTTTACCACTATTTGCAGGCCCTATAACGCTTAAAATTTCGTTTTTAACAACATTAATACTTAAAGAATTTAAAACACATTTTTTATTATAATAACAACTTAATTTTTTTACATTAATTTTATTTACCATTTCCTGCGCTTCCTAAAATAAATTCTTGCAAAAATTGCGACAAAACTCATGGTTAGAACCATCATCATTAAAACAAGAGCCGTGCCATATATAATATTTTTTGGCATATTAGGTATTTGGGTTGAAATAATATATAAGTGATAGGGCAAAGCCATCACTTGATCAAATATAGAATCTGGCAGACGAGGTACATAAAAAGCTGCTGCTGTAAAAAGTATAGGAGCTGTTTCTCCTGAAATTCTTGCAATACTAAGGATTGTTCCTGTCAAAATTCCAGATAAAGCATTCGGAAGCACAATATGTCTAATAGTTTGCCAACGACTTACGCCTAAAGACAAACTTACTTCTCTAAAAGATTGAGGAACACTATTTAAAGCGCCTCTAGCAGTAGTTATAATAACAGGAAGCTCCATTATGGATAATGTTAAAGCTCCAGCTATAATAGAAACCCCTAACTTTAAAAACATAACAAAAATTCCAAGCCCAAAAAGACCATAAACTACTGAAGGAACACCTGCTAAATTTACAATTGCAAGTTTAATGAGTCTAGTAAGAAAATTATCTTTTGCATATTCATTCAAATAAATTGCCGCACAAACACCTACAGGAAGAGTAATAACAATTGCACACATAACTATAGCAAAAGTGCCTATTATTGCAGGAAATATTCCGCCAGCACGCATGCCATCTTCAGGCATAGAAGTTAAAAATTTCCAATTTATAGCAGAATATCCATTTTTTATAATTAAAAATATAATTATCAAAACAGGAATAATAGCTAACATTGTTGCTATAAAAAGAAGCATATATGAGAGTTTTTGAGACAATTTCGGACTAAGCTTCATCATAAATTTTTATTTTTACCTAAAAATAAGTCCGCTATAAAATTTACTAAAAAAGTTATTAAAAAAAGCACTAATCCTATAGCAAATAATGACTTATAGTGCATACCTCCTCTTACAGTTTCCCCCATTTCTGAAGCGATTGTAGAAGTCATAGTTCTTATTGGGTCAAAAATTGAGTGTGGTACATGGGCGGCATTGCCAGTTATCATCATAACGGCCATAGTTTCCCCTATTACTCTACCTATTCCTAACATGATTGCAGCTATTATTCCAGGCATTGCAGCTTTTAATACTACCCTTCTTAGTGTTTGCCATTTTGTAGCGCCTAAAGCAAGCGCTCCTTCTTTATATTGCCAAGGAACTGACCTTATAGCGTCCTCAGATATTGTCACAATTGTAGGAATTGCCATTAAAGCAAGCATTATTGAGCCAGAAAAAGCAGTAAGTCCTGTTGGTAAATTAAAAACATTTTTAACTAAAGGGACTACCGTAACCATCCCAACAAAGCCAATAACAACGCTAGGAATTGCAGCCATAAGTTCAACTAAAGACTTTAATATATCCCTAATACTTTTGGGTGCAATTTCAGATATAAACAAAGCCGTCATTACCCCTATAGGAACAGCTATTAAACAAGCTCCCAATGTAACTAAAGCTGAGCCAGATATTAAAGATAATATGCCAAAAGATGGAATTTTAGAGTTTGGATACCAAAATTGATTTGTAATGAATTTTATAAAACTAAAGTCCTTAAAAAATGATAAACCTTCTTTAAGTAAGAATGAAAAAATTAAAACAACAAAAACTATTGACAATATACCACAAATAAAAATTACTGCTTCTATTATGTAATCTAAAGACTTTCTCATTTTAAGTCCCATATAAAGTTTATATAATCATTTTTTAATTGGAACAAAATCTGTATCAACAACAATCTTTTGCCCCTCATCAGATAAGGTATAATCAATAAAAACTTCTACTATACCACTAGGGTTTCCATCGGTATATAAATATAAAGGTCTAGAAATTGGATAAGAGCCATCAATAACTCTCTCTATTGTTGGAGCAATAAACTTGTTTTTTTCATTTGTAGAAATAGAAAGTGTTTTTATCTTATTGTTAACAAATCCCATACCGACATATCCCAAAGCATTGGGATTTTGTAAAACTTCATCATATATAGCCTGAGAAGAAGACATCATTAAAGAATGTATCGAAAATTCGTCGTCAGAGTTTATATCATTGTTTCTTATAACGCGCTCTTTAAAAAACATATGAGTACCAGAATTGCTTTCTCTTGAAAGAATAACTATCTTTTTATCGTGTCCGCCAACTTCTTTCCAATTTGTAATTTTTGCCATAAAAATATCTTTGAGTTCTGCTAAAGTTAACTTATTAACAGGATTATTTTTGTTGACAATCACAACAAGACCATCTAACCCTACTTTAAATCCCATAGGATTAACATTGTTTTGTTTGGCTAACACACTTTCTTTTTTTTCTATTTCTCTAGAAGACATGGCAATATCACAAGTTTTATTTATCAAAGAAGCAAAGCCCGTGCCTGAACCTCCACCTGTAACACTGATGTTTGAATTTGGATGGGACTGTACAAAATTTTCTGCCCAAACTTGTATAAGATTTACAATAGTATCAGATCCTTTGATTTGTATAGACTCTATATTCTTACTATTATTACGCGTACAAGCAAACAATAACACAGATACAATAAGACAATAAATTATTTTTTTCATTATTCCCATTCTATTGTCGCTGGTGGTTTATTAGAAATATCATAAACTACTCTATTGACACCCTTAACTTCATTAATAATTTTTGAAGATATTTTCCCAAGTAAATCGTAAGGCAACTTTACCCAGTCGGCAGTCATCGCATCATCAGAATTTACGGCTCTTATGGCTATAACATGTTCGTAAGTTCTCGCATCTCCCATTACTCCTACAGTTTTAATAGGAAGTATCACTGCAAATGACTGCCAAATTTTATCATAAAAGCCAGCTTTTATAATTTCTTCTACTATTATATTATCAGCTTCTTTTAAAATATTTAATTTTTCTTTTGTTATTTCACCAACAGTTCTTACTGCAAGCCCTGGTCCTGGGAAAGGCTGCCTGTTGATAATTTCTTTAGGAATCTTAAGCTCTAAACCCAATGCTCTAACTTCATCTTTGAATAAAAATTTTAGAGGCTCTACTAATTTCATCTTCATCTTGTCTGGAAGGCCGCCAACATTATGATGGCTTTTAATTTGGGATTTTTTTCCTTTTATAGAGACACTTTCTATAATATCAGGATATATTGTTCCCTGAAGTAAAAAATCTATATTTTTAATTTTTTTAGATTCTCTTTCAAAAACATCTATAAATGTTTTCCCTATAATCTTTCGCTTCTGTTCAGGGTCCATTATATTTTTAAGTTTTGACAAAAATAATTTTCTTGCATCAACAATCTTAAGATTGTTTCCAAACATTTTTCCAAAAACTTTTTTTACTCTTTCAGTTTCGCCAAGTCTTTGAAGACCATGGTCAACATAAATACAAAAAAGTTGTTTTCCTATGGCTTTATGCAACATAACTGCTGCAACTGAAGAGTCTACGCCTCCTGACAAAGCACATAAAACTTTACTTTTGCCAACCTGTTCATTAATTCTTTTAATTTCATCGGTTATATAAGATTTAATAGTCCAATCGCGTTTTGAATCACAAATCTTAAATATAAAGTTTTGAATAATTTTTTTACCATTTACTGAATGTTTAACTTCTGGATGGAATTGTACGCCATATATATTTTTTGCGACATTTTCAACAGCTGCATATGGAGAATTTTCTGACTTCGCAATAATCTTAAAACCTTTTGGAATTTTAGAAAGTTTATCACCATGACTCATCCACAATATCTCTTTTACATTTAAACCATCAAACAAAGAGCAATCACATTTTATATTGACCTCTGCAAGTCCAAATTCTCTATATTTTGACGGAGAAACTTTACCACCAAAATATTGCGCAATAAGCTGCATACCATAACAAATACCTAAAATAGGTACATCTAACTGCCAAACTCTTAAGTCTGGCCAAGGAGCGCCTTTAGAGTAAACGCTGCCATATCCTCCTGAAAGAATTACACCTTTTATATTTTTTAAATTTGAAAAAGAATCTAAAGACTTATTTCCTGGATATATCTGACAATAAACTTTTTCTTCTCTTATACGCCTTGCAATTAATTGCGTATACTGAGAGCCGAAATCTAATATTAAAATCATTTTTATCAACCCACTGTTTTTTTTGTCATCATATTGTCTGTACTACTAAACTGTTACATTGTATCAAATTTTAGCTTGAGTTATAGTTTTTTGAGCTTGATACTTTCCTTTTTTATCCGCATAAGAAGTTTCACAAACTTCACTTGCTTGTAAAAATAATACTTGTGCTATTCCTTCACCTGTATATACTTTTATTGGCAAAGATGTTGTATTAGCTATAGAAAGAGTAACAAATCCCTCCCATTCTGGTTCAAAAGGAGTAATATTTACGAAAATACCGCATCTAGCATACGTAGATTTTCCAAATGCTATTGTAACAATATCTCTTGGTATTTTAAAATATTCTATTGTCTTACCTAAAACAATAGAATTTGGAGGTATTTCTATAAAATCTTTAACTACAACAAGTTCAAATATATCTGAAGAATTTTTAGGATCAATAGCTTTCGCATTGTTTTTCATAACCATAAATTCATTTGAAACACGCATATCGTATCCATACGAAGAAGTTCCAAAAGAAATTTTTCCCTCTCTAACTTGGTTTGGTTCAAAAGGCTCTATCAAACCCTTTTCTAAAGCCATTGTCTTTATCCATTTATCATTTTTTATCATTTAAATCCCTTTTAAAAACATTTAGAGTATCCACATTCCCTACAAACTACACAACCTTCAGCAAATGTTAACATTTCTCCACATTCAGGACATTGCGGACAAGCCCCAGTCACATTTTTGTCAGGATGAGAAGAATATTGTTTTTCTTCTGAAAAAGAAGAATCACTTATGGTTTTTTGCGTAAATAAGTCGGGTGACATTTTTTCTTTAGTATACATTTCTAGAGCTTTTGCAACTGCATCTGCACAAGATAAAATAGCTCCGCCTGCTGCAAGTGTAGGAGAGGGGCATCTTATTCCTTTTATTTGTTTTATGATTGCTTTTTGATCAACGCCAGAACGCAATGCTAAAGAAATCAAACGGCTTATAGCTTCAGCTTGCGAAGATGTACAGCCCCCAGATTTTCCAAGTTGCGTAAACACCTCACATATCCCATCATCATCTTCATTTACTGTTACATACATTTTTCCACAACCTGTATGCATAAGAAAGGTAAATCCAACTGTTCTATTGGGACGGACTCTTGTCTTTGCCTCTTTAACTTGCTGCCCTTCATTATTGCTTGCAATATTTAAAACTTGGATATCTCTACTTCCATCACGATAAACAGTAACTCCTTTACACCCCATTTTATAAGAAAGAACATAAACTTTTTTTACATCTTCTTTTGTAGCGCTATTAGGAAAATTTACAGTTTTTGAAACTGCATTATCTGTAAATTTCTGGAAAGCTGCTTGCATTCTTACGTGACTTTCAGGAGAAATATCATGTGAAGTTACAAATATTTTCCTTATGGCTTCAGGAATCTCGCTAAATTTTTGAATACTCCCCTTTTGAGCAATTTTATCCATAAGCTCTTTAGAATAAAAACCCTTTTCTTTTGCTAATTTTTCAAAATATGGGTTAATCTCATACATTTCTTCGTTGTCTAAACATTGAGATCTTTTATAAACAAGAGCAAAAATAGGCTCTATTCCACCTGAAGCAGAAGCTATAATACCAATTGTCCCAGTTGGAGCTATAGTTGTAGTTGTGGCATTCCTAATAGGTTTTCCAGCAGCATAAATACTATTTTTAAAGTTTACAAACGCCCCTCTTTTGATAGCTAGTTCTTGTGAGAATTCGTGAGACTTATCCTGAATAAATTTCATAAGTTTTTCTGCTAAGTTTAAAGATTCTTGACTGCCATAAGGTATTCCCAAACTCAATAACATATCTGCCCAACCCATTATTCCAAGTCCTATTTTTCTATTAGCACGTGTAACTTCTCCAATTTTACCTATAGGATAATTGTTCATATCTATAACATTATCTAGAAAATGTACAGCAGTTTTAACTGTTTTTTCTAATTTTCCCCAATCTACATCTTCCCCTTTTATAAAATGTCCCAAATTAATAGACCCTAAATTACAAGATTCATAAGGAAGAAGCGGCTGTTCTCCACAGGGATTAGTAGACTCTATTTCACCTATTTTTGGAGTAGGGTTTTTATCATTTATATTATCAATAAAAACTACGCCAGGTTCTCCATTTTTCCAAGCTTGTTCAATAATCTTGTCAAAAACTGCTCTAGCATTTAAAGTCCCAGAGACTTTGCCATTTCTTGGATTATAAAGATTATAATCTGTATTGTTTTCTAAAGCTTCCATAAACTCTTTTGTTATAGCAACAGATATGTTAAAGTTATTTAAACTATCATTCTTATCTTTAGCAGATATAAACTCCAAAATGTCCGGGTGGTCTATACGAAGCATCCCCATATTCGCGCCTCGCCTAGTACCGCCTTGTTTTATAGCTTCTGTAGCAGAGTTAAAAACCTGCATAAAAGATACAGGCCCTGAAGAAACCCCAGTAGTAGATTTTACAACATCTTTGTTAGGGCGTAGTCTTGAAAAGGAAAAGCCTGTCCCTCCTCCAGATTTATGTATAAGAGCAGTATTTTTTAAAGTTTCAAAAATAGAGTCCATAGAATCTTCTATTGGCAAAACAAAACATGCAGACAATTGTTGCAAATGTCTACCTGCATTCATTAATGTTGGAGAATTAGGCAAAAAATCCAAATTTGCCATCATAAGATGAAACTCTTTTATAGTTGCATTAATATCGGCATTTTTATCATAATTAATATCTGCCTGCGCAATGTTACTAGCGACTCTAAAAAATAAACCTTCAGGTGTCTCAGCTATATTCCCTTTTTCATCTTTTCTTAAATAACGTTTTTGCAAAACTGTTAAAGCATTTTTTTCTAATCTTACTTTTTCATCTAACAAATTTTCTACTTTGCCTGTTGACATTAAAAACCTCTTAAAATAACCTTTTCATATTAAATAATCTTTATTTTTTTTGTCTTTTGATATGTTCTTTTTTTAACTTTTTTAGTTCAACCATAAAAGTGTCAATATCTGAAAATTTTCTATATACAGAAGCAAATCTTACATATGCTACTAAATCAATATCCCAGAGTTTTCTTAAAATTTTTTCGCCTATAGTTGTTGATGGAATTTCCATTATATATTCACTAAGTATTTCATTTTCAATTTCACTTACGAGCCTATCTATAGTCGCAGCAGAGACTTGGCATTTTTTACAAGCTCTATCTATTCCTACCCAAACTTTCTTCCTATCAAAAGGTTCCCTAGAGTTATTTGACTTAACAACCATAAGTGCTACTTCTTCAGGGCGTTCAAATGTTGTATATCTTTTTTTGCAACTAAAACATTGCCTACGCCTCCTAACAGCAGAGGTGTGTTCAATAGGACGAGAATCCAACACTTGGTCATTAGTGCCGCCACAAAAAGGACATTTCATATCATCTTTTTCCTTACTTTTAATTTTAACAAACCACTATATATAGCATCATTTACATACTACAACAATACACGTAGTTTTGTCAATTAAATATAAGTTGAAATTAAGGACATTACTTATCTTAGTAAATTGATAAACAAATAAGAAATAATCAAAATAAAATTCATATAAAGAAACCTCGCCAATAATGACGAAGATTTTATATGAATTTATGTAGAAAGCCGATGAGAGGAATTGAACCTCCGACCCATTGCTTACGAAGCAATTGCTCTACCAACTGAGCTACATCGGCAAAAGCAAACAAAGTTAAATAAAAATATGCTGAGGGACAGAATCGAACTGTCGACACCAGGTTTTTCAGACCTGTGCTCTACCGACTGAGCTACCTCAGCACAAAGTGACTTTAAAATTAGCTTTTACTATATTTTTCAAATGCTTTTTTGCCAGCGTCAAATACTTCGCTTATCTTATCTTTACCAGACAAAACTTTTTCGCGACCTTCTTCATAAATTTTTTTCCCAGTTTTAGTAATGTCTTGACTAAAATCATTTACATTATCAACTAGATCTTCACTTAATCTCTTAATATTTTTCCTTGTCTCTTTTCCAGATTTAGGAGCATATAAAATGCCAATAGCTGCACCAATTATACCACCTAAAAGAAAGGCAAAAAATGTATCTTTACTATCGCTCATTTATTTCTCCTTACATTTGTTTTTTTTATTAATACTAGAGATAACATAAAAAAGAAGAGAAATCATTGAAACAACTGGGCTTGAAACCTTTTCAGTTATCGAAGCAACTTTACAAGAAAGTTTATTTACAAGATCAAGTTCAGTGTTAACTTTGCTAACTGCTATTTCAATTTCTAACGCAGTTTTCCTTACTTGGACTAAAGTCAAAATAAAATAAATCACTCCAACAACTATAGAAATAGCTATAATACTAATTGCAATAATTAACACTAAATCAACTAATTTCATGTCTAACATTGTAACATAAGTTTCTAAAACGTGTCAAGCAATAGTACATTTTATTTTTGTATGGCAATTTTTTAATTTGATTTTTTCCAGAATCTGTTTTTATGCTGATAAAATATATACCAGGAGCTACTTTATCTCCATCTTCATTTCTCAAATTCCAGCTAAGAGTTTTACTGTTTACGCTATCTTAATGTAAGAATCACCAAAACATTAATTTTTTCAGTGAAACGAGTGGTGGTGAAGCCACTACAGCAGACAAAAAAGACACGGCAACAACCACTAGTAAAACACAAAAAATCATAACACAAGGCCAAAAAGTTGTACAGGAAGTTGAAGAGGCAGTTTACGCATGTTGTTATTTTTTAGATTTTCTTAAAGCTCTTTTTGGGAGAGGTTAAAATACATAAATAATATTATAAAATACAAAAACGCGTTAGTTACATACTTTATCTAGCGCATTTTTGTATTTTAGCAACTGAACCTTCGGACTTCATACTTTTAAGTTCCAACATTCTATCTCTTAAAATAGCAGCAGATTCAAAGTCTAAGTTCTCCGCAGCTGTTTTCATCTGCATTTCTATATCCTTAATTATTGAATCTATATTTTTTTTAGTAATCTTATAATCAAATTTTTCCTCACTTAACATGTGTGTTAGAGATTCTTTTTTTGATAAATTTTTAAACTCTTCAAGCTCGCTAACTGCTTTAATTATTGTTTTAGGTTTAATATTATTTTTCTTATTATACTCTAATTGTTTTGCTCTACGTCTTGCCATCTCTGTCAATGCTCTTTGCATTGAACCTGTTATCGTATCAGCATAAAATATAACTCGACCGTCAATATTTCTAGCTGCTCTTCCACATATCTGTATTAAAGTTGATTCTGACCGCAAAAAGCCCTCTTTGTCTGCATCTAAAACTGCAACTAGTGAAACTTCCGGCAAATCTAAACCTTCTCTTAAAAGATTTATTCCAACTAAAACATCAAATTTTCCAAGTCGTAAATTTTTAAGTAACTCTATTCTTGTCAATGCATCTATTTCAGAATGCAAATACTCCACTCTAAAACCCTTTTCTTTAAGAAAAGTAGTTAAATCTTCAGACATTTTTTTTGTTAGAGTAGTCACTAAAACTCTTTGTTTTTTATTGACAATTTTTTGAATTTCTTCTATCAGATCATTTATTTGACCGTCTATAGGACGTATAACAACTTCTGGATCAACTAACCCTGTAGGTCTAATAATTAAATCTACT
Organism: Candidatus Endomicrobiellum siamense; assembly: GCA_031268145.1. Lineage (GTDB taxonomy): Bacteria > Elusimicrobiota > Endomicrobiia > Endomicrobiales > Endomicrobiaceae > Endomicrobiellum > Endomicrobiellum siamense. The sequence goes on from JAIRXS010000034.1 coordinate 47,517, forward strand.
ATATTACTTTTACTTTTTTCTAGCTCATATGTTCCAGGAGTAGCAGAAACCATCATAAATTTTCTTATTAAACTTTCAAATTCTTCAAACCTCATAGGTCTGTTGTCTAAAGCTGATGGTAACCTAAAACCAAAATCAACAAGAGTCTGTTTTCTACTTCTATCTCCCTCATACATTCCCCTTATTTGAGGGAGTAAAATATGCGACTCATCTGCTATCATTAGAAAATCGTCACTTTCTTGTAAAAAATAGTCTATCAATGTTGCTGGTCTTGCGCCTGGCAAGTTTCTAGAAAGATGTCTTGAATAATTTTCAATACCACTACAAAAACCAGTTTCTTTTAACATTTCCATGTCATACTTAGTTCTTTGTTTTAAACGTTGAGCTTCTAAAAGTTTATTTTGAGATTTTAATATGGCTAAGCGTTCGTCTAGTTCAAGTTCTATATTTTTTAAAGCTTTATCAATTTTTTCTTTATCTGCCACAAAAATTTTTGCAGGATAAATATAAGATTTTTCCTTTTTAGAAATAACTTTGCCAGTAATTGGGTCAAACTCTTTTATACTTTCTACAGTATCGCCAAAAAATTCAACTCTCAATGCAGTTTCAAGGTAAGCAGGAAAAATTTCTATTGTGTCACCTTTTACTCTAAATTTCCCTCTAATAAACTCTACATTATTTCTTTCATAGTGAGAAGATATAAGATCATTTAAAAGTTTATCCATTGATTTATCTTTACCAACAACTATTTCAATACACATATTCTGATAATCTTTAGGAGAACCTAAATTGTATATACATGAAACAGAAGCTACAACTATAACATCTTTTCTTTCAAGAAGAGATGTAGTAGCTTTAAGGCGCAGTCTATCTATATGATCATTTATTGAAGCATCTTTTTCTATATACGTATCGCTTGATGGTATATAAGCTTCTGGTTGATAATAATCGTAATAGGATATAAAATACTCTACAGCATTGTTAGGGAAAAAAGATCTAAATTCTGCATAAGTTTGAGCTGCTAAGATTTTATTTGGCGACATTATAAGAGTTGGCTTTTGAAGCTTCTCGATAAGGTTTGCCATAACAAAAGTTTTTCCAGATCCCGTAACACCGAGCAAAACTTGAGACTTTCTACCGCTCATATAATTGTTATAGAGCTTATCTATCGCTTGAGGTTGGTCCCCTGATGGTCTAAATTTAGAAACTAACTTAAATTTTTCCATTTTTGAACTTCACTTTATTTAATAAACTAAAATGTGTCTGGTCTGTTTGCAGTGGGGTAACAGATATATATCCACTATCTATCATGTCTACATCTGTGTTTTTATTTTTACCTGATGCGATATATCTTCCAGAAAGTTTATACGAAAAGTTGCCTTTTTTATCTACAAGTACTTCAATATTTTCATCATAAGCTCTAAGTCCTAGCGGAACTATCTTTAACCCTTTATAGTTTTCAGGAATGTTAATATTTAAGCAAACTCCGCTAAGTTTTTTTTTATTTTCTAGTATTATTTTACATATCTGCCTTGTAGCAATTGCAGACTGTTTATATTCTTTAGTATACATCTGGCCAGCTGACACAGCTATTGAAGGTATACCTTTCAATGCTCCTTCACGCGCAGCCCCTACAGTACCTGAATAAATTACATCTTGTCCTAAATTTGGACAATCGTTTATACCTGAAACAATCAAATCTATTTTCCCTTTTAAAAATGAATAAAGACCGTATTTTACACAATCAGCAGGAGTACCACCATTGATTATATAAAAGTCTTTTTCTATCTTTTCTACTTTTTTATGTCTTGCAAGAGTTATACTATGCCCTTTGCCAGACATTTGCTGTTTTGGAACAATTACATATACTTTAGCAATTTTTGACAATTCTTTTATCAAAGGACGAAGTCCTAGACCATTCATACCATCATCATTAGAAATTAAGATTTTATACATTGTATTATTTCCTTAAACATTAATTCTTGAGGGAACTTATAAAAAGATTTATTTTTCTTTGTATTCAAATTTGAATATAATATTTCCACAATTTCACTCAATTTTTCTTCAGTTAAATTCTTTTCTTCTATAATTATAAATTTTTTATCTTCTTCTACTTCTTTTGCGTTACAATACTGGTGGTTATCTGTTGCATACGGATATGGAATAATAACTGCAGGCTTATTTAAAGCCTTTAATTCAAAAATTGTTCCAGCTCCACAGCGGCATATAACAATATCGCTTACAGCATACGCGTCATATATATTATGCATATACTTAAAAACTTTATAATTTTTATTTGATTCTATACATTTTAACATCTGTAAATAATTTTTATCTCCGGTTACATGTATAACTTGCATTTGTTTGATTTTAGATAAATTTAAAAGAGTTTTACAAGCAATATCATTAAGTTTTATAGCGCCTAAACTTCCGCCAAAAACTAAAACTGTAAAAATATTATCCAAAACGCATAGCTTTTTTAATGCTTCTGCTTTAGATGTATGTAATACCTCTTCTCTTATAGGATAGCCAGAAACAACAAGATTAGTATTGTTAAAATATTTTTTTGAACACTCAAAACTTATAAAAGTCTTATCAACTAATTTATTTAAAAACCTATTGGCTTTACCCGGTACAGTGTTCTGTTCATGTATAAAAGTCTTCTTTTTTAAAATTTTTGATGCAACAATGACAGGTACAGATACATAACCACCAGTACCTATTACAGCTAGAGGTTGCAATACTAAAATATGTTTCAAAACCTTTAATAATGACAATTTTAATTTAAGTAGAAATATAATAAATGAAAAAGAAATTTTTCTAGGCATACCAGAAAAATTTAATAAAATATATTCAAATCCATTACTTTGCAAAATTTCCATAGAAATTTTATTGTCAGTTATAAAAAAAATTGGATTATATCCATTTTTTTTAAATTCTCTTGCTAAAGCAATCCCTGGATAAATATGCCCGCCAGTCCCGCTTGAAGCAATAATTATATTTTTATACTTCATAATATCCTTACTATTTTAATTTAGAATATTGTGACAAATTAATTAATATACCCACAGAAGCCATATTAATAACCAAAGATGTCCCTCCAAAAGAAATAAAAGGAAGAGGCAACCCTTTTGCAGGAAATAGTCCCGTAGTAACAGACAAATTTATAATTGCTTGAAACACTATTAAAAATGTTATTCCTAAACATAAATATTTAGCAAAAGTATCTGGCATGTGCTTACTCATTTTTAAACCTTTCAAAAAAATATATACATAGAAAACAACAACAGAACCTGCACCAATAAAACCTAGTTCCTCGCCAATAATAGGAAAAATAAAGTCAGTATGTACCTCTGGCAAATACATAAGTTTCATTTCACTTTTACCTATACCCTTACCAAAAAAACCACCAGAACCTAATGCATTTAAAGATTGTTTTACTTGATATGCAGAAGCGTCAATATTTATAAATGATGCAAGATAGCTTTTAAACCTTGATAATCTATATGGTTTTCTAATAATCTCTTCTGCTATTAAAAGTATTATACTTATCGAACCTAACAGCACAGCTTTTATGTTAATGCCTGCACAAAAAAGCATAACAAAGCACACTCCTGCTATTAAAATAGGTGCGCCTAAATCTGGCTCTAAAGCTATTGGAGTAAGCATTAATAATATAAAAACACTAGGAGCAAAAAGGCCTGTCCATTTATCTATTAAGTTTTTCTTTCTTGATATAAAATCTGCTAATATTATAATCATAGAAATTTTAGCAAGTTCAGAAGGTTGTATTGTAAAATAAGCTAAAGATAACCATCTTTTTGCCCCAAGCCTAGAAACACCAATAAATAAAACTAATATTACAGATAACAATGTAGAAAAATATATTAATTTAGAGTATTTTTGATAAAATTTATAATCTATTAAAAAACTCGTAACAAATATAGCAACAAAACCTAAACAAACCCACAATAATTGCTTAGCAAAAAACCTATAAGGATTAGCCCATCTTACATCGGCCATTACAACACTAGAAGAAAACACCATAAAAGAACCAAAAATAATACTTATGCAAATTATAATTATTAGAGTATAGTCATATTTTGTAAAATCAATCTTAAACATAAAAAACCTATTTATCTAATTTATTTACAAGAGTTTTAAAAATAGCACCACGTTCTTCAAAATTTGTAAAAGTATCAAAAGAAGAACACGCAGGAGAAAACAAAACTATATCACCATCATTAGAGTTCTTATAAGCTTGTTTTAAAGCTTTTTCTAAACTTTTAGACTCAAAAAATACTCCAGAATAGCCTAAATCTCTCTTAATCTTACTTGCTGCCTCTCCTATAAGAAATACTGACTTTACTTTTTTCTTAATAAGTTGTTTTAGTGGAGTATATGGAACTCCCTTGTCTTTGCCACCCATAATAAGATTAATATTTTTATCAAAAGATTCTAAAGCAACTCTTGTAGAATCAATATTTGTAGCTTTTGAATCATTATAATAGCTAACACCATTTATAGACTTTACAAACTCTATTCTATGTGACACCCCTTTATATTTCGAAATAACTTTTTCTATTGACGTCAAATGTATGCCTGCAATATAAGTAGCTGCAACTGATGCCAAAATATTTTCTACATTGTGCATTCCTACAATTTTGATTTTAGGTTTTATTTCAAAATGTCTTTTTGCAATTTGTATAACAATTTTATTATCGTCATAAAACACGCCATTTTTTATAGGTTTTTTACTAAAGAAGATTACTTTTGACTTAGCTTTTTTAGCTAACTTGCGACATATTTTATCGTCATAATTTAATATTAAGAAATCATTTTGGGACTGATTTATAAATATGTTTTCTTTCGCTTTGATATATGCTTTCATAGTTTTGTGATGATTAAGATGGTCTGGGGTAATGTTAAGCAATATAGATATGTTTGCTCTAAAATTAGGAGTATCTTCCAACTGATAGCTTGAAAGTTCCATAGTTATATAAGTATTTTTTGTAGTTTTTAAAGCTTTATCTGATAACGGAACACCTATATTTCCAACAACAATAGAGTTTTTATGCTCAGAGTTTATTATCTTAGAAATTAAGTCTGCTGTTGTTGTTTTTCCATTTGTCCCTGTAACAGCTACAATTTTTTTATATTTAGAATTTGACAAAGCAAAAGATACTTCGCTCAATATTGGTATTTTTTTTGTGCGGGTTTTCTTTAAAATTTCAATGGTTGACTTAATACCAGGACTTTTAATAATTATATCTGAATTTAAAATTTTGTCAGAATGATGGCCGAACTCTGTTATGACATTCTTACTTAATTTTTTTGTTTTGTTTGAACTGGAAGTATCGCTGGCAAAAACATTATATCCCAGCTTAGTAGCTAGATTTGCTGCAGAAATGCCACTTTTGCCAAGTCCTAAAACAGTAATATCTTTTTTCATTAAATTACCTCAATTTCAAAGAAGCGAAAGATAATATTGCTAATATTACTCCTCCAATCCAAAATCTTATTGTAACCTTAGTTTCTGAATGTCCAAGCATTTCAAAATGATGGTGTATAGGTGCCATTTTAAAAACTCTTTTTTTAGTTCTTTTATAATAAAAAACTTGAACTAATACAGAAAGTGCTTCTATAACAAAAACCCCGCCAAGTAAAGCTAAAATAAACTCCTGCTTTATAAATACAGCAACCATACCTAAAATACCACCTAAAAATAAACTTCCAGTATCTCCCATAAAAACTTCTGCAGGATGGGAGTTATACCACAAAAATCCAAGTCCAGAACCTAAAATAGCACATAAAAACACTGCAATCTCTCCTGCTCCTGAAACATGAATTATTTTCAAATAATTGGCAATCTGTATATGACCTGCAAAATAAGAAAATAATGCAAGAGTAGACGCAACGATTATTATATTGCCTATTGCAAGGCCATCTAAACCGTCAGTTAAATTAACAGCATTAGAACTACCCACCACAGTAATTATCACAAAAACTATATAAAAAAAAGAAAAGTTCAAAAACAAACTTTTAAAAAATGGAACATTGACAAGAGTAGCATAGTCTGGATTTGAAGGAAAAAAACTCAAATATGCAGCAAACGTCGCGGCAAAAATAGTCTGACCAAAAAGTTTGCTTTTAGCAGAAAGACCATCTGAACTACATTTTTTTAATTTTAACCAATCATCACAAAAACCTAAAAATCCAAACCACAATGTTCCACTTAAAAGCCAAATAATAAATCTATTGTCAAGCCTAGCCCACAATAACGTTGCTAAAACAACAGATATTATTATAAGAAGTCCTCCCATGGTAGGAGTGCCGCTTTTATTTAAATGTTGCGTAGGACCACAATCTCTTACAATTTGTTTAATCTTAAAATTTTTTAGTTTTTTTATTATATATGGACCAAATATAAAACATATTAAAAGACTTGTTAAAATAGCGCCACCTGCTCTAAACGTAATGTACCCAAAAAGATTAAAAGGAGTAAAAACATTGCTCAAATGATAAAATATGTGATATAGCATTAATTAATTGCCTCTTCTTTTAAACTAACATAAAATTTTTCGTAAATTTTTTCTAACTCCATACTTCTTGAAGCTTTAAATAAAAAAACAGAATTATTTTTTTGAAGCGTTTTTAAGAAAGAAAAAAGAGATTCTTTATTTTTAGCGTAAAAAACATTCTTATTACTTATTGCATTTCCTATATTTAAAGACTTTTCACCTAAAAGACTAACAGAATTAATATTTTTACTATTAATAAATTTGCCCAACTCAAAATGAAATTTGTCAGAACTTTTCCCTAGTTCAAGCATATCACCTAAAATAAGATTAATTTGTTTATTTGGATACAATTCTAAAACAGCGTCAATAGAAGCCTTTGTAGAGCTTGGATTTGCATTATAAGCATCATTAATCAAAATAGATCCATTAGAAGTTATTACGGTCTCCATTCTCATTTTTGGCGGAGCAAAATTTTCTAAACCTGTTTTAATATCTATAAGAGGAATTTCTAAAGCTATCGCGCAAGATGCTGCAGCTAAAGCATTTAAAACATTAAAAATACCATTGACGTATATAACAATACTTATTGATTTATTATTATGATAGAGTATAAAATTGATTTTATTTTGCGACATTTCTATATCACACGCATAAACATCCACATTTACAGTTTTCAAAGAATATTTAATTATTTTTCTATTTTTAAATTCTTTGTTTGATAAATTTCTTAAATTTTCATCATCATCATTAATAATTATTACATCATTTTCATTTATACCATAAAACAAATCCATTTTTTCTTTTAAAACACCTTCTAAGCCATTAAAGGTTTCTATATGAGAAAAACCTATATTTGTAATAACGCCAATATGTGGATTTATAATATCTGATAACATTTTTATTTCACCAAAAATAGATGTCCCCATTTCAAAAACAGCATATTCAACATCTGAAGTTAAGTCAAAAACAGATAAAGGAACTCCTATTCTATTATTATAGTTTCCCTTATTTGAGAGTGTTTTCCCATTAGTTTTTAAAATTGAAGTCAACATCTCTTTTGTAGTCGTTTTTCCATTAGATCCTGTTATAGCAACTTTTTTGATGTTTTTAAATTTTTTAATATAACCCTTCGCAGTCTCTCCAAGGGCAATAAGAGTATCTGTGGTCTTAAACATAGCAACATTATTTACGGCATCAACACTTTTTTTATTGATATACAAATCTTTTGAATAAACTACAGCGCTCGCTCCCTTAGATATGGCTTCATTTATAAAATCATGTCCATCATAATTCTTGCCTTCTATGGCAAAATAAATTTCATCTTTAAGTATAGTTCTAGAATCTATAGATATGCCCTTTATTAAAATCTTTTTATAACTTTCTTTTTCACAGGGTAATAAATCACTAAGATAACAGGGTTCCATTATAAAGATAACTCCTCTTGAACATTGTCAACTTGAACAGTTTCTTTTTGTTTTTTTAAAACAACATACTTTTTGGCAATTTCTATATCGTTAAAATGTATTTTTTGAGTACCGATAATTTGATAAATTTCATGCCCTTTGCCTGCAATCAAAATAATATCGCCTCTTGAGGCCATAAATACAGCTTCATTTATAGCTTCTTTTCTGTCCACAACAACTTTATAATTATCTTTATGAGATTTTTTTATACCAACTTCTATATCTAAGATAATTTTATTTGGATTTTCTGTCCTTGGGTTGTCTGAAGTTACAAAAACAAAATCGCTCATTTCAACTACAGTCTTACCCATTATAGGTCTTTTGGATCTATCTCTATCGCCGCCACAACCAAAAACTGTAATAATTCTTTTTGGTTTTAATTTTTTTATAGCTGATAAAACATTTCTTAAAGCATCGTCCGTGTGTGCATAATCTACAACAACGCTGAAATCTAAATCTTTAACGTCAATTTGTTCAAGCCTGCCTGGAGCTTGAACAGAATTATTTAAGCCATCTATTGCTGCCTCAAAAGAAACACCGCTACAAAAAGCTGCGCCAAAAGAAGCTAAAGCGTTGTAAACGTTATGCAGCCCAATATGCTTAATATTAACTTTCTCTTTTAGATTATTAAAAACTAAGTCAAAGCTTGTGCCTTGTTTTCCAATAGATATATTTAATGCTTTAAAATCAGAATTAGTATTTTTATCTATAGAATAAAGTTTTATATTAGCATTCATTGCAAGCTTGCTAAGTTTCTTTCCATATTTGTCATCAAAATTAATTATTGCATATTTTTGGTTTATTTTACTTCCTTTTCCTAAATTCTCAAACAAAAGAGATTTTACTTTAAAATATTCTTTCATATCTTTATGAAAATCTAAATGATCTTGCGTAAGATTTGTAAAAATTGCTATGTCAAAATCTATGCCATAAACTCTAAACAAACTTAACGCATGAGAAGAAACTTCCATTATCATATTTTTTACACCGCTATTTACAATATCTCTCATAAACCTGTAAATATCTAGAGAGTGTGGCGTTGTATTTGGCGCTTCTAGTATATTTCCTTTATATCTATAATCAATAGTACCCATAACAGCACAATCTATATTGGAACGCTTAAATATACTTTCTATCATATAAGTAGTAGTAGTTTTGCCATTAGTGCCTGTTATTGCTATAATATTTAAATGCTTATCTGGATAATCAAAAAATTTAGCGCAAAATACAGTCATAAATTTTAAAATATCTGTAACAACAATTTGCGTTACAGTACAATTTATTTGTTTTTCTGTCGTTATAATTACAACTGCGCCATTTTCTATAGCCTCGCCTATATACTTATTACCGTCTGTTTTATGTCCAGGTAAAGCAAAAAAAGCAAACCCTGTTTTAATTTTTCTTGAATCATAAGAAACGCCAAGAATATCTACATTTTCTTTGCCAATAACTGTCATTTCAAAAATCGATAAAAATTCTTTTAGTATCATTTATTTGTTCCAATGCTTATTTATTCTTTTTAATGACTTTTGCTTTAATCTAATTGATTATAGTATTTTTACTACCTCTTATGTAAATATTTACACTTTATTTTTACTAATATCGTCTTTTGGAATTTCCAAATAATGCGCAATAGATTGTGCAATAGAAGCAAAAACAGGAGATGCAACAGAAGAACCATAATAACTTTGCCCTTTAGGCTCATCAATTATTACAAGTACAACAAATTCAGGTTCCAAAGCTGGAAGCATTCCACAAAAAGAACCTATATAATATTTTTTAGAGTATGTTTTAGTTTCAGGATCGATCTTTTGTGAGGTCCCAGTCTTACCGCTAACAGTATATCCTTTAACTTTAGCTTTTTTACCTGTTCCAAAATCAACAGATCTTTGTAACATTTTTTTCATCTTATAAGCTGTTTCTTTAGAAACTACTCTTCTTATTTCCATAACACCAAAATTTGTTTGAACGTTATCAACATCATATTTACCTATTTTCTGCACTATATAAGGTTTTAAAAGCACGCCGTCGTTTGCAATGGCAGTAAAAGCATTTATCATTTGTAAAGCGGTTACACCTATACCTTGACCAAATGAAATATTTGGAAGCGTTAAGGCATTCCAGCGTTTTACATCTAGTAAAAGTCCTTTTCCCTCACTAGGTAGATCAATGCCAGTTAAAGAATAAAATCCAAATTTTCTTATATATTCATAGAAATCATTACTACCTAATTTTCTTGCAATTTTAATCATAGCAACATTAGAAGACCCCTCCATGGCTCTACTCAAATTTACTACACCTTCTATTTTATGATCATCTTTTATTGTGTGTCCTGCTATTTTAAGTTTTCCATTTTCTAAATCAAAAGTGTCTGAAAGTTTAACTCTGTTTGCTTCCAAAGCTGCAGCAACTGTAACTATTTTAAATGTTGAACCAGGCTCATATATATCACTAATTGCAGCATTTCTTAAAACTTTCAAATCTTTGATTTTTGTTGAATGATCAAAATCTGGTAAAGATACCATGGCTAAAATACCGCCAGTTTTCGGGTTTTGGACAATACATATTGCTCTCTTTGCTTGATACTTCTCAAAACTTTTTCTAAGTTCTTGTTCTGCTATATACTGTATATTTCTATCTATACTTAAAATTACATTTTGACCGCAAATCTTAGATTGTTCAACAATTTTGTTGGGTATTATCCAACCTCTTCCGTCTCTATGTGTACTCATTGTAACGCTACTGCCTAAAAGACATTCATTACATATTTTTTCTATTCCCTCTAAACCATTGCCATCATAACCCGTTATACCTAAAATATTAGAAAGAACCTTCCCTTCTGGATATTTTCTTACATACTTACTTTCAAAACCAATACCTCTTAACTTCATCATTTTTATATTACTTACTATATTTGAGTCTATATCGTAAGCAATAGGCACATAAGCTTTACCTCCAAACTCATTTAAACTTTTTTCTTTTATTTCTATTCCAGCTTTTAATAAAACTTCCTTAACGCTAGAAAAATCATCTATAATCTTAGGATCCAAAAAAATATTATACTTCTTTACGCTTGTAGCAAGTATATTGCCTTTTATGTCTAAAATATCGCCACGTTTTGGGATTTCAATAATTTGACGATTTACCATTTTACTTACATTGTGACTTATTTTATTGTGTAAAAAAATTTGTATATATATAAGTTTTGCAAACAAAAGAAAAAAGACTGCCAGCACAACAAATGCTAAAACAGTCTTTCTATTAAAATATTGTTTTTTATTTCTCTTCATTTTATGTTTAAACTTATTCAATATATACTCTATTTTGTTCATTTGCAGTAACAAAATTTCTTTCTTTAGCTATTTTATACATTTTTTCTAGTGCAAGCATAGAATTTATTTTTAACCTTAAATTATCATTGTCAGAGATAATATTGTTGTATTCTGTTTGTAAAGCGCTTATTTTATATGCAAGTCTTATAGAAGTATTCTGTTGCCACAAATAAATAAAAAGACTAATAATCAAGAGTAAAATTAAAAAAAAAGGTTTATGCATTAATCTTCTCACACACTCTCATTTTTGCGCTTCTGCTTCTAGGATTTATTTTTATCTCTTGGCTAGTAGCAGTAACAACTTTCTTAGTAAGCAGTTTATATATTTTATTATCTGCATTTTGTTTAAAATTCAATTTAACTATCTTATCTTCAAGAGAGTGAAAACTTATTATTACAATACGTCCATGTTCACTTAGAAGATCAGGAGCATCTGACAACAAAACTTCTAAATTTGAAAGTTCCTTATTAACAAATATCCTTAAAGATTGAAACACTTTAGTAGCAGGATTTATCTTACCCTCTTGTCTTTTAACAGAACATATTACATCCTTAAGCTCTACAGCTGTATTTATCATTCCTCTTTGTCTTCTTGCGCAAATAGCGTCTGCTATTTGTCGGGACCTGTACTCTTGCCCATATTTATAAAAAATATCTGCTAAATCTCTATTAGAATATTCATTAATTATTTCTTTTGCCGTCAATTGGCTTCTATTATCCATTCTCATATCTAAAACATTAGAGTTAAAAGAAAAACCTCTAGCCAAATCATCAAACTGTTTAGACGAAACTCCTATATCTGCTAAAATACCATCAACTTTGTAAACATTAATATTTGCTAAAGCCTGTTTAATATTTTTAAAATTTTCCCTTATAAAATTTATTCTGTCATTAAACTCATTATTTTTCTTTATAAATTGATTAGAAGAGTCTTCATCCCAATCAAAAGCAATAATTTTTATGCTAGGAAATTTTTCAAACAAATAAGAAGTATGTCCGCCACCACCAAAAGTGCAGTCAATATATAAACCGTCTAATTTATTAACCAAATAATTTGACACTTCTAAAGGCATTACAGAAAAATGATACATATATATTAAAACCTTACTTAGATATAAATACTTTCACTGCTGTAAATAAAAGCACTACTGCAAAACATTTTTTCAAAATATTTTCTGGTAACATATCTGCAATATTTGCCCCTAACAAGCTGCCTATTATAAAGCCGAGGCCTATTAATGCAGCAATTGTAATATTTACATATCCTTTTTTATAATACACAAGCATAGGGAAAAAACATAAAAATATTATAGCAAGAGATGTTCCTTGTGCCTGATGTTGAGTCATTTTCAAAACTATAAGCATAAGAGGAATTAAAATACTTGCTCCTCCTACTCCAAAAACACCGCCAAAAAAACCACCCAAAAAACCTATAATTATACAAATAACTATTTCCATAAACACATACCTCGAAAATTACTATATACGCCTCCATAAAGATGGATTGTACACCGAATTCTGTCTTTTAATAAATTAAAAGTGCAATCATTTCTCTGTCGTTAAAATCGCTTTTAACGATCAAGCGGCCAACCTTCAGCCTTGCTTTCCGGTAAGGATTTAGCCGTTTCACCTTTTGCATTACTGCAAAAGCTTATCCTAATTATAAGGATACTTTCTACATTTCTGTAAAAAGCGTCTCTGTTCGCACCTCTACTTTCACAAGCGACAGGGATTACCTGCTACCGTTTACTATTATTCATAGTTAAAGTTCGGACTTTCCTCTTTAAGTCTATAGCATGCTATAGCATAAAGCGATTGCATATCCATCTTTATAGAGGAGTTTACGCTATTTTTTAAATAATATTCTAGAACAGTTATCGCAAAAAACTAATTCCTGTCCTTTCTGAGCTTGGTTAATTAATTGTGGTCTTAGCATCATACCACAAGCACCGCAACTTTCTCCATCAATTAAAGCAAGTCCGATCCCCTCTCTTCCTTCTCTTAACCTTTCGTATTGTAAAAATATGGATTTACTAACTTTAGATTCTTGCTCTTTCCTGAAAATCTCTACTGAAACTATTTCCTTTTTTAAATTTTCAATCAAAGCTTCCATTTCTATAATATCGCTTTTTATTTTAGTCTCAAAATTTTGATAATTTTTATCTAAACTTTTTACAATTAATGCTCCTTTATCGATTGTATCCATGAGTTCCAAAATCTCATCTTCAAACTTACTCTTATCTACTTTAGCTTTTTCTAATTCTAAAAGAAGTGCCTTATATATCTCATTAGATTTTACTGTATTTATTTCTTGAGAATGTTTAGATATCAATTCCTCTTTAAAATTGAGAAGAGCTTCTTTTTCTTTTTTTACAGAACTTAGCTCAACAAAAGATTTTTTTTGAGATTCTACATCAGCACACTTATCTTGTAAATCTTGCTTTTTTTCTTCAATTTTTACAAGAGTTTGTTGTATTTGCTTTTTTAAATTATCTACTTTAGTGTCATAACTTTGTAATTTATATAACATTTCTAAATCTTGTCTTAAATTCTCCATTTACACCTCTTATGCTCAATTTAAATTAATAAGAAACACAAAACGCTTTAAATTATAGCAAATTAATAACAGACTTGACCGTTTAAGTTCACAAAAATTACACTTTTATTCATAAAATTTTTAATTACTTTTTAAAGAATGTAAGGCAGATTTTTATATATAGGATCTAATACTTTAATTGCTTCTTTTGTAACTTCTTCTGGTTTTATTTGCTTTAGACACTCAGGATATAGATAACCTTTACATTTAAAATTTTTAATATTTCTTTTTAATATACATGGCCCACAATGATATTTCTTATGTATAGAAACAGCTTTAGAGGAAATTGTTCGTACTCTATTAATAGAATCTGCACTAGAAGCTATTGAAATAATATTAATTTCTGTTGTTGCTGCCACATGTACAACACCAGTATCTACAGATATTAAAAGATCTGTCAATTTTAAAAACTCTCTTAACCCAAGTAAAGAAGTTTTACCACAAATATTGTATACATTGCTGCTTACAACTGCATTTTGACTATAATCAAAATTTTCTTTAGAGCCTACTAAATAAAATGAAATACCATGATTAAAATATTCATCAATTAACAAAATAACTTTTTTGAAATTTTCTATATTCCATATATGAGGGGAATTTTTACTCCCTTTCACGCATACAACCACATTTAACTTAGATTTATTTTTTATTAATTTTTTAACTTCTTGATAATATTTTTTAGAATCTGGAAGTACCGGTAAAGAATTGTTGTATATATTAAAAAAAGATTTAATTATGGTTTGATATCTTATAGCAACGTGCATATTGTTTTGATCTTTTGGCAAAACAATTTTATCAGTATAATATCTTGTAACTGGATCTTTAATATCATAACCTAAAAAAAACAAATCACCTCCGACAATTTTAGGAATTCTTGCCAATTTGGCTAACATTATAGACGCTTTAGCAGAATCTAGAATAAAAATGACATCAAATTTCTTGTAAAAAACTTTTATGCTGTTTTTTAAAACCCAGGCTAATTTTCGTATTTTTAATTTTACAGACACCTTAGAATTTACATCATAAGCAGGAGCATATATAACATCATCAACAACAGGATTATTAACAATTAGTTCTTTTACAGATTTTTGAGCTATAACTGTTATTTTGACTTCGGGATAAGTTTTTTTTAAAATAGCGCAAGCAGAAGATGCCAAAACAAAATCTCCAATATGAGCTACTATGCTGATTAATATATTGTTGGTTGGTTGGTTGGTTGGTTGGTTGGTTGGTTGGTTGGTTGGTTGGTTGGTTGGTTGGTTGGTTGGTTGGTTGGTTGGTTGGTTGGTTGGTTGGTTG
>JAIRXS010000013.1 GCA_031268145.1 Candidatus Endomicrobiellum siamense
TAATAATGCCAGTGGCGATGGAGCAGCAGTTGAGGTTTGCGATAAGAGAAGGAGGAAGGACAGTAGGTTCTGGAGTTGTTACTGAAATTGTTGAGTAAGAGAGATGTTTTAAACGTTTGCGATTTTGGACAGAACGTTTTGATATTATGGTGTGGGTGTATTAGGAAGGTAATCAAAAATAAACAGGATTAAAATTTATGGGAAATGAAAAAGCTGTTCAAAATCAGGATTTAAGAATTAAGTTACGGGCTTATGATCATAAAATGTTAGACGATTTTCTTGCTAAAATAGTAGAAACAGCAAGACGCACGGGTGTAGCTATAACAGGGCCTGTGCTTTTGCCTACAACTATAAAAAAATACACAGTTAACAGATCTGTTCATTCAGATAAAAAATCTCGTGAACAGTTTGAAATGAGAATTCACAAAAGATTAGTAGACATTCGCGAGCCTTCTAATAGAACAGTAGAAGAACTTCAAAAATTAGATTCGCCTGCTGGAGTTGATATTGAAATTAAATATAAAGAAGTTCGTGGCTAAGATTAAAATATTTAAACTGTAGAGAGAAAATATGTTAAAATCAATCATTGGTAAAAAAGTTGGTATGTCTCAGGTTTTTGATGATAAAGGTAATCTTATCCCTGTAACAGTAATAGAAGCTGGTCCTTGCGTAGTTACAGGTGTGCGTACAGTAGAAAATGATGGTTATAGCGCTGTACAGCTTGGATTTGGGGGAGTTAAAGAAAAAAATCTCAACAAATCATTAATAGGGTTTTTTAAGAAAAACAATGTTGAGCCTAAAAAAGTTATAAAAGAGTTTAGAGTTAAAGATGTAAAAGATTTTGCAATAGGGCAGGAAATAAAAGCAGATATTTTTAAAGAGGGAGACTATGTAGACATCTGTGCTTTAACAAAAGGAAAAGGCTATGCAGGTGTTATAAAAAGACATAATTTTGGTATGCAGCCTACTACCCATGGCCAATCAGACAGAACGCGTGCTAGAGGGTCTAGCGGTGGACAAGGTCCTCAAAAGGTTTTAAAAGGAATGAGGATGTCTGGACATTTAGGCAATGAATATGTTACAATACAAAAATTGCGTGTTGTAAGTGTAGACGTGCAAAAAAATCTTTTGCTTATTAAAGGAGCAGTGCCTGCAGTTAAGAGGGGAACTTTATTTATAAGCAATACAGTTAAAAGAATTCCTGTGGTTCAGGAAGTAAAAACTAAAGCAAAAAAGAAATAGTTAATTAACTTATATTATCTTGTAAAGATATTTTTATTTATTTGCATGAAATTTATTCAAAATATTATTAGATTTATATATATTTTTAATAGTACAGAGAGAGAAAATGGAAACAATAGTATATAACGCAAAGGGTCAGGAGAAAGGCAAAATAGAACTCCCTTCTTTTTTTGGTATGGAAGTTTCTAGTGTGCTTTTACATGAGATTACAACAGCGTATTTAAACAATCAAAGAGCAGGTACGCATAAAACAAAAACAAGAGGCGAAGTTTCTTTTTCTGGAGCAAAACCTTGGAAACAAAAAGGGACTGGAAATGCACGCGCTGGACAGAGAAATTCTCCTCTTTGGAGAAAAGGCGGCGTAATTTTTGGACCACAGCCTAGAGACTACTATACAAAAATGTCAAAACAAAAGAAAAAAGCATCTTTAAGTATGGCATTTGCCGTTCAGCTTCAAAAAGATAATGTGATTGTTATAGATTCTGTAAAGTTAGAAGAAGCTAAAACAAAAAAAGTCACAGAGCTTTTAAAAAATCTTAAAGTTGAAGGTAAAAAGATAGTTTTTGCAATTGCTAATGATTCAGAATTTAGAATGGCTGCAAGAAACATAAAAAATGTTATTGTTGAAAATATTAAAAATGTCAACGCATATCAAATACTTTGGGCAGATAAAGTAGTGTTTACGCCAGAAGCTATTGATTTAATAAAAGAAAGGCAATCTGCATAGTTTTCAGGCGGATTGCTTTTTATTATTTAGGAATAAAAATGGATATTAGAAACATTATTAAAAAACCTATAGTAAGTGAAAAAGCTTCAATGTTAAAAGAAAAAGGCAATAAATATACTTTTGTGGTAGATAAAGATGCAAACAAATTTCAGATAAAACAGGCTGTTGAATCTTTATTTAATGTTAGAGTTGAAAGTGTTCACACAGCAAATTATGCTGGCAAAAGCAAGAGAATGGGTGTGCATTCTGGTTATAAAAGTGACTGGAAAAAAGCAATAGTAAAACTTAGTGAAGGGCAAGAAATTCAAATGGTCGAGGAAGCCTAATTTTAATAGGTATAAGTAAATATGGGCAGCGAACTTTATAATGTGCTACCCGATAACAGGAAATTATAATGTCAATCAAAACGTTTAAACCGTATACACAGTCTAGAAGACAAATGTCTGTTTCAGATTTTTCAGACATCACTAAAACAGAGCCCGAAAAATCGTTAATAAAAATTATAAAGAGAAAAGGTGGTCGTAATAATACTGGTCAAGTAATGGTTCGTTTTAGAGGTGGCGGCCACAAAAGATTTTATAGAATTATAGATTTTAAAAGAGATAAACTTAACATTCCAGCCACAGTAATTGCTATTGAATACGATCCCAATCGTTCAAGCAGAATAGCTCTTCTGCAGTATCAAGATGGAGAAAAAAGATATATTATACAGCCTGTAGGTGTAAAAGTAGGAGATACTTTGGTTTCCGGACCGGATGCCGAGATAAAACCAGGTAATGCTCTTCCTCTTGCAAATATCCCTGTAGGTACTTTTATACATAACTTGGAGATTGCAGTTGGTAAAGGTGCGCAGCTTGTGCGTTCGGCTGGCTCTCAAGCGCAGCTTCTTGCAAAAGAAGGCGAATATTCTCATATTAGAATGCCTTCTGGCGAGATAAGGCTTATCCGAGTAAACTGTTATGCTACAGTTGGACAGGTAGGTAATTTGGATCACGAAAATATTACGATAGGTTCTGCAGGAAGAAATCGCCATATGGGGAAAAAACCTCATGTGCGTGGAACTGCAATGAACGCTGTTGACCATCCTCATGGTGGTGGTAGAGGTAGATCTAAAGGTAATAATCAGCCTAGAAGTCCTTGGAACCAGCCTGCTAAAGGTTTTAAAACAAGACCTAAGAAGGTTTGGGATTGGGTAATAGTAAGCCATCGTAATAAAGCTAAGAAGAAGTAATTGGAGGAAATAATAGATGAGTCGTTCAATAAAAAAAGGTCCTTATGTAGATGAAAAGCTTTTAAAAAAAATGAAAAAGCTCAATGAAGAGGGAAGTAAAAAAATTATAAAGACTTGGGCAAGAGCTTGCACTATAACTCCAGAATTTGTAGGGCATACTATTGCAATACATAATGGCAAAAAATTCCTTCCGATATTTATATCAGAGCAGATGGTGGGGCATAAGTTAGGAGAATTTGCACCAACCAGAATTTTTAAAGGACATGGTGGAATGACAAAGCAAGAAACATCGCTTACATAAGATTATAGTTGATGTATGTAAATTCCAACAACTGTAATTAATATGCTGTTTAACAAGAAAAAAGGATACAAAGATGCAAGCAAAGGCAACAGCTAAATTTGTTAGATATACTCCAAGAAAAGTTAATCAAGTGCTAACACTTATAAGAAACAAAAAAGTAGAAAAAGCATTTGAAATTCTTTCTTTTTTGCCTAAATCTGCTGCAACGCTTGTAAATAAAGTTTTAAAAAGCGCAACAGCAAATTCAGGAAAACTTAGAGATTATTCAGGTCTTAAAATAAAAGAGGCTTGGGTAGGCAATGGTCCTATTTTAAAAAGGATGAGACCAGGACCTCAAGGGCGAGGGATGCCTATAAAGAAAAGAACATCTCACCTTACTATAATTGTTACAGATGCTGGTGTTGTTGAGAAGAGGAAAAAAAAAGTTGTTAAAACTGCAAATGTAAATACAGAAATGCAGACAAAGTAAGATAAAAAAATTAGGAAAAAAGGTATAAGAAATGGGTCATAAAGTACATCCCAAAAGTGTAAGACTAGGGTATATTAGAGATTGGGAATCCAAATGGTTTAACTTAAAAGAGATGCCCAATTTTATAGAAGAGGATCGTCGCTTAAGAGTTTACTTAAAGAATAAACTTAAATTAGCTTCTGTATCTAAGATTGTCATTGAAAGGCCTGGAAAATATGTACGTGTTAGTATTTATACATCGCGTCCGGGCATTGTTATTGGCAAGGGCGGACAAGGGATTGAAAATTTAAGAAAAGATGTTGAATCCATGACGGCAAAGAAAAGCTTTGTAAATGTTATGGAAATTAAAAAGGCTGAATTAGATGCTCAACTTTCTGCAGAAAGTATAGCTTTTCAATTAGAAAGACAAATTGCTTTTAGAAGAGCAATGAAAAAAACGATAGAAAAAGCAATGGCAGCAGGTGCTTGTGGCATAAAAATTATGGTTTCTGGAAGACTTGGTGGAGCTGAAATTGCAAGGACTGAATGGTTAAAAGAAGGCAGAGTTCCTTTACAAACTTTTAGAGCTGATATTGACTATGGTTTTGCAGAGGCTTTTACAACTATGGGACAAATTGGAGTAAAAGTTTGGATTTTTAAAAAAGAATTTTTTAAAAAGACCACTAAAGATTTAATTGAAGAAGCAAAACTTGTTGAGGCTCCGTCTTCTTGATGTAGAGCAGGAAAAATCATCAAAGCAAGAAGAAGTGTCTAAATAATTTAAGATATAAAGACTAAAGGACATTTATATGTTGATGCCAAAAAGAGTTAAATATAGAAAAACACATAGAGGGAGAATGAAAGGTAAAGCCAAAGGCGGAATTTATTTAGCTTTTGGTAAGTATGGCCTTCAAGCTCTTGAACCTGTATGGATAAATAGCAATCAGATAGAAGCTGCTCGTGTGACGCTTGCAAGATTTACTAAAAAAGGCGGGAAGGTTTGGATCAGAATATTCCCTGATAAACCAATTACAAAAAAACCTGCTGAAACAAGAATGGGTAAAGGTAAAGGTGATCCACAGTTTTGGGTTGCAGTTGTAAAACCTGGCAGGATAATGTTTGAAATGGAAGGTCTCCCAGAAGCAGAAGCAAAAAAAGCTTTAAAACTTGCGTCAAACAAACTTCCTATACATACAAAAATTTTAGTTAGAGCTGATATTTGAGGGGATGATGAAAAGTAAAAATTGGAATGAAATAAAAAATATGACAGAAGTGGAACTTTCAAGCAAGCTTAGTCAAGTACAGGATAAACTTTTCAGGTTGAAGTTTCGCCATCAAACAGCTCCTGTAAAAAATCCTCTAGAAATTAGGGGAATAAGAAGAGATATTGCAAGAATTAAAACTTTGGTTAATCAAAAAAGAAAAGAGTCTAAATAAGACAAATAAATAGGAAGGAACAATGTCACAAGAACGCGGAAAACGTAAATTTCGTACAGGCGTAGTAGTAAGTGATAAAAGCGACAAGACAAGATTAGTTTCTATAGAAAGGACATATCGCCATTCTTTGTATGATCGTGTACTTCGCAGAAAGGTTAAATTTGCTGTACATGATGAAAAAAATCTTTCTCATATTGGCGACACTGTTACAATAATGGAATCAAGACCTATGTCAAAAACAAAAAGATGGGTCTTGATGGAAGTTTTAAAAAGCGCAACAGAAATTTAAAAATAAGCTTATTGAAGGATACCAGAATGATTCAGGAAAGAACTATTTTGACAGTAGCAGATAATTCAGGCGCGAAGAAAATTCGTTGTTTTCGGGTTACAAAAGGTTTAAAACGTCGTTATGCTAGTATTGGAGATGTAATACATGCTTCAGTACAAGATGCATTGCCACATGGAAATATAAAAAAAGGCGAAGTTGTTAAAGCAGTGGTTGTGCGTACAGTAAAAGAAATACGTCGTGCCGATGGTACATACATTAAGTTTGATGACAATGCTGCTGTTATAATTAACGATGAAGGTGAGCCAAAAGGTACTCGTATTTTTGGACCGGTAGCAAGAGAATTAAGAGAAAACAACTATCTTAAAATAATATCTTTAGCTCCGGAAGTTATATAATTCCTAAGAAGTTGCTGTCTTTTATTGGCAGAGACGGCAGTGTTGAGGGAATAATTTTCAAGCGAAAAACAAACAGGATATAAAAATGCTTAACATTAAGAAGAAAGACAAAGTTGTAGTTTTATCTGGAAAGGATAAAGGTAAAAAGGGAGAAGTTCTTGATGTTTTCCCGGATAAAGAAAAAGTTATTGTTTCAAAAATAAATTTTGTAAAAAGACATACAAAGCCTACTCAAAGAGATGCGGGAGGAATTCGTGAAAAAGAAGCTCCTATTTTTATGAGTAAAGTTATGCTTATATGCCCTAAATGCGAACAAGCTTTTAGACCTAAATTTGATAAGCTTTCTGACGGCAAAAAAGTAAGAATATGCCGTAAATGCGGAGAAATGATAGCATAGTTAGAGAAGGCAATAATAAGGAAAGAATAATGAATCAACCTCGTTTAAAAAATTTTTATCAAGAAAATGTAGTGAACGAATTAAAGAAACAATTTAATTTAGAAAATGCTCATCAAATTCCTAGACTTGACAAAGTTGTTATCAATATTGGTTTAAATGAAGCAAAAGATAATATAAAAGTTTTAGATATTGCATCAGCAGAGCTTGCAGCTATCACTGGCCAAAAGCCGTTGGTATGTAGAGCAAAAAAATCAGTATCTAATTTTAAATTACGCCAGGGTATGCCGATAGGGATTAAGGTAACATTGAGAAATTCTATGATGTATGAGTTTTTAGACAGACTTATAAATATAGCGATCCCTCGTGTAAGAGACTTTAGAGGAATAGAACCTAACGGATTTGATAGACAGGGAAATTTTAATTTAGGACTTACAGAGCAATATATATTTCCTGAAATTAGCGTTGAAAAGTCAGATAAAGCTAGAGGTATGAATATCACTATAGTAACCACGACAAAGAAAGATGAACAGGCAAAAGCTTTATTAGAAGCTCTTGGTATGCCATTTAAAAAAAGAGATAATAAATAGAACCGCAAATAAAGCAAAGGATATTTTTCTATGGCAACAACTTCAGCAGAAGCAAAGATGCGTAAACCTCAAAAATTTGCAACACGGTACAGGAACAGATGTCGCCTGTGTGGAAGACCGCGTGGCTTTTATAGAGATTTTGGGCTTTGCAGAATATGCTTACGTAAATTAGCGCACAATGGTGAAATACCAGGTCTTACAAAATCAAGTTGGTAATAATTTAAAAAGAGGTCGGTTGAATGATTACAGATCCAATTTCAGATATGTTTGCACGTATTCGTAATGCGAATGCAAAATTGCATGAAAAGGTAGATATTCCATCTTCAAAAATGAAAGTAGAAATAGCAAAAATTTTGAAGGAAGAAGGATATATTTCAAACTACAAAAATATTGAAGACAATAAACAAGGTGTTTTAAGAGTTTATCTTAAACATACTTTAGGTGGGAAACAAGTTCTTAAAGGGATAAAAAGAATTTCTAAGTCTAGTTTAAGAGTATATAAAGGTTATGAAAATATGCCAAAATCTGTTGGCGGATTAGGTATTGCGATAATTTCTACGTCTAAAGGTTTAATGACAGATGCTAATGCAAGAAAAGAAAAAATTGGCGGAGAAGTATTAGGCTTTGTTTGGTAAAATAGTTTGTTGCTTTTTTAGTTTAGTTTGTCATCCTGCGCGAGCAAAGTGATGTTGCATGGTGGGCTAGCAAGTTTTAGAATATATTAATTTGTAAAATTTATATTGAGGGTCAAATAATGAGTCGCTTAGGTAAGAAACCGGTTAATATCCCGGAGAAGGTAAAAGCAGAGTTTAAAAATAGCATATTAGAAATTACAGGACCTGGTGGCAAACTTTCACAAGTAATTAACGACAAGATAAATGTAAAAATCGAAAAGGATAATATACTTGTTGAAACTCTTGGCCAAACCCGTGAGCATAATATGTTTCATGGTCTTACAAGAGGACTTGTTGTAAACATGGTTGAAGGGGTTACTAAGGGGTTTAAAAAAGAACTGGAAGCAATAGGGCTTGGTTTTAAGGTAAATATAGAGAGCGGGAAAAAGTTGGTTCTAGCTGTAGGTTTTTCTCATTTGGTGAATTTAGAAATTCCTTCTACAGTTAAAGTAACAGCAGCTCTCACTCCTGATAAAAACACTTTAATAACTATCACTGGTATAGATAAATATGAAGTAGGTGCTTTTGCAGCGAAAGTTAGAGCTGTAAAACCGCCAGAACCATATAAAGGTTTTGGTATAAGGTATTTAGGCGAAAAGATTATTAGAAAAGCTGGTAAAGCTGCAGCAGGAGGCAAAAAATAATTTTTTGCCTAGCAGAATTTTGTCTAATAATTAATGCAGTAAAAACCGATGAAAAATAGAGGATATTAGATGAAAAGTTCAAATAGAAGATTTGATTATCGTGTAAAAAGGGTAAGAAGTAAAATAGAGGGAACTCAAGACAGACTTCGTTTAAGTATTCATCGCGGGCATAAACATATTTATGCTCAGATTATAGATGACAGCAAAGGTATTACTCTTGCATCAGCATCAACATTATCTCCAGAACTTAAAGGTAAAATAAAAGTTACTGATTCTGTTGCTGCAGCCAAGTCAGTCGGTGATTTAATTGCAAAGAAAGCTAGCGATAAGGGTGTTAAAAAAGTTGTTTTTGATCGTAGAGGTTATGAATATACAGGCAAAGTAAAAGCTCTTGCAGATGCAGCAAGAGAAAAGGGCTTAGAATTTTAATATAGTTTTTAAATTAACGACATAATTAAGACGATAGTGTATAAGTCTTAGGAGGATAAGTTGGCAGAAAAAATAGGTAAACAACAAAATGATAGTGGCTTAAAAGAAACAGTTGTGGCTGTCAATAGAGTTGCAAAAGTTGTCAAGGGTGGTAAGAGATTTTCTTTTAATGCTTTAGTGGTAGTAGGAGATGAATCTGGCAAAGTTGGTTGTGGCCTTGGCAAAGCAAAGGAAGTTCAATCTGCAATACAGAAAGGGAGTACTCAAGCAGCAAAACATATGGTTTCTGTACAGCTTAAAGGCAGCACAATCCCTCACGAAATAATAGGTGTTTCAGGTTCTGGAAAGGTTTTACTAAAACCTGCTGCTCCTGGAACAGGCGTTATTGCAGGTGGGGCTGTGAGAGCAGTTCTTGAAGCTGTAGGTATTAAAGATATTCTTACAAAATCAATGCGCTCTTCAAATCCTTTTAATGTAGTTTATGCAACTATAGAAGCGCTTAAAGAGCTTCGTTCAAAAGAAGAAGTTGCTAAAATTAGAGAAAAAGGAATGGTAGAATAATTATGATAGGATTGCACAATTTAAAACCTCAAGATGGTTCAAAACATAGAAAAAAAATAGTAGGTCGTGGAGTGGGTTCTGGACATGGTCGCACATCTACGCGTGGCTGTAAGGGGCAAAAATCTCGCTCGGGTGATGGATCAAAAAAAATAGGGTTTGAAGGCGGGCAGATGCCTTTGTTTAGGAGAATTCCTAAAAGAGGCTTTAATAATCAATTTCGTAAAGAATACGAGATTGTAAATATAGAAAGTTTAAATAAGTTTGAGTCAGGAGTAGAAGTTACCCCTGCATCTTTAAAGCAAGCCGGCATAGTAAAAAAAGCAAAACTTATTAAAATTCTAGGTATTGGTGAGCTTAAAAAACCTTTAACGATTAAAGTTACGGCTTTTTCCAAATCTGCAGAAGAAAAAATTAAAGCTGCTGGTGGAAAAATAGAGATCGTAAAGTAAATTAAGTTTAACAGTTTATACAAGGCGGCCAGAGAAATTAACGAAGTTCTGCCGCCTAGTTCTTTTGTTTATAATCTTTTTTGTAACTCTATAGTTAAAATCTCACCTTGATAGGAAAAAGATATGTTAAAAAGTTTTTCTGACATTTTTAGAGTGCCTGAGCTTAGAAAAAGAGTGATATTCACATTATTTATAATTGTTGCCTATAGAATTGGTGCTACTGTGCCTATTCCTGGCATAAATAGTGAAGCAGTTAAATCTTTATTTGCTGCTCAAGCTAACGGTTTGCTTGGATTTTTAGATATGTTTTCTGGTGGTGCTTTAAACAGAATGTCAGTTTTTTCTATGGGTATTATGCCTTATATCAATGCTTCCATTATAATGAGTTTATTACAGGGAGCGCATATAATTCCTTATTTAGACAAACTTGCTAAAGAGGGAGAACAAGGCAGAAAAAAACTTACACAAATTACAAGGTATGGTACGCTTATATTAGGAGCTATACAATCTTTCGGTTTAACTATGGCAATAACAAAATTGCCTACTCCTTCAGGGCTTCCTATAGTTGTTGATCCTTCTTGGTCGTGGATTTGTTTAACAGGTACTACTCTAGTTACAGGCACAGTGTTAATTATGTGGCTTGGAGAACAAGTTACAGAGAGAGGCATTGGTAATGGAATATCTCTTATAATATTTTCAGGTATTGTAGAAAGGTTGCCGCATGCTGTTATGAGTATTGTAAAGCTTGTGCAAATGGAAGAGCTTTCTATAATTTTTGCTTTAGCTTTAACAGCTATAGTAATTGTGGTTTTGATTGCTGTGGTTTGGGTGGAGACAGCGCAGAGAAGAATTCCTATTCACTATGCAAAAAAGATGGTTGGTAAAAAAACTTATGGCGGACAAACGTCCTTTTTACCTATAAAAGTTGACCAGTCTGGTGTTATAGCTGTTATATTTTCAATGTCTATATTATCTGCACCTCTTACTATAGCACAATTTGCTCCTGAATGGACATTTTTTGGTT
The DNA here is from genome assembly GCA_031268145.1 of Candidatus Endomicrobiellum siamense. Taxonomy (GTDB): domain Bacteria; phylum Elusimicrobiota; class Endomicrobiia; order Endomicrobiales; family Endomicrobiaceae; genus Endomicrobiellum; species Endomicrobiellum siamense. The sequence continues at coordinate 10,836 of JAIRXS010000013.1, forward strand.
ATCCTATTGCTAAAAAAATATTGGAATGGTTTAACGGCAGTTCTGTAATATATAGTTGTTTTTATGCATTTTTAGTTATATTTTTCTGTTATTTTTATAATTCAATATCTTTTAATCCTAAAGATTTAGCAGAAAACATAAAAAAGTCTGGCGGTTTTGTCCCTGGCATAAGACCTGGCGATCCGACAGCAGCTTATATACAAAAGGTTTTAGAAAGAATTACTCTTGGCGGAGCTCTGTTTGTTGCCATGATTGCAGTTCTTCCTGACTATTTACGTTCGGCAATGAGCGCTCCATTTTTTTTTGGTGGAACTTCTTTGCTTATTGTTGTAGGAGTTGCTCTTGATACAGTTGGGCAAATGGAATCCCATTTAATTATGAGACATTATGACGGGTTTATGAAAGAGGGAAGGATTAAAGGCCGTTGGTTCAACATCAAATAGAGAGCTTTGTTTTTTGAGTTTATACTTCCTTACGCTTCGTTGAAGCATAAGGAAGTATAAACTCAAAACCCTTCGCTCTAAGTTAGTGTGCTTTAGGTAGAAATATGAGGTAAATGTTAAGGATGAATTATATACTTATTGGACCTCCTGGAGCTGGTAAAGGAACTCAAGCAAAAAAAATTGTAGAAAAATTTGAGATAATCCATTTGTCAACTGGTGACATGTTTAGAGAAGCCAAGAAATCTGATAAAGTTATAAGCAGACTTCTTGCTTCCGGAGAGCTTGTTCCAGATGTAATAGTTGTAAATATTGTAAAAAATTGCCTTTTAAAATACGACGTTAAAAAAGGGTTTCTTTTAGATGGTTTCCCAAGAACACTAAACCAAACACAAGAGCTAGATATAATGCTTGAAAAAGAAAATGTTAAAATAGATGGAGTTCTTTTTATAGATTTAAAACTTGAAGAAGCAATTAAAAGAATATCTAGCAGAAGAACATGCTCTTGTGGAGCGAGTTATAACGTAGAGTTCTTTCCTCCAAAACAAGCAGGGAAATGTGACGTTTGTAATAAAGATCTTATCCAAAGGGATGACGATAAAGAAGAAATTGTAAAAAACAGACTTACTGTTTATGAAAATCAAACAAAACCGTTGATTGAATACTATAAAAATAAAGGTCTTTTAATTGAAATAGATGGCTCAAAATCTGAAAGTGAAGTTTTTAAGCAGATATGTAAAAGTATAAAAAAGTAATTTTAAAGGAAATAAATTGTTTTTTAAAAATATTAAAATTGAATTAAAAACTGCAAGAGAAATAGAAAAAATGCGGGTTGCAGGTAGAGTTGTAGCGGAAATTTTAGAAAGACTTTCTGAGATAATAAAACCTAATATAACAACTAAAGACATAGATATATTTGTAGAAAAAAGTATAAGATCAGTAAAAATGATACCAGCTTTTTTAGGAATAAAGGGGATAAGTTATCCATTTCCTGCCTCAGCTTGCGTAGCTGTAAATGAGGAAGTTGTGCATGGGATCCCGAATGCTTCTCGTGTGCTTAAAGATGGCGATATTGTTTCAGTAGACATTGGTGTTCTTTATGAAGGTTATTATGGTGATGGGGCAAAGACTTACGCAGTCGGTAAAGTTTCCGATACCGCATCCAAACTTCTTAAAGTGACAGAAATGTCTTTAGAAAAGGGAACCAAACAGGCATTAGCTGGTAACAGACTTGGTGATATCTCTTATGCTGTGCAGGAGACGGTAGAAAAAGAAGGGTTCTCTGTTGTAAGGGACTTTGTCGGACATGGTATAGGCAGAGCTTTACATGAAGATCCACAAATACCAAATTATGGCAAAGTTAAAACAGGGATAAAACTTCTTAGCGGTATGGTTTTGGCAATAGAGCCTATGGTTAATGTGGGAAGTCATGAAGTCGTTATGCTAGAGGATAATTGGACTGTTGTTACAAAAGACGGCAGCTTAAGCGCCCATTTTGAACATACTGTCGCTATAACGGAACACGGTTATGAAATTCTAACAAAGGTATAAAATGAGCAAAGAAGAGAAAATTATTGTAGAAGGTAAAATACTGGAAGCTTTACCAAATGCAGTTTTTAGAGTAGAGCTTATAGAGGGAGGGCATATTATTTTAGCGCATATTTGCGGGAAAATGAGAATGCATTATATAAAAATTCTCCCTGGCGATAAAGTTAAAGTAGAGCTTTCTCCTTATGATTTATCAAGAGGAAGAATAGTATATAGAGAAAAATAACAAAATAACTTTATTAAAGCTCAAGTTTATAGTAAACATCAAAGGGAGTTAAAAGTTGTTATTTTTTTGGTATAATGTACTATAGTATTTATAAAGTATAGAAATTATGTGGAGTATAGAAATGAAAGTCAGAGCATCAGTAAAACCTATTTGTCAAAAATGTAAAGTTGTAAAACGTAAAGGTGTGGTAAGAGTGGTATGCCAAGATCCTAGACATAAACAAAGACAGGGATAATTTTTTTGTAATCTGTGTGAGTGAAGTGACGTCGAGATTATAAACATCTATAGACTTTGCGACTACAGAATTCTGTTTTTTTGCAGAGTGGCGTTAGTAGGTATGAATGTTGACTTAATGTCGTCTTTTTACGTAGAAAAAGTTTTGTAGTAACAGATCCAGTTGTTAAAGTCAGCAGAAGTAGAGCGAGTCGTAAGATCTATATTAGTTTGAATTTAAATGTGTTAAAATAAATCTGTATAGTATAAAGTATAGGCAATTTGGAGGATAGATAAATGGCTCGTGTAGCTGGAATAGATTTACCAAAAAACAAAAGGCTTGATATAGCGTTGAGATATATTTACGGTATTGGGCCTGCAATATCAAATGAAATTATCGCAGAACTTTCTTTAGATCCTGCTAAAAGAGTTAAAGATTTAACAGAAGAAGAGGTCAATAGGATTAACAATCTTATTACCAAAAACTTAAAAGTAGAGGGCGATCTTAGGAGAGAAGTTCAAGCAAATATAAAAAGGCTTATAGAAATAGCTAGTTATAGAGGGTCTAGGCATAGAAGAAATCTTCCTGTAAGAGGGCAAAGAACTAAAACAAATGCACGTATAAGACGAGGTAAGAGAAAAACTGTTGGCGCTGGTAAAGCTGATCAATCCAGAGGCAAGAAAGGTTAGTTCTAAATATATTAAAATATAGATGTAAATAAAATACGGAGGAAGTATGGCAGAAGAAAAAAAGACCGGTAGTTCTAAAAAGAAAAAATATACCGGTACAGCAGCAAGAGCATATATACTATCGACATTTAACAATACTATTGTGAACATTACAGATGAAAGAGGAAATACTTTAGCCTGGGCATCAGCAGGAGGTTCTGGCTTTAAAGGTACAAAAAAAGGCACTCCTTTTGCAGCACAGCTTGCTGCTTCTTCTGTAGGCAAAAAGGTTTTAGATATGGGCGTAAAACAAGTGGCAGTTTTTGTTAATGGTCCTGGGCCAGGAAGAGAAACTGCTATTAGAGGGTTACAAAGTTCAGGTCTTAGTATAACAGCTATAAAAGATGTTACTCCAGTGCCTCATGATGGATGTCGTCCACCAAAACCAAGAAGAGTATAATTAAAATAATATTTGGCATAACGGCTGCTGCCAATTATTGTTTATATAAAATAATTTGTAAATAAACCTTGGAGGGTTTTAATAGATGTCACGTTATTTAGGGTCAGTATGTAAGTTATGTCGTCGTGAAAGAGAAAAACTTTTCCTAAAAGGGGAAAGATGTTCTTCTAATTGTACACTTGATAAGAAAAGAGGCAAAAATGGGCCTGGTCAGCATGGCACCATTAAAAGTAAAATGTCTGACTACGCAAAACATTTGCGCGAAAAGCAAAAAGCAAGAAGAGTTTATGGTTTAACAGAAGAACAGTTTGTTCATTATTATGAAGTTGCAGAAAAAATGAAAGGTTCAACAGGCGATAATTTACTTAAGCTTTTAGAAATGAGATTAGACAATGTAGTTTTTAGATTAGGGCTTGCTGCTTCTAAAAAAATGGCAAGGCAAATTGTCAATCACGGAAATATTTTAGTAAATGATAAAAAGATAGATGTCCCTCGTTATCAGGTTAAAATTGGTGATGTTATAACTGTACCTGAAAAATATAAAGCGAGTACTGTTATAAAAAACTTGCTTGAAAAAACAGCACCAAATGTACCTGCTTGGTTAAGTTTTGATAAAAATAAAGTCTCAGGGATAGTTGCAAGTGAACCGCTTGCAGGAGATATATCACATCCTATTAACAGTCAACTTATTGTTGAGTATTATTCAAAATAAACTAACAACTTAAAAAGAGGTTGTTTTAGTGAGGTTATAAATAATGAAAGCACCGGATTTAGAAAAATTACGCAAATTTATTTTAGATGAAAAGACTTCAACCCAGTTTTATGGTTGTTTTACGGCAGGTCCTTTTGAACGTGGTTATGGCCATACAATAGGAAATTCACTAAGAAGAGTACTTCTTTCTAGTCTAAACGGAGCTGCTATAACCTCTGTAAAAGTTACAGGGGCATTACATGAGTTTTCAGTTCTTAAAGGCGTTAAAGAAGATGTTGCTCAAATAGTTTTAAATTTAAAGAAAGTTAGGGTTAAGCTCAATTCAGATGGACCAGAAAGACTTTATCTTAAGGCAAAAAGAGCGGGTAAAGTAACTGCTAAAGATATTCAAATGAATCCTAACGTTGAAATCATGGATCCAGAACAAGAAATTGCACACATAGATAATGGTACAGTTCTTGAAATGGAAATGGAAGTAAATATGGGCAAAGGTTATGTTCTTGCTGAGGAGTTGAAATCTTCTAAGGATTCTGTAGGGACGATATTTTTAGATTCTTTGTTTTCTCCAGTAATAAAAGTGAATTACGAAGTTGAAAATACGCGTGTAGAACAGATTTTAAATTATGATAGACTTGTTTTAGAAATTTGGACGGATGGCTCTATTGCTCCAAAAGAAGCTTTAATCAAATCAGCCAAAATCCTTAGAAATAGTTTGGTAACCTTTACTGGTGAGCCAGTAGAAGATGAAGAAATTGTTGCAGATACAGAAAATACTTCTAATGAACAAGATCCTGAGAAAGAAGGCATTTTTGGACGACATGTAGGCAGCATGAGACTTTCAACAAGATCTTCAAATAGTTTAAAAAATGCTAACATAGAAACTATTGGTGATCTTGTAAAAATGGCAGAAGAAGATATATTAAAGCTTGACAATTTTGGTAAACGTTCATTTGAAGAAATTAAAGGTAAACTTGAAGAATTAAACTTAATGTTTGGGATGGATATAAAGAATGGAGCAAAGAAATGATAAAAACTTATAATGGGAGCAAGCTCGGTGTAACAAGCTCGCATAGGAGAGCATTGCTACGTAATTTGGCTGTTGAGCTGCTTCTCCATGAAAAAATAACTACCACTCTTCCAAAGGCGAAAGAACTTGTGAGTTATGCTCAAAAGCTTGTTACAAAAGCAAAAAAGGCAGATTTAAATGCTATAAGAGCAATAAATAGTCAAATACATAATAAAGATGTCGCAAAGAAGATTTTTGATGTTTTGGTTCCAAGATACAAAGAAAGGCATGGCGGCTATACTCAAATTTTAAAAGTTGGTACAAGACGTGGCGATAGTGCAGAGGTTGCTATAGTAAAACTAGTTGTTTAGTACAATATTGGTCGGGCATATTTATTATTTATAAAGTAAAAACCATAGAGTGTTAGTTAAGTATTAAAGCATATAAGTCCTATAATTTTATTTATATTAGCTTAAGTATTCTCTTGCTTTTTGTTTATTCTTGGTAAACTGTTCTTTTTTTTTTGTGATCCTGTCTTATGATTAAGAGATTTTATCTCCTCATGCAGGATAAACGCTGTTGCACTTCTATGTGTTGTAAGTATCTGTGGATTATGTTATTGTAATGTAAGATTTCTGTCTCTTTTTCGGCATCGTACTGATAGATTAGGTTTTAAGGGGAAAATAATAAATGTTTAATTATATTTTTAGTTTGTTTTCATATGATATGGGTATAGATCTTGGCACAGCGTCAGTCTTAGTATATATGAAAGGAAAAAATATTGTTTTAAGAGAACCATCAGTAGTTGCTATGGATAGAGAAACAAAAAGAGTTTTAGCTGTTGGAGTTGACGCTAAAAAAATGTTAGGCAAAACTCCTGCCAATATTGTTGCAGTAAGACCTCTCAGGAATGGCGTTATAGCAGATTTTGAAGCTACAGAAAAGATGATTAGATACTTTATAAAAAAAGTACACAACAAAAAAACACTTCTTCATCCAAGAGTAGTCATAGGTGTCCCTTCTGGTATAACAGAAGTTGAAAGGAGAGCAGTAAGAGAGTCTGCAGAACAAGCAGGTGCAAGAGAAGTATATCTTATAGACGAGCCTATGGCAGCAGCAATAGGAGCAGGTATTCCTGTTCAAGATCCTGAAGGAAGCATGATAGTTGATATTGGCGGTGGTACAACAGAAGTTGCTGTTGTTTCTTTAGGTGGAATTGTGGCGGCAAAATCTTTAGATGTTGCAGGCGACAAAATGGATGAAGCCGTCATACAATATTTTAGACGTAAATATAATCTGTCAATAGGGGAAAATACTGCAGAAGTAGTAAAAATGCAAGTTGGTTCAGTTTTTCCTCTAGAACAAGAATTAACCATGGATGTAAAAGGTAGAGATTTGCTTACAGGTCTTCCAAAAACTATAACAATATCTTCAGAAGAAGTTAGAGGCGCATTAGAGGATCCTATAAGAAAAATAATAGAAGTTGTAAAAAATATTTTAGAAGAAACGCCTGCAGAACTTGCTGCAGATCTTGTAGACAGGGGTATAATACTAAGTGGAGGAGGTTCTTTGGTAAAAGGTCTTCCTGAATTATTATCTCAAGAAACAGAACTCCCTGTAAATAGAGCAGACGATCCTGTTACTTGCGTAGCAAGAGGGACAGGTGCATATTTAGAAGAACTTGACAATATCAAAAAATCTAAAAAGTAAAGCGTGTAAATAGTTACTTTGTTTTCTCGTTAATTGATATTAACATCAACGCAGATCCATAAAATATGAACAAACAATATTATACCTATATTCTCTTGCAAATAAGAAGGGTGGAACACTTTACACAGGAGTAACTAATAATTTGCTTCGTAGAGTAATAGAACATAAAAACAAAAGTATCAAAGGTTTTAGCAAAAAATATAATGTTGATAAATTAGTTTAGGTTACCTTAGGTGATAGTGTTGAAAATGCAATATTGCTGGAAAAAAAGATAAAAAATCGTAGACGTCAATGGAAAATTGACCTGATTGAAAAGAATAATCCGAACCGATTAGACTTAAGTGACTTAGTGACTATGAATGTTGGCTTGGTATTGTCACCCTACATGAATCAATGTAACACAAAGGTCATTCTGCACAAGAACAGAAGCTTTGCAGTTGCAGAATCCAGTCGTTAAGTTGTTTATTTTATATAAACGAAGCCACCCTCAAAATCTATAAAATTTTGAATTTTTCTAAACGAAATGAACATACACCAAAAATCAAAATATGAGAATATTGTTTTTGTAATTTTGTTATTAATATGTTTTTTATTTATTTTTGGTAGAGCCTTTAATACTGTAAATTGTATAAAACACTTCATTTATTATCTAGCGTATCCTAACGTAAACACGGCAAATAATATTTTAAAGATTTCTGGAAATTTTGCCCGAAATATTAAATCTTTGTTACATTTACATCAAGAAAATATATTTTATAAACAAAAAAATCATGAATTAACTGACAAGTTTCGCAATTATGAACTGATAAATCAAGAATATGAAAGTTTATTGAAACTTTTAAAATTAAGTAAAATTGAAAATACAAATTCTATCTATGCAAGAATTGTAGTTAGAGAGCCTGGTTCGTGGTATCAAAGTTTTATAATAGATAAAGGTTTAGACGATGGTCTTTATAATGATTTATCTGTTGTAGTTTTTAATAAAACAAAAGATAGTTTTTGTGCCATAGGTACTATAGTAGAGACTCATAAAACATCATCTAAAGTTGCTCTAATAACAAATTCAGAGTCTGTTTTTTCTGTAGAAATTAAAAATAAAGAGGTAACTTGTTTGCTTGAAGGTTTTAATTCTAATTTAGTTAGAATAACTTATATCCCGCCAAGCACGAACGTAAACCCTGGAGATGAGCTTGTAGTTAGCAAGTCAAGTTCATTTTTTAATGCAGGTATTCCTGTAGGTATTATTAAAGAAGTTACGAAAGATCCATATATGGATTTTCAAACTGCCACTGCAGAAGTTTTTTTTGATACAGCTTCTACAAACATAGCAATTGTTTTAATTCCTTTGGAGCAAAAACAATGAGAAAATATATTTTTTATTTTTTTATATATATTGTTTTTTGTTTATTGCAATTTTGTTTCAGTCAGTATTTAAACATTTTCGGAATTTATCCGAACTTTATTCTAATATTTGTTGTATGTATAGGCCTTTTAAAAGGATCTTTTAATGCAGAGCTTATTGGTTTTTTGTTTGGCCTTACTTGGGATATATTTTCTACAGACATTTTCGCAACAAGAGCATTGTTGTTTACAATATTAGGCTATTGTTCTGGGAAGCTAAGGAAAAACTTTGATGAAGATAGTATTATTTTCCAATGTTTTGTTGTATTAGCTGCAAGTTTAGCTTATAATTTAGGAGTATATTTTATTAATTACATTACAATACATGATATTTTAGTGTATAATTTGGGTATTACTTTAGTTAGAAGCATTTCTAAAACTTTAATAAATGTAATTGTAACACCTTGTGTTTTTTCTGTTTTAAGGCGTGTTTTGAAGGAAGTATAAGATGGTTTGGCAAAAAAAAGATAAGTTTACATACGAAACTTTTCTTGCTAAACACAAGGTAATCCTTGTGTTTTTTATATTTTTATTTGTGTGTTTGTCTTTACGTCTTTTTTATTTACAAATTATAAACGGTAATAAATATAAAAATATTTCATATCAGCAAAGAACTCATAACACTAAAGAGTGCGCCAAAAGAGGGGCCATATATTCAGCGGATAATCAGCTACTTGCAGAAAGCGAGTATTCTTATGTTGTGGTGTATTATCCTCACCATGGAAACCCAAAACCTTCTGTCCAAATTTTGTCAGAATTAAGTACAGTTTTAAAGAAAGAAGTTAAACCTTCTTGCAGTGTTTTTTCTAAATATGGAAGGAAAGTTATAGTCCTAGAGAAAAATTTAACCCTTGATGATATATTTAAAATTCAAGAGAAAAAAAGTAAACTCAAAGGCGTTTCTGTAATAAGAGAACCTAAGCGCATATATCATTTTTCCAAAGAGACTAGCCATGTTGTAGGTTATATAAGTCAAATACAAGTAAACGAGATGGAGTCTCTTTCCGAGCTAGGGTATAAATTAGGGGATTATGTTGGTAGAGGTGGAATAGAACAGTACTACGATAAATATCTTCAAGGCGAAGATGGCGGTTGGCAAAGTGAAGTAAATTCCAGAGGAGATAAAATAGGAATAACAAACTATATTCCTCCTGAGGCAGGCAATACCGTTTACTCTACTATAGATTTAAAGCTTCAGCAAGTAGCTTATAACGCTCTAAAGAATAGTGAGACTGGTAAAGGCGCTGTTGTTGTTTTAGATGTGAAAACAGGAGCTGTAAAAGCTTTAGTTTCATGTCCTGGTTTTAACTCAAATAAGATATTAAATAGGAAAATTGGGAAATATATAAAAGATAATAAGTTACCTTTGTTTAATAGAGCGTTGCAAGCTTTATATCCACCAGGATCTATATTTAAATTTGTTGCTTTTGCAGCAGCTATAGATTTTTTAAATACTGATCCATACGAATCCATGGAATGTAAAGGTAAGTTTGAACTTGGCGACAGAGTATATGTTTGCTATCATAAAATTGCGCACGGAACCACGAATTTGATTTCTGCGATGGCAGGCTCATGCAATGTTTATTTTTATAAATTAAGTTTAAAGTTAGGGATAAAGAACCTAGAAGGATACACAAAAAAGTTTTTATTTGGTCGAAAAACCGACATAGATTTACCAAACGAGAAACAAGGTTTTGTTCCAAACCCTGAATGGAAAAAATTAAAATTTAAAATTCCTTGGCTACAGGGAGATACATTAATTTTTACAATAGGGCAAGGAGCAGTAAATGTAACGCCTTTACAAATGGCTTATATTACGGCAGCTATTGCAAATAAAGGCGTTGTTCATAAACCTTACGTAGTTGATAAGATTTATGATTTAAAAGGAAATGAAATTTACAGATATAAAGAATTGCCTAATAAAAATGAAATAAAACTTTCTAGTAAAACTTGGGAGCTTTTACATAAGTCTCTTTTAGAAGTTGTTGAAAAAGGGACAGGAAAAAGGTGTAAAATACAGGGTATCAAAATATCGGGTAAAACAGGTACAGCACAAAACCCTCCTAAAGAGGATCATGCATGGTTTATTTCATATGCTCCTTCAGATAACCCAGAGATTGCAATAGCAGTTATTGTTGAACATGGAGGAGGCGGTGGATTGAATGCAGTGCCGATAGCTAGAAAGATATATGAGACTTATTTTGGCATTAGTTCGAATGTACAAGGGAAACAGTAAGTTTTGTGTCAAAAGTCACTGTTTTTTACCTTTGTTTGCTAGCCTACACGAGCAAAACGAGATGAAAGATCAAGTTAATTTGTAATTTTAGATTGCTAAAACATAAATAAATTGGAATATGGAATATAAACAATGATTCAAGAAAAAAGCTTCTTAAAGCGTTTGGCGTCTGGTATAGATATGTGGCTTATTATGGCAGTTTTCATTTTGCTTTTGATAAGTTTTTGCGCTGTATACTCTGCAGGCTTTGCCTATAACTTATCTAGTAGATATATTTTTGTACAATCTATTGCCAGTAGTATTGGTTTAGTATTTCTTTTGTTTCTTGCAAGTTTTAATTATCAATACTACAAACATTTCAGAAAAACCGTTTATGTTTTATCTTTAATACTATTAATGGCGGTGCTTGTATTTGGTTCTTTCAAAAGAGGCACAAAAGGTTGGTTTGATTTCGGTTTTATTTCTTTTCAACCTGTAGAGATTGCAAAAATAATGTTTATTTTAGTTCTGGCCGCATTTTTAGATGCTAAAGCAAAATTTTCAAAGAACTTATCTTTTTTAATTCAAGTATTTGCGATACTTATGGATCATTTAGTTCTTATAATGATGCAACCAGATTTTTCTTCTACACTTTCATATTTCCCTATTACTTTAGTTTTGCTTTTTGTAGTGGGCGTAAATCCTTTTTATCTTTTTTGTATGGTTATTTTCGGAAGTTTTTCTGTAGGCATCCCTCTTTTAGATACATTTATAAATTTACAGCAAAAGTTTATCCAAGATGGAACGTTTTTATTGAAATTAGCTACATTTTTAAAAAATGATAAAAACATTATTTGTATAATTCTTTCGGTTTTGATTTTTATTATGAGCGTTTGGCGTCTGTTGTGTAAATTAAAAATAGAGATTCCTATTTTATATCCTATTATTTTATGTTTATCTATAACATTTGGCGCTTTAGCGTCTATCCCTGTAGAAAAATCCTTAAAAGACTATCAAAGAAAAAGGTTAATAGTTTTTTTAAATCCGAATATAGACCCTAGAGGTGCAGGCTATAATATAATACAATCTAAAATAGCTATAGGTTCAGGAGGAGTTTTTGGCAAAGGTTTAAAAAAAGGTACCCAAACTCAGCTTGGCTTTTTACCAGAACAGCATACGGACTTTATATTTTCTGTTGTAGGTGAAGAAGGAGGTTGGGTGATGTCTCAAGTTACGCTTATCCTATATTTTATTTTTATTTGGAGAGCTTTAATAATAGCAAAAGTATCTCGTGACAGATACGGATCTTTAGTAGCTATTGGAATTGCTACTATGTTTACTTTTTATGTTGTTATAAACATAGGTATGGTTATGGGTATGATGCCTGTAACAGGTATGCCTCTTCCTTTACTCTCTTATGGAGGATCTTCGCTTCTTTCTTGTCTGTGTGCTATAGGGATTTTATGTTCTATTAGTTTAAGAAAACATATTTATTATTAAGATTGCTCTATATGTTATGAGGGCATTACATTAAGAACCAATACACAGTCTTGAAAAAAATATATAAAATATATAGAATCTTGGTGTAGGGTGGGGTGTAATATTAAAAGGAGATGTAAAATGAAAAAGCTTTCGTTTTTAGCAGTGTTGGCGTTATTTTTGGGTTTTGGTTTGGTATCTTGCTCGAGCAAGAAATCAGAACCATCTCAAGAGCCAGTGGAAGTAGTTGAAGAAGAAATTGTTGAGGTAGAAACAAGTACACCTGTAGTTTCGGAAACTCAAATAGAAGCAACAAATGCTACAAATACAAAATCTTCAGTACAGTAAGTGAAAGTTTTAATAATTGTTTACAGCTAGGAATCTTCAAAAAATCTCCTAGCTGTAATTGTTTGACAACTATAAAATTGTTATTATATAATTACGATAATAAATGAAATCATGTTTTTATAAAAGAAGCCGTCCCGGCTCACCTTTACCAAACTGTTTACTAAGAAGGGAAAAGGTTATTTTAGATAAATAGTGTTTGTATTATTACGGGGCGGAGAATACTCTGCCCTGATTTTTATTAAAATTGTTTATGGACTTTTACCTAAAAACAAGAGGAGGAATCGTCGAAAACAAAAAAATTCGTATAAATCAATTTATTAGAGTTCCAGATGTAAGACTTATTGGCCACGATGGAACTATGATGGGAATAGTAAAAACAGTGGAAGCTTTATCTAAAGCTCAGGCTTTAGACTTAGATCTTGTTGAAATTTCTCCGCAGGCAAATCCTCCTGTGTGTAAAATAACTAATTTTTCTAAATTTAAGTATGAGATGGAAAAGAAAAGCAAAGAGGCAAAAAAGAAACAAAAGGTTTCTCACCTAAAAGAAGTCAGAATAAGACCTCGCATTTGCGAGCATGATTTGGAAGTAAAGATAAAACATATTAAAAGTTTTATTGAAGATGGAAATAAAGTTCAAATTACAGCTATGTTTTCTGGAAGAGAAATGCAGCATAAAGAGTTGGGAATTAAAGTAATAGATAAAATTAAAGAGGCTCTATCTGAAATAGCTGAAACGGAAGGACGGATTTCTTCCATGGGCACCAGAATGTTTTTATTATTAGCGCCTAAAAAGAAAGTGAAATAAATATTAATTTTTCAACGGTATAAAATGCTGTTGTAAGTAATGGAGAAAGCAATGCCTAAAATGAAAACGCATAGTGGTGCAAAAAAACGTTTTAAAATTACAGGGAAAGGGAAAGCAAAGTATAAAAAACCCGGTCAAAGACATCTCTTAACAGGGGATTCTGGAAATCAGAACAGAAAATCAAGAAAAGCTGTACTTGTAGCAGACTCAGATATGAAAATTATAAAGAAGTTTATGCCTTACAGTTTTTAACGATATTTCTTGGAATCTAAGGAGATTTTAAATGCGTACGAAAAGTGCCGTATATACAAGACAAAGGAAGAAAAAAATATTTAGATTAGCAAAAGGTTCTTATGCTACAAAGAAAAACCGTTGGAGAATGGTTATTCAGCAGGTAGAAAGAGCTCTTGCATATTCTTATGTAGGAAGGAAAGACAATAAAGCAAATTTTAGAACTCTTTGGATAGTTCGTCTTAATGCAGCAGTAAGGCAGGAAGGTATTTCATATAACAAGTTTATTTTTGGTCTTAAGAAAGCTAATATTACTCTAGATAGAAAAATGCTTGCAGACATTGCAGTAAATGACAATGCAGTATTTAAACAGCTAGTGGAAATTGCAAAATCCGCATAAAGATTAAAGGATGAAATATTCTCCAGCAAAAACGTTAGCTTTGTTTTTTATTATACTTATAGTAGTAGGTGTAGCATTATTGTCCTTGCCTGCTTCTTATAATTCTGAAGTGGAATATTCTTTTATTACAAGCTTATTTACGTCTGTTTCTGCTGTTTGCGTTACAGGTCTTTCTGTTGTAAATATTGGAGAGTATTACTCTAAGTTTGGGCAAATAATTATTTTGTTTTTGGTACAAATTGGTGGACTGGGGTACATGTTTATTTCTACAGTTTTAACATTACTCTTAGGCAAAATTTCGTTGAAAGATAGACGTATAATGCAAGACATGTTTGAGGTTTCTTCTTTTAATGGATTAAAAAAGCTTTTGTCAAAAGCTGTTTTTTTTGTTTTAGCGATAGAGTTTTTAGGAGCATTGCTCTTAACAATTAATTTTTTAAAAGATTTTTCTTTTTTTAAATCAGTATACTTAGGTATATTTTACTCAATAATGTCTTTTTGTAACGCAGGTTTTAGTATTTTTAATGATAGCATGATGTCCTTTTCACAAAACCCTGGGGTTTTGTATATTGTTTCGATTCTTATATTGCTTGGGGGTCTTGGTTTCTTTGTTATAGTGGACATCTATGACTATTATAAAGAAAAGAGACTTTATCTATCTATACATACTAAAATAGTGCTTTCTATGTCTTTAAGTTTTACTGTTTTTGCTTTTACTATGTTTTTGTTTTCCAAATCGGTAGCAGGGCATGGATTTTTTTATTTAATAAATAATTCTTTTTTTGAAGCTGTCAGCTCAAGAACAGCAGGATTTTGTAGTATTCCAATAGAGTTGCTTAATGAGTTTACAGAATCTGTAATAATATTTTTTATGTCAATAGGGGCAGCCCCTGGCAGTACTGCAGGGGGTGTAAAAATTACTACGCTTGCTCTAGTATTTGTTTTTATAAGAAGCGTTCTTACTGGCGATGATGACTATGTTTTGTTTAAAAGACGTATTCCTTTTGACTTAATAAAAAAAGCATTAGTAATTTTTATTGTGTTTTTTGCTTTAATATTCTTGTTTTCTGCAATTGTCATTTTACACGAAGATAATTTAAAACCAATTGCTGTTGTTTTTGAAGTGGTCTCTGCACTTGCTACGGTTGGTATGTCTTTGGGTATTACAGAAGAGTTATCATTAGCGAGTAAAATTTATATTATCATTGCAATGTTGGTAGGCAGGGTAGGAATTCTTACTTTGTTTGTGCTCATGTTAGATCCTAGTCATGAAAAGAAAAGGGTAAGATATCCTGAAGGAAGGATTTTAGTTGGATAAAGAGGCTGCCAATGAAAGGTAAACAATTTGCAGTTATTGGGCTTGGCACTTTCGGTTATAATGTTGCATTAGAATTTGCAAATAAAGGTATTCAAGTTTTAGCTATAGATGTGAATACAGAAATAGTAGATAGAATAAGTCAGTTTGTTACACAGGCATTAGTTGTAGACGCTACTGATGAAAAGGCTATGTTAGAAGCAGGTGTTGCAGATTGCGATAGCGTGGTAATATCCATTGGCGAAAGTATAGAGACAAGTATTTTAGCAACATTGATAGTTAAAGAATTGGGCGTTAAGGATGTTATTGTTAAATCTGCAAGTGCTTGGCATTCAAAAGTTGCTGCAAAGCTTGGAGCAAGCACAGTGGTATATCCAGAACTTGAAATGTCAAAAAAATTTGTAGAAAATATAGTGACACCAAACATTTTAGAACAAATAAAGCTTTCTAAGGATTATAATTTAGCTGAAATAGTTGCCCCAAAATATGTTTGGGGCAAAACTATAAAAGACTCAAATATAAGAAATAATTACGGCATAAATATTATTGCTATACGCAAGCATGTTCCAATAATTAACGATGACGGGCAAAGCGATATAAAAGAGGAAATTAATATGGTCCCTGGTCCATCTGACGAAATAAATCAAAACGATGTGTTGGTTGTTATTGGGTCTGAGGAATCTCTGGCAAAAATAAAAAAGGATAAAGAATGATTACAGAAAACTTAAAAACAAATGCTTCTTTAGAAGCAAGCCACATAGAACTAGGTAAGTTTTATTTTTTAAACGATAAATATGATGAAGCAGTTGCAGAATTTAAAAAAGCTATAGAAATAAATCCTTCCAATGCAGAAGCATATTATAATATAGGGCTTATTAAAGAAAGTTCTAACTTAATATGCGAGGCAAAAGAAATGTATCAAAAAGCTGTGAATATTAATTCTGAATATAAGATAGCAAAAGATAGGCTTGCCAAACTTATTGGTGTAGAGATAAAAGATTAAGTTTTATTAAGAAGTATCATTATTATTTTATACTAAAAGGTTTTATATGAATAATATTAATATTGAAGAAATTGTCAAAGAAGCAACCCTGCAAATAAAAGATGCTAACTTAGAAAGTATTGAAAATATAAAAGTTAAGTATTTGGGTAAAAATGGTATTTTAACTCAAATATTAAAGTCTCTGTCAAACTATTCTATAGAAGATAAAAAAAGAATAGGCTCTATTACTAATAAAGCAAAAAACGATATAGAAAATGAAATAGAATTAAAAAAAGAGACATTAAAAAAAGCAATGTTAGAAGAAAAAATGCAAAAGGAGAAATTGGACTATTCAAGCAATTTTTATTTTCCTTTCCCCAAAGGTAGTTTCCACCCTATAATACAAGCAATAGAAGATATTAGTAGTGTTTTTAAATCTCTAGGTTTTTCTATTGCGCAGGGTCCAGAAATAGAAACAGAGTGGTATAATTTTGAAGCTCTAAATATTTCTGGAAATCACCCAGCTAGGGACACCCAGGATACTTTTTATCTTGATGGCGCAAAAGAACTTCTCAGAACACACACTTCTCCAGGGCAAATTCATGTTATGGAAAAACAAAAACCTCCAATAAGAGTGATTGTTCCTGGCAAGGTTTACAGAAATGAAGCTTCAGATGCAACACATTTCTCAACTTTTCATCAGATTGAAGGTCTAGCTGTAGATGAAAATATAACTTTTGTTGATTTGAAAGCAGTTTTGTCAGATTTTATACACAAATTTTTTGGACCAAGTGTAGGTATACGTTTTAGACCTTCGCATTTTCAGTTTACAGAACCTTCATCAGAAGTTGACGTGCAGTGTATTTTTTGTAAAGGCAAAGGATGTAATGTGTGCAAAAATTCAGGGTGGGTTGAAATATTAGGTTGTGGAATGGTCCATCCAAATGTTTTAAAAGCTGTTAATTATGACAGTGAAAAATACACAGGTTATGCTTTTGGAATAGGTGTTGAAAGGGTAACAATGTTTAAACATGGCATAGATGACATACGCTTATTTTTTGAAAACGATCTAAGATTTTTAAAGCAATTTTAACAGATGTTTTTTTGGAGTTTTATATGGTAAATTTAAATAATAAAGTTGCTCTTAATACAACCGCAAGATATAGCAAACACCATCTTGTTTTTAGCATCAGAGCAGGCTGCGTAAGTTACAGGTAAAATTATAAAAGTTTCTGGCGGTCATGCCTTTTAAAAAGGATAAAAAATGAAAGTATCATATAATTTACTTAAAAGTTTCGTTAATTTTAATTTATCTCCAAAAGAACTCAGTGACATGCTTACACCTATAGGAATTGAGACTTCTGTAGTTTCAAGTGCATGTGGATGGACAAATGTGGTTACAGCTAAAATTTTAGATATACAAAAACACCCAGAGGCAGATAAACTTTCTTTATGTAAAGTAAGCGATGGACTAAATGAATACAAAATAGTATGTGGTGCAGAAAATATTACTGTAGGGCAGATTGTCCCTCTTGCAAAAATAGGGGCAATATTACCGGAAAATTTCCACATAAAAAAGTCTAAAATCAGAGGAATAGAATCTGAAGGAATGTTGTGTTCTAAAAAAGAGCTTGGCTTGTCTGAAGAATCAGGAAGTATTTACATTCTTGACAATAAAACTAATCTTGGCCTTGCTCTAGAGAATGTTTTAGAAAACGTAGACTCTGTTCTTAATGTAGAAATAACTACAAATAGGGGTGACGTTTTAAGCCATCTTGGAGTTGCCAGAGAAATTGGTGCAAAACTAAAAAAAATTGTCACTTATCCTAAAACAAAAACTTTTAATGTTTCAGGGTTAAATTGTCTACAGATAAAATCCGACTTGTGTTTGCGTTATATAGGAGGCATAATTTCCGGTGTAAAAATTGGAGAGTCGCCTAAATGGATTAAAGATATTTTAGAAAAAAGTGGTATAAGATCAATTAATAATATTGTTGATATAACAAATTATGTTATGTTAGAGTTAGGTCAGCCTTTGCACGCATTTGATTTAAGCAAATTGCTCTCTAAAAATATTGTTGTAAGAACTGCAAACGAACTTGAAAAAATTACTGCTTTAGATGATAAAGAATATACTCTCTCCTCTCAAATGCTTGTTATAGCAGATGATAAACAACCTATTGCAATTGCTGGTGTAATGGGAGGGCAGCATTCAGGTATTGATGAAAGAACAGAAACAGTCTTTTTGGAAAGCGCTATTTTTGACAGTGTATCTATAAGAAAAACTTCAAAAAAATTAAATTTATCGACTGATTCATCTTATAGATTTGAAAGGGGCGTAAGTTGGGATATGGCAGAGATTGCTTTTTTAAGAGCTGTAAATCTTATTTCAGATATTGCTGGCGGTAAAATAGAAGCAAGAGAAGATTTACAAAACATTAAATATGAAAAAACAAGCATAGTTTTAAGAATAGAAAGAGTTTTTAAAGTTTTAGGCTATAAAATAGACGAAGATGAAATAATGGAAATTTTGAGATATTTAGGCATATATTTACAGTTAAAAAGCGAGGTTATAATTTGTACAGTCCCCTCATGGCGTAACGATATAAAAGAAGAAGTGGACTTAATTGAAGAAATTGTAAGGATAAAAGGATATGATACCATCCCTGTCAAAAAAACACATGCTGTTTGCTTACCTGCTTCGCAGGATTCTTTTATTTGCGAAACTGCAAAAGTCTTTAGAGTTAAATTAAACAGTCTTGGTTTTAGCGAGGTCTTAAATTGCAGTTTTTGCGAGATTAAAGAACTTGAAAAGTTCGGTTTAAAATACTCAGTTAAAATTGCAAACCCTGTATCTAAAGAAAATGAAGTTTTAAGACCGTCTTTATTGCCTGGTCTTTATAAAAATTTAATGTTAAATGTTAGCCAAGGAGCAGAGTCCGTTGCTTTATTTGAGCACGGAAAAATTTTTAACGAGCTAGGAGAGAGACAGGCTTTTGCTTTTATTGCTTTTGGACAAGTGTGGCAAGAATGGTGGAAATGGGAAGGGCAAAAAATTAATTCAAAATACGATTTTTATTTTGGAGGAGGTATAATAAAAAATATTATGCCAAAAAATTTTCTCATTGACCAGAATTTAAACCCAGAGATGTGTTTTCATACAGGCAAAACCGCAAGCATAATGTGTAAAGGTAAAGTTATTGGCCAGTTTGGTATTTTAAATCCGTATATTATACAGGATTTAAAAGAGGAAATTTTTTATTGCCAAATAGATTTGAGTTTTATTGAAAAGGATAAAAATTTTGATACTGTACAGTATAAATCTTTTTCAAAGCTTCCTTTAGTAAAAAGAGATATCTCTATAATAGCGGACAAAGAATTACCCTTTTTTAAAATAGAAAAAGTTATAAGGAGTATTATAAAATCAGGTGGTATTTTAAAAGAGTATTCTTTATTCTCAGTTTACACAGACGAAACAAAAATAGGTGCAGGCAAAATAAGTTATTCGTTTAGATTGCAATATAGGGATGACAACAAAACTTTAACTGATACAGAAGTTAATAATGCTATGAACAATCTTTTAGAAAAATTAGATTATGATTTGCAAGTCAAACTTAGAGAATAAGTTTATAAATATCTTTTTAGTACCTCAATTTTCATACTTATTGCATAAAAAATTATAAATACAACTTATACTTGTAAAAGGCAGTGTATAGATACTAAGTATGTAACTAGGTTTTTATGATAATCAAAAAAGATAAAAGTACTATACAAAATTATTTTCAAGACAATTCTGGTGTTTCTGGAGCGCATGCTGATTTTGTTGCAATAGCAGAAAAGGAAGATGATATTCATAAATTTTTAGTTGAAATGTCTAAAAATAAAATACCAGTGACTATTGTCGGTGCGCTTACAGGAAACACTGCTTCTGGGCTTGCTTTTGGAGGAGCTGTTTTATCCTTGGAAAAATTAAATAGTATAGGTGAAATAAAACAGATTAACGATAATACTGCTTTTGTTACTGTGCAGTCGGGTGCAAGACTTAGTGACATTAAATTAAAAGCTTATAAAAATGGATGGATGTACCCTCCAGATCCTACAGAACAAAGTGCTTCTATAGGTGGAAATATTTCTACAAATGCTTCTGGAGCTAGAAGTTTTAAGTTTGGCTCAACAAGAGAATATATACAGGCTTTAAATGTTATTTTTTCAGATGGGTCAAAAAGTTTTATTGAAAGAGGAAAAGTTTTTGCAGACAAAAATGGAAATATAGCGTTTAGTACAGATAAAGGTGTAAAACATATAAAGCTCCCACAATATAAGTTGCCTTATATTAAAAATGCAGCAGGATATTATAATTATCCTAATTGCGATTTGATAGATATTTTTATAGGTCAAGAAGGAACTCTTTGTGTTATAGTAGAAGCTGTTTTAAAGCTAATACCTCATTTTAAAGAAGTTTTTGGAGGCATAGTATTTTTTGATAATCACAAAGATGGATACTCTTTTGTAAATGAAATAAAAATTATTTCAAAAAAAGCAAAAACAGAAAAAATAAAAGACTCTATTAACCCTATGGCTTTAGAATACTTTGATAAAAATGCTTTAGATCTTATTAGAGACAATTACCCTACAATTCCCTTAAAGACTGATGCCGGTATAATGTTTGAACAAGATGTCTATGATAACAATGCAGATTTGTTAATTGATAAATGGCAGGACGTTATGCAAAAATGTAATATAGATTTAGATAATGTGTGGTTTGCGTCAAACTTATCTGAATTAGAAAAGTTTAGAGTTTTTAGACATGCAATTCCCGAGCAGGTTAACGAAATGGTAAAAAAAAGAAAAATGCCTAAAGTAGGAACGGATTTTGCTGTTCCTGAAGGAAAACTTTCTGACATAGTAAATTTTTGCCAAAAAGAATTTGAAGCTTCAGGCGTTTTTAACTTAACTTTTGGCCACATTGGTCAAAATCATCTCCATGCAAATATTTTGGCTTTAAATAAAGAAGAATACGAAATGTGCAGAAAATTATACACTGATATTGTTTGTAAAGTTGTAGAACTTAATGGTACTGTTTCAGCTGAACATGGTATAGGTAAACTTAGACATATTTTTTTAGAAAAAATGCTGGGAAGACAAGGCTTTAAAGAAATGGCAGAATTTAAAAAAAGTCTTGATAGTTTTGCTATTTTAGGACAAGATAACATGTTTCCTAAGGAATATTTATATGAAAAAATCGGTGCTGATAAAAACGGCTATTGGGAAATAATAGAATAAATTTCCATTGACATTTGACATTTATATATGGACATTTGAGAATCAATTGGTAACCTAAACGGTCAAGTCATGAGGATAAAGAATTTTTTGAGCTTGCTTTTTTGCGATAATATTTTGTAAAATTACGTGCGTAAGTTAACAAGGGAGAAAAGAATGCAGATCCCAGCCATACAGCATACAGCATACAGCATACAGCATACAGCATACAGCATACAGCATACAGCATACAGCATACAGCATACAGCATACAGCATACAGC
>JAIRXS010000019.1 GCA_031268145.1 Candidatus Endomicrobiellum siamense
TTATGTCAATTAGATTATCTAAATATATCTGTCTCTTAATCCATCGTCTATATCTTTAAAAAATCTATCTAATGTTTTTAAACTGGCTTTGTCTAGCTTTGCTTTACTTCTTTCAATTATTGTTTGAATCGATATTTTTGCATCATATTTACGTAATATTTCTTGGCAAACATAGCTATAATTATATTTGCGTATTGGGATATCGTAAATGACACTACTTTATCAAATTGAAGAAACTTCTTTCCAAAATGATATAATTATCTCTAGTTGTAAAATCTAAAATAACAGGTGTTTTATGGCTCAAGAATTTATACATTTACATAATCATACTGAATATTCTTTGCTTGATGGCGCTTGTAAGCTTATAGATGACAAGGGAAAACCAGGAGAACTATTCAACTTAATAGTTAATGAATATAAAATGCCTGCGCTTGCTATTACTGACCATGGGAATATGTATGGTGCTATGGAATTTTATTGGACGGCAAAAGAAGTCGGGATAAAGCCAATTATAGGGTGCGAGGTATATGTTGCTCCAAAATCGCGATTTGATAAAAGCATTGACAAAACAGCTGAAGATAGAGGCAATTATAATCATTTGACGTTACTTGCTAAAGATTTACAAGGGTATCAAAACCTTATGCGTATAGTTAGTATAGGCTTTACTGAGGGTTTTTATTATAAACCGCGCGTAGATAAAGAAGTGTTAAGAAAATATAGCAATGGCATAATTGCTTTATCAGGTTGCCTTGCTGGCGAAGTTGCTGACGCTTTGTTGAAAGGCAACGCTCAAAAAGCCCAAAAGGCAGCTTTAGAGTATAGAGATATTTTTGGTAAAGACAATTTTTATCTAGAAATTATGGACAATGGGCTTAAAGAACAACAGAAAATAATACCAGATCTTCTTGATTTATCAAAAAAAACCGACATTGCTCTTGTCGCTACAAATGATTGTCATTTTTTAAGAAAAGAAGATTCACAAATTCACGATATTTTACTTTGTATAGGAACAGGCAAAGCATTAGACGATCCTAAAAGGCTACGCTTTGATTCAGACCTTTTTTATTATCGCAGCTCAGAAGATATGATAAAAACATTTTCTTATGTTCCAGAAGCTATAAAAAATACTTTAGTGATTGCAGAAAAAACAAATTTAGAAATAAGCACAGATAACCTACTTTTACCACAGTTCCCTGTGCCAAAAGAGTATAAATCTGATTCGGCCTATCTTGAAGATTTGTGTACTAAAGGCCTTAAAATCAAATATGTAAACCCAAAACAAGAGCATAAAGAAAGATTAAAACAGGAACTTACCGTAATAAACAGAATGGGATTTGCTTCGTACTTTTTGATAGTTTCAGATTTTGTGAAATACTCTAAAGAACATGGTATCCCTGTAGGTCCAGGAAGAGGGTCTGGAGCAGGTTCTATGGTTGCATACACTTTAGATATAACAGACATCTGCCCTTTAAAATATGATTTATTATTTGAAAGATTTTTAAATCCTGACAGACGTTCAATGCCTGATTTAGATATAGATTTTGCAGACTCAGGCAGAGATGAAGTTATAAGATATGTGCGACAAAAATATGGAGAAGAGAAGTGCGCTCAAATTATAACGTTTGGATCAATGCAGGCTAGACTTGTTATAAAAGATGTGGCAAGGGTTATGGGTTTTACACCTACCGAATCAAACAATATTGCAAAACTTATACCTTATAATACAAGTATTAAAGATGCTTTAGAAACCTCTATAGATTTATCTAAACTTGTTAAATCAGATGAAAAAATTGCAAAACTTATAACTGCTTCACAAAAACTTGAAGGGTTAAAAAGGCATACTGGCGTGCATGCTGCTGGTATGGTTATAGCAAATGAAGAAATTACAAATTATTCTCCGCTTGCAAAAGGGTCAAAAAATATTATCACAACTCAGTATGATGGCATTGTATTGCCACAACTAGGCCTTTTAAAAGTTGATTTTTTAGGTTTGAGAACCCTTACTATTATTGATGATTGTGTAAAATTTATACATAAAAATAATCCAAAATTTAAATTAGACAATATTCCATTAGATGACAGCAAGACTTATCAGTTGCTGGAAGAAGCAAAAACTATGGGCGTATTTCAGCTTGAAAGCAAAGGGTTACGTGATTTGATAAAAAAGCTTAAACCGACCTCTATTGATGATATCATAGCTTTAATTGCTTTATACCGTCCAGGGCCAATGGGGTCTGGAATGCTAGACGATTTTGTAGATCGTAAACATGGAAAAACAGCAATCGTTTATGATCATCCTCTACAAGAACCTATATTAAAAAGTACTTATGGAGTTATTTTATATCAAGAACAAGCGATGAAAATGTCTGTAGTTTTAGCAGGTTTTACTCCGGGAGAAGCAGACAGTTTACGTAAAGCCATGAGCAAAAAAATTCCTGAAGTTATTGAGAAACAAAGAGAAAAATTTATAAATGGTGCTAAAGATAAAGGGATTGACAAAAAAACATCTGAAAAAATATTTAACAATATTGTAGCTTTTGGAGGATATGGCTTTAACAAATCTCATTCTGCTGCTTATGGAATAGTTTCCTATAGAACAGCATACTTAAAAGCAAATTACCCTTTAGAATATTTAACCGCACTACTTAACAGTGAGATAGGTCGCTCTACACTAAAAGATAATGATGAAAGTAAGCTTGTTATGTATTTAAATGATGCGGATAGTTTTGGAATTAAGGTATTGCCCCCTGACATACAATATTCTGACAGTAGGTTTAAGATAGAAGGTAAAAACATAAGATTTGGACTGCTTGCTATTAAAAATGTCGGAGAAGGGTTAACTGAATCTATAGAACGAGCTCGAATGAAAGATGGAACTTTTCAAAAGTTTAAAGATTGGAACGATTTTTTACAAAAAATAGATTTAAAATCTACAAATAAAAAAGCACTTGAAAGTTTTACAAAAGCAGGAGTTTTTGATTCTTTTGGAAAAGATAAATTGCAAGTCAGAGCGGATTTACTCGCTGGAATAGATTCTTCTGTAGATCGAGTTGCAAAAATAAAACAGGAGAAGCAATCAGCTCAAGGCTTTTTGTTTGACAATTCAACAACAATAAATGAATCTTTGCTTCCAAAATCAAAAGCGCTAGATTTTTTTGAAGCCTTGGACTTTGAGAAAGAAGTTTTAGGTTTTTATCTTTCAGGACATCCTATTGCTTCTATGAAAAGGGAACTTACAGCCTATTCTAATTATAGACTAGATAAACTTCCTGAGCCTAAGGAAAATGTTGATTTTAAAACAGCTCAAATTGTTCGCGTAGCTGGTATGATAATCTCTGTGAAGAAGCTTATTTCAAAAGCAAGAAAGGAAACATATGCGAGATTTAAAATAGAAGACTTACATGGAAGTGTTGACGCTGTACTTTTTCCAAAAAACTTTGAAAGGTTTAGCAGTTATCTTACACCGAGAAATGTTGTTGTTGTAAAAGGTGGTCTTATGAACACTCAAGGACAATCAGAAATTATAGTTGAAGATATTATGACTCTAGAAGAAGCAAGGCAAAAGTTTCCTCCTAATAGTAGTGAAGTTCACATAAAGCTTTCAACCACAAGATATGACGATACTTTAGGTGAAGGGTTAAAAAAAATTTTTGAACATCATAAAGGCAAATCTAAAGTTTTTATAGATCTAGAAGATATGTTGCATGGGAGCTATATCATCGAAACGGAATTTTTTGTAGATGCGTCAGATGGGTTTATAAATGATGCAGAAACTATTATAGGCATAAAAGACTCTGTTGAGCTTCATTATTCAAATTAAACATAGGGAGATACAATGTTAGATATAAAATTTATTAGAGAACATGTTGATTTTGTAAAAAAAGCAATGCTTTCTAGAAATAAAAATGTTGATTTTGAACAACTTTTACAATGGGATAATGAAAGAAAAATTATTATAGAAGAGACAGAATCGTTAAGACTTAAACGCAATAAACTATCTGAAAAAGTTGGCAATATAAAAAGAGATCGCAAAGATCCCCCTGCTGATCTACTTAAAGAAATAAATGAACTAAGATATACAATACAACAACAAGAAAAACAGCTATTAATGATAGAAAATCAGATGGAAGACTTCCTTCTTACTCTTCCAAACATTCCAGACGAAAGCGTCCCCTTAGGAAAAGATGAAAAAGATAACAAAGTTATAAAATTTGTAGGAGAACCTAAAAAATTTTCTTTTAAACCGAAACACCATTGGGAAATTGGAGAAAAACTAGGTATTTTAGATTTTGCAACAGCTGCTAAAATTTCAGGTTCTCGTTTCGCTGTTTTAAAAAATGAAGGGTGTGCTTTGGAAAGGGCTATTATTTCTTTTTTTCTTGATACTCATAAAGAAAAGGGATATAAAGAAATAATGACGCCCTATCTTGTAAATCGTACTTCAATGCTTGGCACGGGACAATTGCCAAAATTTGAAGAAGAAGCTTTTAAATGTGCAAATGATGATTTATATTTAATATCCACCGCAGAAATACCTGTAACAAATATTTACAGAGACGATGTTTTAGATGAAACAAATCTTCCCCAGAAACTGATTTCTTATTCTGCATGCTTTAGAAGAGAAGCAGGCACTTATGGGAAAGACACCAAAGGACTTATCAGAAACCATCAATTTAATAAAGTTGAACTTGTAAAATTTGTTAAACCTGAAACGTCAAACAACGAGCTAGAAAGTCTTGTGTTAGATGCAGTCAATGTTTTAGAACTTCTAGAACTTCCCTATAGAGTTGTTCTTTTATCTAGCGGCGATATGGGTTTTACTTCAGCAAAAACTTATGATTTAGAAGTATGGCTTGCAGGAGATTTTGCGTATAGAGAAATTTCTTCGTGTTCAAATTTTAAAGATTTTCAAGCAAGAAGAATGAACATAAAAGTAAAATATAAAAATAAGAAAAAAGAATTTCTGCATACTCTTAACGGATCAGGCGTTGCTGTGGGTAGAACATTTGCTGCTATTTTAGAGTATTATCAACAGGAAGATGGCTCAGTAATAATTCCAGAAGTTTTACGCAAGTACACAAATTTTGAAGTTATTAAACCAAAAAAATAAACCTTGCCTTGACCCCTAGAAAACAAGAAAGCCGTCTATGTAGAATAGACGACTTTCTTGTTTTATTTTTTATTTTGCTTTCTTTTTCGCAGTAGTTTTCTTCTTTGTCGTTTTCTTAGTAGCTACTTTTTTTACAACATTTTTCTTAGCAGTTGCTTTTTTTGTTTTGCATCCGCATCCACAAGCCATATTGGCTCCTTTTGGGAAAAGACCTCCCATTGTTTTTTGCGACAAGCGCATAAAGGCTTAAGCCTCTTACAAATAATTATATATAGTATATATATAAAAAATCAAATTTTATTTTAAATCATTAGGAGTTTGCCTGGGTGGAAGTTTAATACTTTTCAGCTCAAAAAAACCAGAAATAATAGCACCAGTAAAATAAATAGTCCAAAGATAAGTATAGTAAACCCCTAGAACAGCAGCGATACCTGCCACAATAAAAGAAAGTGCAAAAATAATAAGACTTGCTTCAAGGTATTTCCATTTTGTAGGCATTAAATTATAAATATTTGTAAGATGATAATTATGCCTTCTATGTCTTACATAAGCAGCTGCAAGAAGCAAAAATCCTACAGGAGAAACAAACTGGCAAATTAAATGTATCAAGACAAGTTGTACTGCAGATTGAGAGCGAAACCATATTGGATCATAAATAGTAATGTTTCCCCAAATTGATATAATTTGTGACTCACGTACAGCAATGCTGTTTAGGAGTACAAATATAGTCCCCATTAGTACTCCTATTGTGTAAGCTGCAAATTTATTCGAACGTGGTGCTCCACTTGGTGTAGGGACCCAATGAAAAATAGCTACAAGAATAGAAGGCGAGATAATAGCCATTAAAAAAAACTGTCTTAAACAATTAATTATTAAAGGTAAAGGATGAGGCCCTAAAATATTTTGTAAAGGGCGAGTAATAAAATAAATGCCAAATAATATAAAAGCAGTTTCAATTTTTTTAAACCCAATTTCTCCAAACATTATTGAACGGAATTTGCTTGTGCGCTTCACTTGAAATGCCATAAGAAAATACATAAGTCCTGCAATTATTGGCAGAAAAAGCGTTACTATAAAATTGAAATTCATTGTCTCTCCACAATTAAATATCTATATAAATTTTACAAATTTGTAATTAGGCTTTACATGTAGTTTTTGATACTGTTTCTATTCTTGAATGCTTTTAAAGTGTTCTCTAAAAGCATTGTTATTGTCATAGGGCCAACACCTCCTGGCACTGGGGTTATTTCTATATCCATATCTTTAACTGAATCAAAATCTACGTCGCCACATAAGCCGTCAGGTGTTTTGTTAATTCCAACATCAATGATTACTGCTTTATCTCTTATGAAGTCTTTATTTAAGAATTTTGGTTTTCCAATAGCAGCTATTATAATATCTGCATTTTTGCACAAATTTTTTAAATTATTAGTTTTTGAATGAGCTATTGTTACGGTTGCATTGTTTGCTAACAATAACATGGAGAGAGGCTTTCCAACAAGGTTAGATCTCCCTATAACTATTGCAGTTTTTCCTTCAATATTTATGTTAGACATATGTAACAACATATATATAATTCCAAGAGGCGTACAAGAAACTAAAATATTTTTTTCTAAAATTTCGTTCCAGTTTTTGGCAAGGATAAGTAGCCCAGCATTAAAAGGATGCAGGCCATCCACATCTTTCAGTGGATCTATAGCATTAATACATTCTTGTGCATCTTGATTATTTGGCAAAGGCAGCTGTAATAAAATGCCATCAATTTCTTGGTTGTTATTTAAACTTTTTATTAAAGAGATAATATTTCCTATAGAGGTGTCTTTGCTTAAATTATAGTGAAAAGATTTAATTCCTACACTTTCGCAGGCTTTAATCTTAGAATTAATATATACTTGACTTGCTGGATTATTCCCAACTAGAATTGTCGCAAGGCCTGGAATTTTATTAGTTTGTTGTTTAATTTTTTCAATTCTATTTTTGATTTCAATTTTTTTGTCATTGGATATTTTTTTACCATCAATTAACTTCATCTTAACCTCTTTTTAATATTAATATAAAGATAAATGTATTTTACAAATAATTATAATTTCATTGCAACGTATAATAAATTTTAGTATAATCTTTTATAATAAAAACATGGAGGGGTCGCATAGTTGGCCTAGTGCGCTGGTTTGCTAAACCGGTGTACGGATGTACGTCCGTACCGAGAGTTCGAATCTCTCCCCCTCCGTTTTAATTCAGAATGTAGTATATTATGTTTGTGTTAAGACTGTGTGCAAATATAAATAATTTATAGCAATAATAAATACCTTGACAAATAACAAAGGTTTGTGTACAATCCCATGTTATGCATTATTACTATTACTTTAAGTTATACTAGAATTATTAGGGATTAGTACTATGGAGGTACAAAATGGCAGTACGTTTACGTTTGCAAAGAAGCGGCAAACCAAAAAGACCTTATTATAAAATTGTAGCTATTGATCAAAGAACAAAAAGAGATGGACAACCTATTGAAATTTTAGGACACTATGACCCAATAGCTCTAGACAATAAGTGTAATATTAAAATGGCCAGAGTTAATTATTGGTTGGGTACAGGAGCGAAAGCTTCTGAGACCGTTGCTGTATTAATAAAAAAGAATCAAACAATAGAGACTAAGTAAGTTGAGTTGTTGAGGTTATGTTTTTAAAACAGGGAGGGGGATTTATGAAGGACTTAGTGCTTCTGATTGCAAAGGCTTTAGTTGATGACTCAAATCAGGTTGAAGTTAAAGAAGTTGCTGGGGAGAAGGCTACTGTTCTAGAACTTAAAGTTGCAGCTGGAGATAGAGGGAAAATTATTGGTAAAGAAGGAAGAATTATTAAAGCAATAAGAATTATTGTAAATTCAGCTTCTGCAAAGCTTGATAAGAGAGCAAGTGTTGAAGTAGTAGAGTAAAGTAATGGATTTTAAAAAAAACAATTTGAAATGGAAGATATCAGATATCTTGGGGTTTGAAGTTTTTAATCAAAATGGCTATAAAATAGGGATTCTTTCTGATATTATATCTACTGGTAGTAATGATATTTGGGTTGTTAAATACTATAATGAGGAAGTTTTAATTCCAGCATTAAAAAATGTCGTAAAAGAAGTAAATATTGCAAGAAAAAAAATTTTTGTTGTTTTGCCAAAAGAATATGATGATATTTATGGACAAGTAAAATCGGCAGACGGTGCTTTTGAATATAATGGTTATTTTATATATGAAGATTGACATTCTTACAGTTTTCCCAAAAATGTTTCAAGGGTCTTTTACGGAAAGTTTAATAGGAAAAGCAACAAAAAATAGTATTTTACAAATAAAAGTAACAGATATAAGATCTTTTTCTAAAGACAAGCATAAAAAGGTTGATGATAAACCTTTTGGCGGTGGTGTAGGAATGGTTTTAAAACCAGAACCTTTATATGATGCCATAAAAAGCTTGGGAGTAAAAAAAAAGAATAGTTCTTATAAAAACTTTTATGCAAAACCTTTTGTTATTTATATGTCCCCTCAAGGGAAAACTTTAAATAATGTGCTTATAAAAAAACTTTCAAAATTTAAGCATTTGATCTTTGTTTGTGGGCATTATGAAGGTATTGATGAACGCATTATTAATTATGTTGATGAAGAGATATCGATAGGAGACTATGTTCTTACTGGCGGTGAAATCCCTACTATGGTAGTAGTAGACAGCATAGCTAGAATGCTACCTGGTGTTGTAAAAGAAGAGTCTTCTGTAGAAAATGATTCTTTTTATAATGGATTTTTAGATTATCCGCACTATACAAGACCAGCTGTATTTAGAGGACATAAAGTGCCTGATGTTTTGTTGTCTGGCGATCATAAAAAAATTGACCTCTGGCGAAAAAATGAAGCATATGAACGTACAAAAAAACGGCGCCCGGATTTATTAAAAAGATTTAGATCTTCTATTAAACCGGAGGGAAGATGAATAAATGTATGAAGAAAGTGTTGGCTCTATCGTTTATGATGGTAATGCTATTTAATGCAAATTTACATGCAGGAAAAGGGTTTTTTGCGAGTTTGTTTTGTTGTTGCTGTGGTAATGGCAATATTGTCGAAACTGATGATATAAAGGAATCGTTGATTGTGCCTACACTTAGTAAACCGTTAAGTCTGGAATCCGTACCAACGGCGCCGCCTATACCTAGGAAACCGTTAATTGAGGAACCCATACCGTCAGGATCGCTGCCCGGTACACCTAGAAAATCATTAATTGTAGAAACCATATCGACGGTATCACCTATACCCAGTGATGTAACTGTGTCAAAATTTAATGATTTTAAAACATATTATACTGCAGATAGTGAGTGTAGAATGCATATACCAGTAAGCTGTCTTTTTACGATTAGAGAGTCCGTTACAGCTGGCAGAGGAAGTAAAGGAGTGGTGTTTGAGCGTAAGAATGGCGAGGAAGGTAAGGGTGTTTATTTGACTTATGGTTCGGGTAGTAGGAAAGAAAAAATTATACTTCGTCAAGGGTCTGTGGTTCACAATGATGGTTTTTGTGGAATGATTTACCATGATGATGGGAGAGATCCTATTAGCAGAGAGACTGATCCGGATATTTTTTCATTATAGATGATTAGTAAAAAATTTTTAGGCAGAGAGGGTGTTATGAACAAGGTAATAGTGTCATCTTTTTTGTTTATACTGTTTATTAGTTTAGAGTTATATGCTGGTGGTGGATTTTCTAAGAGTAATGATGGATATAATTTTAAATCTTTTAAGAGGGAATTTATTCGTAAAGAATTTGCTTCGATTGATGTTAGAGGAAGCGGTGTTATAAGAGTTGAAGATACGATTAGTCCTGGAAGAAGGGGTAAACAAATTGTATTTAGGGATATGCACACAGGTTCAAATATTTATATGGATTTTAGAGGGAAACAACAGACTATTCCTAAGGGGTCTATAATAAGTTCGTCCGGGATTACTTATCATGGGAAAGAGTGGGTGCCGGGCATAATGAGTGTGCAGGATCTTATGGATGATATGACAATTTCAACAAGACCGGGATGGTGTTGTTGTCGTTGCGGGTGTATATACGACAAATGAAGGTGTTATTTAATTTAACTTCTTAACTGCTCCAAGGGATCAAGGAAATATGTAATAAATTAGTTTTTATATAGGAGGAAGTATCGTGGAGCAAATGTCATTGCTAGAATATGTTCAATCAGCGCAAAAAAAAGACTTAAAAGTATCTTTTAGACCTGGAGATCAGGTAAAAGTATATTTTAAAGTTATAGAAGGTTCGAATGAAAGAATTCAAATCCTTGAGGGTATAGTACTACGTAGGAAGGGCAGCGGACTTTCAGAAACTTTTACTCTCAGAAAAGTTTCTTTTGGCACAGGAATAGAAGTAATTTTCCCTATTAATTCACCTCGTATTGAAAAAATTGAAATTGTAAGGTATGGAAAAGTGCGTAGAGCAAAACTTTACTATTTAAGAAATCTGTCAGGTAAAGCAGCTAGAATTTCTGAAGATTCTTCAAGAAGACTTTCAGCTGTTAGTAAAGAAAAAACAGCTAAGGTCCCTTCTGTAAACTAATAATAAAAGTAATGGACTTATTTGCTTTTGATAAAATTTTTTACGATAAAGGACTAAAGTTCATTGCTGGTATAGATGAGGCAGGGCGGGGTCCTTTAGCTGGTCCTGTAGTAGCTTCAGCTGTAATTCTTCCTAAAGATTGTTTAATTTGCGATTTAAATGACTCTAAAAAATTATCACAGAAAAAAAGAGAATTTCTTTTTAAAATAATCAAAGAAAAAGCTTTATTTTATGCTATTTCTATTGTGGACAATAACATAATAGATAAAATAAATATTTTGCAGGCTACATTGCTTGCAATGAGAAATAGCATTTCACAATTGCCAAAAGCACCTGATATCTGCTTAATAGATGGCAATTGCAAAGTTAAAGGCTTAGATATTGCCCAAGAAACAATTGTTGGTGGAGATGCTAAAAGTGCCTCTATTGCGGCTGCTTCAATACTTGCAAAAGTTATAAGAGACAATTTAATGGACGAATATGCAAAAAAATATCCCTTATATGGTTTTGATAAACATAAAGGATATGGGACTAAAAAACATATTGAAGCTATAAACCAATACGGTGTTTGCTCTATCCATAGAATGTCCTTTGCTCCAATATGTAATAAAACAACTAAAATATTATGAACTTTTTTAAAACAAAAACACCAAGAGATGTGGGGTTTAATAAAGAAAAAGAAGCAATAAAGTACATAAAAAAACTTAAATACAAAGTTTTAGTAACAAATTTTACAACTAAGTTTGGCGAAATAGATATAATTGCAACGGACAAAAACTCGATAGTTTTTATAGAAGTAAAATATAGAAAATCTTTATATAGTGGCACTCCTCAAGAAGCTGTAACATTTACAAAACAACAAAAAATTATCAAATCTTCTATTATTTATATGAAAATGAATAATATCAAAAGAGATATACGTTTTGACATAATAGCAATAAGCAATGATAAAATTGAATTAATAAAATCTGCATTTGTCCCTATGCAACATCAGTACTACATTTAATTGACTCTAAGGTATTGCTTTGTTATAATTTTACGAGCTAATGTATACTGTTTATACAAAAATTTTCTGTAATAAATCTTACGAAATAAATATTACTAAATAGAGAGGATTAGACGAGATGAAGTTTAACCTAAGAGAAAGAGTCTTAAAACTGCTAAAAAAACAGAAAGAAGACAAAAGAATTAAATTTTTTACAGTTATAAGCATTACTGTAGCAGTTGTTATTACGCTTGTTTTTATTGTTTGGATTAAATGTCACCGAAAGAATATAGCTTCTACAAAACTAGCTTCTGCCTATCTTGCTTTTGCTCAAGGAAATCAAAAAGAAGGGATAGAACTTTTAGATGAAACAATATCTAAATATGTTAGGATGCCAGCAGCATATCAAGCTAGGCTTTTAAAAGCAGATATTTTTACTCAACTTGGGGCCTATGAAGAAGCGTTAAATCTTTTAAGCGACACTATAAAAAATGGTAAGCCTGAGAAGATAAAACCTTTAGCTCAAGTGAGAGTAATTTATGTTTTTGATACAAAACGAGACTATTTTAATACTATAAATGCTTCAAAAGAGTTTATTGATAAATATACTGACCACTTTTTAATAAAAGATGTCTACTTAAACTTAGCAGAATATTATCTTCTTTCAAACTCTAAAAGTGAAGCAATAAAAGTATTCAATGAAATTTTAATTAATTTTCCTGCAACTATAGAAGCGCAAAAAGCTCAAGATAGACTTAATGAGATAAAATAACATAAGAGGAAATATTTATGAAAAAACTTATTTTAACTGTCTTATTTACAGTTACATTAAATGTTTTTGCTCAAGGAGAAGTGCCTAATAGTTTTAAAGGTAAATTGGCAATAGGTACAAATACTACGTGGATAAGAAATACAGCATTAGCAGCAAGATATTATTTAACGGATATAATTGGCATTGAAGGTTTTTTTAGCTTTAGAACAGCTAGTAGTAATGACAACAGTGGTTTTGGCAACGCTTATGTTATCGGCATAAAAGGACTAGAGATAATTAAATCGTATAAAAAATTAAATATCTATGCGACATCAACAATTGGGGCGCACTCAGGAAGATATTCTCAACAAGATGTAACCTTAATTGGAGGCCTGGGCTTAGAATGGTTTGTTTTAGACAGCTTATCATTATCGTCAGAATGCGGTCTAAGATTAACTTTAGGTAATGGTTTTACTAGATTTGCAAGCGATGTAGACGATATTCCAAATGTAAGTGTAAGATTCTATTTATAAAGATGCTTAAACCAACACATTTTAAATGGTAATTAAGAAATATGGAAAATCTAAAAAATATCAAAAGAGCATTAACTAGAAAAGAAATGAAGCAAGAAGTTTTAAGACTTCAAAAAGAAGGGAAAAAAGTAGTTTTTACAAATGGATGTTTTGATTTATTACATTTAGGGCACATTAGTCTTTTTAATAAAGCAAAAAGTTTAGGAGATGTTTTAATAGTTGCAATAAATTCAGACAAATCTTTAAGTTGTCTTAAAGGACCCAAAAGGCCTTTAGTAAATCAAAGAGGCAGAGCTAAATTTATACTTTATTTAAAACCTGTAGATTATGTTGTTGTTTTTGGAGAACAAACTCCAAAAGAAATTTTAAACCAACTTCGCCCTGACATTTTAGTTAAAGGCGGCGATTATAAACTTTCAGAAATTGTTGGAAGAGAATATGTTAAAAAAGTCTACAGATTCCCTTTTAGAAAAGGAAAGTCTACAACAAATTTGATAAATTTAATAGTAGATAGATATGGCTCTAAAAAGACACAAAAATAACCTTAGTAATAAAATTAACAATCAAAAAACAAATCTTATGTTTTCTCATGACAAACGCCTTTCGAGTAAATCAAATCATGAAGTAGTTTTAAGAATCATTGATGCTAATTTAAACCGTTGCAGAGAGGGATTAAGAGTTGTAGAGGACAGCTTAAGGTTTATTTTAAATGATGGGGAATTTTATAAAAAAATTCGCGCTATTCGTCATAACACAGACAAAATATTAAGAGAGATTTACGGCGAGATTATAAAAGAAAGAAATTCTTTTGTTGATTCAGGCAGGCAGATGAAAGAAAATACAAGAAGAAATTTGACTGCAATAATAGTCGCAAACTTCAAAAGAGCGCAAGAGTCTCTAAGAGTTTTAGAGGAATATTCAAAAAATTTCCTTCCAGAAGTATCTCAAGAATTTAAGAAGCAAAGATATAAAGCATATATTGAAGAAAAAGCAATCTACTTAAAATATAAAGATTTTTTTGTAAAAAAATAATTTAAAAGCGAAATTTAAAATGAGCAAAGAAATAATGAAACTGCTTTCGCAAGGCGAAAGTGTAGTTATAGCGTTTAAAGAATGTTGCAATAAAATTGGAGATAGCGTTTATCAAACAGTTTTATATTTAAGAAAGCAAAGTTCTTATTCAGAAAACAAAATATTTCCATATGCGACTATTTCAGATTTAAGAATGAATTTAATAAATAGAGTTAAACAAATGGCGGTTAATCAAAGCAAAGATCATCCGTGGCAAAACATGTCTAACTATAGATATTTTAAAAACACCAAAAACAAGAAGCGAAATACAGCAGCATATTAGAGTTAAGCAACAGAGATTATTTTAGACGATATATTTTAAATCCTTTAATTATTGATAGCAAGTTAAAAGTGACGATGCCAGATAAACCTAACAGTAAAAATCAAAAATATATTACAAAAAGAGGAAAATAAAATGACGTTAATTGAATCTGCGCAAAACAAACAAGCAAATGATTTAATAAAGCAAGTTGCTCAAAGCGAAAGTTTAAGTGAAGAATTTATTAGGGAAGGTGTTGCTGAAGGCATTATTGTTATACCTAAAAATATCAATAGGAACTTTAAAAAAATTGTTGGCGTAGGCACAGGTTTAAAAACTAAGGTTAATGCCAACATTGGGACTTCGCCAGACCATATAGACATTAAAGAAGAGCTTACAAAACTTGATGTTGCAATCAAAGCTGGAGCTGATGCAG
This sequence comes from Candidatus Endomicrobiellum siamense, assembly GCA_031268145.1. Lineage (GTDB taxonomy): Bacteria > Elusimicrobiota > Endomicrobiia > Endomicrobiales > Endomicrobiaceae > Endomicrobiellum > Endomicrobiellum siamense. The sequence continues at coordinate 14,740 of JAIRXS010000019.1, forward strand.
TTATGGATTTGTCTACAGGAGGGAGCTTAATTCAAATAAGAAAAGAAATTCTTGCAATCTCAACTGTTCAAGTAGGTACTGTCCCTATTTATGAAGCGGCTTGTAAAACAGTTGCAAAGGGGAAAAAAGTATCTCAAATAGATGAAGAACTTTTATTTGACATTATAGAAGAGCAAGCGCAACAGGGGGTAGATTTTATTACAGTTCATTGTGGTATTAATAGAGCTAATGTAGAAATATTAACTAGACAAGGGCGTTTAGCAGGAGTTGTAAGTAGAGGAGGTTCTTTTTTGGTTAAATATATTAATGCAACTGGCAAAGAAAACCCTCTCTACGAGCAGTATGATAGACTTTTAGCAATTGCAAAAAAATATGATATTACTTTAAGTTTAGGAGATGGATTTAGGCCAGGTTGTATACAAGATGCTTCAGATGGCCCTCAGATTGCAGAGCTTTCGGTTTTAGGAGAACTTGTTTTAAGAGCAAGGCAAGCTGGAGTTCAGTCGATGATAGAAGGACCAGGACACATACCTTTAAATCAAGTAGAAGCAAATGTTACACTTGCAAAAAGAATGGGTCATAATGCTCCCTTATACTTTTTAGGCCCTTTAGTTACAGACATAGCACCTGGATATGACCATATAACATCTGCTATAGGTGGAGCATTAGCGGCTTCTTATGGGGTTGATTTTATATGTTATGTTACACCTGCTGAACATTTGAGATTGCCAAACATTGAAGATGTACATGAAGGGGTGATTTCTGCAAGAATTGCAGGACATGCTGCAGATATTGTTAAAGGTGTTAAAGGAGCAAAAGAACGTGACGATGAAATGTCTAAATGGCGTAAAGCAAGAAATTGGGAAAAACAAAAAGAATTTTGTTTAGATCCAGAAAAATTTACAAAAGAAAGAGAAAAACTATTGCCAATACGAGAAGATGTATGTACTATGTGTGGAGAATTTTGTTCTATGAAAGACTAATAATATCGCAGTGTCCATTTATAGCTTTTATGATATATAGAGCATGTGCCAACCAATTGGATTATAACAAATAATGTTTGTATAATTACAAGATAATAACAGAAATAAAAGAATATTCGTTTAGCACGGGGATTTTAATATTTTATGAGAATAGTTATAAAAGTTGGAACAAGCACATTGACAACAAATGAAGGCTTGTTAAATGAGAATTATATATTTAATCTAGCAAAGGAAGTTTCTGCTTTACATAAAAACAAACATGAAATTTTACTTGTAAGCTCTGGCGCTGTTAGCGCTGGTAAATCTCGCTTATGCGTTAAAGATAAACATAAAACATTAAGAGAAAAACAAGCATTTGCTGCAATTGGCCAACCTATACTTATAAACACCTATTCTAAAGCTTTTGAAAACTACAATAATATTGTTGCTCAAATTCTCCTCACAAGAGATGTTTTTGATAAGAGAGCAAGTTATATAAATGTGCGCAACACATTAAACACTTTAATTAAAAACAATATAATTCCTATAATCAATGAAAATGATTCGGTTTCAATTGACGAAATCAATTTTGGAGATAACGACACATTATCAGCTTTGGTTGCTCTGGCGGTAAATGCAGACAAACTTATAATTTTTACCGATGTAGACGGTCTGTATAATGGCAACCCTTCTACTTCGATATTAATACCTAAAATAGAACATATTACACAAGAAATTGAAAACTTTGCTGGACCAACATGCTCCAGTGATAAAGGTACGGGTGGCATGAAAACAAAAATAATTGCAGCAAAAATTGCAACTTCTTCTGGTGTGGAAACAATAATAACAAATGGGACCAAATTAAATTTATTAAAAGATATAATTTTAGGTAGTTCTGTAGGGACATTCATTTTAGCTGCAAAGGAATATTTAGAAGCTAAAAAATCATGGATAGCTTTTAGTAAAAAGCCTAAAGGGACAGTTTTTATAGACCAAAAAGCTATGGATTTTTTGCTTACTAAAGGAAAGAGTCTCTTAGCTGCGGGAATAGTGAAAATTAGCGGATCTTTTAAAAGAGGCGATACTATAACTATTGCAAATGCGCAAACACAAAAAGACTTCGCCAGAGGTCTTACTAACTATGACAGCAATATTCTTGAAAAAATAAAAGGCAAAAAAACTCAAGAAATGAGAAAAATAGTAGATGTTACAGAAGATGAGGTTGTTCATCGCGACAATTTAGTTGTTATTTGAAACCTTTTAATACAAAATGCTAAACTTAATAATACATTATGGCAATACTTAATATAGAAAAATACGGCAGTAAAGTTTTAAGGCAAAAGTCTAAAAATGTTGACACTATAACAAAAGACATAAAATTGCTTATTAAAGACATGCTAGAGACACTGTATTTTACAAAAGGCGTAGGCCTTGCAGCGCCTCAAGTGGGTCAACTTTTGAGAATTTGCACTATAGATATAAGTCGAGATCAAAAAACGCCAATATTTATGATTAACCCTATAATTTTTATGAAAGAAGATAAAAAGTTTTTTGAAGGCGAGGGTTGCCTATCTATACCTGGCTTTCATGAAAAGGTGCCACGGTTTGACAAAATCTCTGCTGAATATACAGGCTTAGATGGACATAAAAAAAAAATTTTTACACAAGGGTTTCTTGCAGAAGCCATTCACCACGAGATAGACCATCTAGATGGAAAACTTTTTATAGACTATTTGCCTGATTTTAAAAGAAAAGCAATAGAGAAAGAAATAAAAAGAAAAAAGAAAGCAGGCGACTGGTGAAAATTTTATTTTTTGGCACAGCATCTATATCCAAGCTTTATCTTGAAAGTTTATATAATGATAGTCATGAACTTTTTATTGTAACAATGCCTGACAAGCCTGCATTAAGAGGACAGCAAGTTGTTTATCCTTTGGTTAAAACTTTTGCTTTAGAAAAAAGCTTAAATTTTATTCAACCTTTAAAGTTTACTCAAGATGTATGCCAAACTATAAAAAACTTTGATGCAGATGTGGGTATTGCTGTATCTTACGGTAAGTTTATACCAAGAAACATCTTTGATTTACCAAAGTTTAGGACTTTTAATATACATTTTTCTCTTTTGCCAAAATATAGAGGAGCTGCGCCTATACAATATTCTTTACTTAACGGTGATACTAAAACTGGGGTAACATCTTTTTACATTGAAGATGGTCTAGACACTGGCGATATTTTAATTCAAAAACCTATTGATATAGACCAAAAAGATAATGCGGAAACTTTATTTAACAAATTAGCTCTCTTAGGTATAGAAGTTATGAAGGAAACTTTAAATTTATTAAAGACTAAAAAAATTAATGCAATACCACAAACTGGTGAGCCGACATTTGCTCGCGCATTTAAAAAAGAAGCAGGATTAATAAATTGGTCTAAAAATGCTAAAGAAATATATAATCAACTTAGAGGTTTATACATTTGGCCTGGTCTTTATTCAATAATTGACAAGGGTCAGTTGCAAGGTGAAAGGATCAAATTTTTAGATTTTGAAGTTATAGAAGAAGAATCTAAAAACAATAATTATGGTACAGTTGTCTCAATAGAAAAAAACAAAGGTTTTATAGTTACGTGCGCGACAGGGAAACTGTTAGTTACAAAGCTTCAGCCAGCGAATAAATCTATAATGTCTGCATGGTCTTTTGTTTTAGGTGGAAAATTAAAAATTGGCGACACTTTTATTATATAATTAATAATTACAACTAATAATTTATTAAAAATGAGTTAAGGGGGCTGTTATGGCTATAGAACTTAATGAAAGTAATTTTTCACAGGAAGTATTATCTTCCGACAAACCTGTTTTAGTAGATTTTTGGGCACCATGGTGTGGCCCTTGCAAAATGCTTACCCCTATTATAGATGAGCTTTCTGCAGAATATGAAGGTAAAGCGAAAATTTTTAAAGTAAATACCGACGCAAACATGTCTTTATCCAGTCAATATCAGATTACTTCTATTCCTTGTTTAATATTGTTTAAACAAGGGAAAATAGTACAAAAAATTGTAGGGTTGAAACCTAAAAACGATCTCAAAAAATTAATAGACAGCGTGCTTTAATTATGGTTTACGATGTTATTATTATAGGTGCAGGACCAGCAGGTCTGACTGCAGCTATTTACGCTTCTAGAGCAAGACTTCATACTTTGTTGATAGAAAAAAGCGGCTGCGGCGGACATATGACAGTTACTGACCAGCTTGAAAATTACCCAGGCTTTAACGGCGGAATAAATGGTTTTGATCTTGCTGTAAAACTAGAAGAACAAGCTAAAGATTTTGGTGCGAAGATTATTTATGATGAAGTTACAAATATAGAAGATGGGAAAATAAAAAGAGTTGTAACAGTAAATACTTCTTACCAAACAAAAACAATTATTATAGCTTCTGGTACGCATATAAAAAAAATGAACATTCCAGGTGAATCTGCTTTTATAGGTAAAGGGGTGTCCTTTTGTGCCACCTGTGATGCACCTTTTTATAAAAATAAAAACGTAGCTGTCATAGGTGGAGGAGATTCTGCTATTCAAGAAGCTATATATTTATCTAAGTTTGCAAGAAATATAACAATTATACATAGAAGAGCCTCTTTAAAAGCAACAAAAATTTTACAAGAGAGGTTATTGTCTTATAGTAACATTTCAGTAATCTATGACAGCGTGCCTATAGAAATTATTGGCAAAGATGTTGTGGAAAAAATAAAAATAGCTAATATTAAAACCAATAATGTAGAAGAAGTAAAGACAGACGGCGTTTTTGTGTTTATAGGATTACTTCCAAACACAGACTTTCTTGCAGACATTACTCTAGACAATAAAGGATATATTGTTACAGACGAAAATATGAACACATCGATTGTTGGTATTTTTGCTTGCGGTGATGTAAGAAAAAAACATTTGCGGCAAGTTGTAACTGCAGCTTCAGACGGTGCTCAAGCGGCAGTTAGCGTTGGACATTATATAGAAACTTTATGAAAAAATTTTTTATAATAGACGGCAATGCATATATACACAGAGCATATCACGCTTTACCTCCTCTTACTACCACAAATAACCAACAAATCAACGCAGTTTACGGCTTTATAAAATTATTGTTTAAAATAAAAAATAATTTCAAACCAGATTTTATGGTTGTTTGTTTTGACTTCCCGTCAAAAAATTTTAGACATCAATTATTTAAAGAATATAAAGCAAACAGAAAAGTTCTTGACAATGATCTTATAAGCCAAATGCCTATTGCAAGAGAAGCAGTAGATGCTTTAGATATTAAAAAGATAGAAATAAAAGGATACGAATCAGATGATTTAATTGCAACTTTAGCAGAACACAACAAAAAAAATAATGTAGAAACTGTCATAGTAACAGATGATAAAGATATTTTACAACTTACAGAAGATAAAGATGTCTTTGTCTGGAGCAATTCTAAAGATATTATGTACGATAAAAACAAAGTTATAGAAAAATACGGGATTGCTCCTAAACAGCTTGTAGATATGCTATCTTTAATGGGTGACAGTTGTGACAATATCCCAGGGGTAAAAGGTATTGGAGAAAAAACTGCAGTAAAACTTATACAAGAGTATGGCACATTAGAAAATATTTTAGAAAATGCAACCTCTATAAAAGGTAATGTTGGTAAGTTGCTACAGCAACATAAAAACGAAGCTTTGCTTAGCAAAAAATTGGTAGAGTTGAATAAAAATGCACTTTTGAATTACAACTTGACCGATTTCGAAACCAAAAACTTAAATTTAGCTAAAGCTATCCCTTTTTTTAAAAAGTACGAGTTTAAAAGTTTAATAGAAGCCTATCAACCTAAAATACATAATACCGTGCAATCAAAACAAGAAATACCACAAATAAACGCTAGTAAAATTAATTTTGAAATTGTTTCTTCAACGCAGAGAGCTGTAGAAGTTGCAAATGCTATAAGAGAAGCAAAAATCTTTTCATTAAAAACTCTAGACTCTATAAAATCGCAAATAGTTGGGGTTAGTTTATCTGTAGAACAAGAAGGCAGTATAAAATCTTTTTATTTTCCTATCAGACATAACGAGTTGACTGTACAGCAAATTACGTTAGAAGAATTTAACTCTATTTTTGATAATATTTTTGCTTCAGATGCAATAAAAATACTAGGACACGATTTAAAGCAAGAAAGAAATATATATCATAATAACAGTATAAAATTAGCTAATATATTTTTTGACACTATGCTTGCATCTTATTGTTTAAATCCTCAAGATTCTCATAATATTTTTGATATTGCAGCAAAATATTTAAATGTAAAATTTAATGAAAACGACTATTTTATGAAGGATATAAAAAAAGTTGTGTTTGCTGATATCCCTATAAAGACTTGCGCAAGCTATGCTAGCACAATTTCTTCATTTTCATTTGCAGCTTATAAATTTTTTTTTAATAAACTTGAAGAAAGTAAAATAAAAAATCTTTTTTTCAATATAGAAATACCTTTAATTGAAATTCTTTCAGAAATGGAAATTGCTGGCATAAAAATGGATCCTGTTGTATTAAAAGCTTTCAATAAGCAAATAGTTTCTGAGCTTAAAATAAGTGAACATGATATATATATAATTTCAGGCAAAGAGTTTAATATTAATTCTCCAAAACAACTTGCAAGTATACTGTTTGAAAAGCTTCAGCTCCCTGTTAGCAAAAAGACAAAAACGGGATATTCTACAGATGAAGAAGTTTTGTTAGAGCTTTCTTCTTATAAAATAGCTTCTGAAGTTTTAAAATATAGAGAGTTACAAAAATTAAAAAACACCTACATAGATCCAATCTCAAATCACTTATGCTTTTATGGAGATAGAATTCACACTGTTTTTAATCAAGCTGTCACATCTACCGGACGGCTTTCTTCTACAGATCCAAACTTACAAAATATACCTATAAAATCTACATATGGCAAACAATTCAGAAGAATTTTTGTATCAGAAAAAGAAACAGTCTTTGTCTCTGCAGATTATTCTCAAATAGATTTAAGAGTTTTAGCTCATATTTCTGGTGACAAAAAACTTATGGAAGATTTTAATAACAATTTAGATATTCACAGTGCTACAGCAAGAGAAATTTTTAATATTTCACCATCTGAACCAGTCCCAGAAAATTTACGAAATACGGCAAAAGCTATTAATTTTGGTATTGTTTATGGAATATCTCCTTTTGGCCTTTCAAAACAATTAAATGTTAATGTTACTCAAGCAAAAGAGTACATAGATAATTATCTTGTAAGATACAAAGGAGTAAAACTTTGGATGGAACAAGTTGTAGCTGAAGCCTTAAAAAAAGAATATGTATGCACTATAACTGGTAGGTTAAGATACATGCCAGAACTCACCTCTAGTAACGCAAGGATAAGAAACGCAGGAGAAAGAATTGCTTTAAATATGCCTATACAGGGAAGCTCCGCAGATATAATAAAAATTGCAATGATAAATATTTACAATGAAATTAAGAAAAACAACTATAAGTCTTTAATGTTGTTGCAAGTGCATGACGACCTCCTTTTTGAAGTGCCGACACAGGAAAGAGAAAAGTTAATTTCTATCATAAAAGATAAAATGGAGCATGCTGTTAATTTAAATGTTCCCTTGCGTGTAGATATTAAAGTTGGTAGCAATTGGGGACAAATGCAAAAAATATAAAAACAGTTTATAAAAATTGTTTTTTGAGGGTTTAATGATAATAGGCTTGACTGGTGGAATTGCTACTGGAAAAAGTGAAAGTGCAAAATATTTGCAAGAACTAGGCGCTTATTGTATAGATGCAGATTTAATATCTAAAGAACTTACTAGAAAAGGACTACCTGCTTTCAACGATTTAGTAAAAGGATTCGGCAAAGAAATTTTGCTGCCGGAGGGATCTTTAAATAGAAAAAAGTTGAGTAATATTATTTTTTCGGAAAAAATAATAAAAGTTAAAGTTGAAAAAATATTACATAGTTATATAGTTGCTCGTATTAATGAAATAATTTTTAGAGAGAAAGATAAACAAAATATAGTTATAAACGCTCCTCTTCTTTTTGAAGTAGGATTAGACAGAATTTGTGATAAAGTTGTTGTAGTATGGGCGCCATACAGCATAGAAACTGCAAGACTTGCTCGTAGAGATAACTTAAACAAACAGGAAATTACAAAAAGAATACTTTCTCAAATGCCTATAGAAAAAAAGATGGAACTTGCAGATTTTGTTGTAGATAATTCTGGCACGAAACAGGAACTAAAAAGAAATATTATAATTTTATATAAGTTATTGACATACAAGTTAGAATAATATACTATTAAGCAATATAAATCAATTTACGAGAGTATTTTTCAAGTCTATAATCGATATGAAAATCAATTCATTTAGTATACGAAAAAAATCAACATAATATAATCTCTTTCAAGAATAATCAATGGATTTTTAGTAGTTTTTTAAACTCTGGAGGGAGTTAATGGAAAAAGATAGGTCTATGGATGTGTCTGTTTTGTCTAAACGTACTATGTCAGAATTGGTAGATATTGCAAAAAACCTAAATCTTAATGGAGTTGCAGGTTTAAGGAAGCAAGAACTTATAGCAAAAATTTTTGAGATACAGTCAAAAGCCAATAAGTTAGTTTACGACGAGGGAGTTTTAGAAATTTTACCTGATGGTTTTGGTTTTTTGCGTTCTCCAGACTATAATTATCTTCCTGGTCCAGATGATATATATATATCTCCATCCCAAATTAAGAAGTTTGCCTTAAGAAAAGGAGATACTGTTGCAGGTTATGTGCGACCTCCTCAAGCGCAGCAAGAAAGATATTTTGCGCTGCTCCAAGTAAAATCAATTAATGGACAAGAAAAATTAGAAAATATAAGAGACAGAATTCTTTTTGATAATTTAACTCCCTTGTATCCTAATGAAAAAATAGTTTTGGAAACAAAAAAAGAGGAAATTTCCACCCGCGTTATAGATATGCTGGCTCCTATTGGTAAGGGACAAAGAGTTTTAATTAATGCTGCTCCTAGAACTGGAAAAACAGTTCTTTTGCAAAAAATAGCAAATGCAATAACAGAAAATAATCCAGATATTACGCTTATGGTTTTACTTATAGATGAAAGACCAGAAGAAGTTACAGACATGCAGCGTTCTGTAAAAGGAGAGGTTATATCTTCAACTTTTGACGAACCTTCAGACAGACACATTCAAGTTGCAGAAATGGTTATAGAAAAAGCTAAAAGAATGGTAGAAAATGGCAGAGATGTAGTTGTGTTATTGGATTCTATTACAAGACTTGCTAGAGCATACAATACAGCGATACCTTCAAGTGGAAGGGTACTATCTGGTGGACTTGACTCCAATGCTCTTCAAAGACCAAAAAGATTTTTTGGCGCGGCTAGAAATATAGAAGAAGGTGGTAGTCTTACAATTATTGGAACAGCGCTTGTTGAAACTGGTAGCAGAATGGACGACGTTATATTTGAAGAATTTAAAGGTACAGGTAATTGCGAAATTTATTTAGACAGAAAACTTGCAGACAGGAGAGTTTTTCCTGCTATAGATTTATTACGTTCAGGCACTAGAAAAGAGGAGCTGTTATTAAACGCTGATGAAAAAAATAAAATGTTGATAATAAGAAAATGGATGACTTCAATGAACTCTATAGAAGTTATGGAAGAACTTGGCAAACATCTTCGTAATTCAAAATCTAATAAAGATTTTTTAAAGCAAATGGAGCTTGCTAGCATGGAAGGATTATAAGTTAAATGACTATACTGTGAACTTTTACAGAAAGTTGCATGAGTTTGATTAATATTATAAAATTTCTCATCGATAGATTACTGTCTATATGTGTGGGCGAGTGTCCGACGATTAAGAAGGACGCGTCACGAGCAGGCGCGACATGTGAGCACCCAGGAACAGGGGGTTACACCTGACCGATTAAGATTTTTGAAAGTTTTAGCATACAGATGGGGCTATAGCTCAGCTGGGAGAGCGCTTGCATGGCATGCAAGAGGTCAGGGGTTCAACTCCCCTTAGCTCCACTCAAAACGATTAACGCTGTTTCTTTATATCAAAACGGTCTTACCATAGCATTATACAGCAGTACGGAACGTCATAGGTCCGTTATGGTCAAAGACAAAAGGTCCTTTTTAGGTTAAAGAATTGCATGGGTGAAAATAAGCAGTCATATATGACTAAAGACCTGTGAAGTCTAAAGTAATTATAATCATATTGGCAAATTCTATTAAGCCTTTCAACTCCGGCATTAAGTTCAGGACTCCTAGGAGGTAAGACAGATAATAATATTTCTCTGATTTTTACTTTGCCTTAGTATGGATTTTCTATTTCTCTTATCATTTCTTTCGTCAATATCCTCGCTTTAACTGTTGTTTCCGGCCTTCTGCTTAACCTCTTAATCCTATTTCTCTTTTAGTTTCTGTGCTTTTTCTAAAATACTCCTTCTTCTTTCATATTCTTTTTTCATTCGCTCCCCTTTTTATTATACTTACAAAAAGGGCCATTTCTATTTTGTCCTTTACGTGGGTCTTGACTTCCTGACATCTTTATTGTAGTATTACTTATAAATTGTTTTATTGTGAGTTAAACATACTTATAGGTTGTATTATGAGTAAACTACAACTGACTGCCGTCAATGCGCTTCGTAAGCTGGGACAGGACATAAGCGATGCCCGCAAGCGTCGCAGAATACCTATGGCGTTGCTTGCCGAGCGTGCGGGGATTTTAGCCGCAACACTTTCCAAAATAGAAAAAGGCGTGCATACCGTATCAATAGGCGCTTACGCTTCGGTTCTATCATCTTTGGGTTTAACAGATAGGCTTCGTGACTTAGCAGATGCAAATTACGATACGGTCGGCAGAATCCTTGAAGAAGAGAACCTTCCTAAGCGTATTCGTTTGAAGAAATCCAAAGTATCACCTTCAATGCCTCCAAGCCAACATCCTGGATTAAACATTCATTTAAGGAAATTCCATGCAAAGTAACGAAGTGTTCGTTTACATATCGCTTGAAGGAAAGGATGTTCTTGTCGGAAAACTATGGTTTCATAACCGTAAAGGCAGGGAAAGCGCATCTTTTAAATATGACACTGATTGGTTAAGTAACCCTGAGAGATTTGCTCTTGAACCGGCTTTGCTGCTTATGGAAGGTTCTTACCATACAAACGACAAACAGCTTTTGTTTGGTGCTATCGGCGATTCCGCGCCTGACCGCTGGGGCAGGGTGCTTATGCGCCGCGCAGAATCTAAACGAGCGCTTGTCGTAAAAGAAACCGTAAGAACCTTAATGGAAAAAGATTACCTACTTGGAGTTAATGACGAAACCAGACAAGGCGCTTTGAGATTTGCCGAAAACATAGGCAGTCCGTTTCTAAAGCCTTCTGATAAGAATTCAGTGCCGCCGTTGATAGAGCTTCCTAAGTTACTATCCGCCTCTGAAAAGTTTTTAAGTTCAAAAGAGAGCGCGGCGGACTTAAAGCTGCTTTTAGCGCCCGGCTCGTCTTTGGGCGGTGCAAGACCTAAAGCGTCCGTCCGAGATAAAGACGGCTCATTAGCCATTGTAAAATTTCCCTGCAAAGACGACAATCTAAACATTGTCTTGTGGGAATCGGTTGCGTTGACACTTGCCAAAGCCGCAGGTATCACAACGCCGCAGTGGCGAATTGAGACAATGCTTAAGAAATCTGTTCTCATAGGAAAGCGTTTTGACCGGACTGCCAAGACCAGAATACCGTTCCTATCATCTATGAGTATGCTCGGCGCGTCCGATAATGAAACACACAGTTATCTTGAAATCGCTTATGCTATCAGCCAGCACGGCTCACACCCTAATAAAGATTTGGCAGAGCTTTGGAAACGCATCGTCTTTAATGTGCTTATCTCAAACACCGATGACCACCTGCGTAACCACGGCTTTCTCTATGAACATCAGAAAGGCTGGAAGCTGTCGCCTGTTTATGACCTTAACCCGACACCGATAACAATCAAGCCAAGAATCCTATCAACAGCGATAGACTTTAATAACAACGAGGCGAGTCTAGACTTAGCGTTATCGGTCATAGAAGATTTCAGGCTTTCCAAGAAACAAGCGCAGGACATTATCAAAGATGTCGCCGGCGCGGTAACGAAATGGCGGAAAGTTGCCAAGCAAGTCGGTCTTAACGAAAGTGATATTGAAAAGATGTCTTCCGCATTTGAGCATAAGGATTTGGATACGGCTAAAAGGTTGATGTAGGTGAGTGTCCGAAAGAATCGGACAGTTAGCTGACGCGGGCAACCCCGTTCATATACCTACTATACTATAATACTTATAGTTCTATCACACTTGCTTACTATACAGAACGGTTGCTATGGGACACCCTTTGACTTTTTCTTATGTTCTGTGTATAATCTATCTATGAAAAGCGACGAGCGGAGACCATAAAGCCTTTCAGATTCGTTGAAAAGTGTTCTATAAATATCTACTCGTCTCCACTCAAAACGATTAACGCTGTTTCTTATATCAAAAATGTTTACAAAATCAGATGTTTTTAAGGGTTTATAACTTCCTTCTGAAAAATAAACATTATTATATTAAAACATATACATTATAAAGATTATATAAAATGTTTCGCTCAAGACTCTTTAGTTTAATTAAAAAATATCCCAAATTTTTCACTCCACAAAGAATTTTTAAGGATATGGCAGCAGGGTTTATAGTTGCCTTTATAGCCATACCGTTATCAATAGCGTTGGGAATAGCTTCAGGCGTTGGTCCAACAGAAGGACTCGTTACAGCTATTGTAGCTGGTTTTTTTGTTTCCTTGTTAGGTGGCAGTGATGTTCAAATAGGCGGTCCTACTGCAGCATTTGTAATTATAGTTTACAACATAATACAGCAGTATGGAACATCAGGTCTTTTGACCGCAACTGTAATAGCAGGGATTTTGCTTATTATTATGGGTATACTTAAACTTGGGAACCTTGTAAAGTACTTTCCATATCCTATAATAACAGGATTTACTTCTGGTATAGCTGTAGTACTATTTTCAACTCAGATAAACGAATTTTTAGGACTTCGTTTACAAAATATACCTTCGGAATTTATTCTTAAATGGGAAATATATTTTCAAAATTTACACCATACTAACATTACTACGCTTTTGATAGGTTTATCTGCGATATACATTATTAACTTTTTGCCAAAAAAATTAAAAAAATTCCCCACACCTCTTTTTGCCATAATTATTTTAACGATCATTGCGACATATTTTAATTTGAATATTGAAACGGTGGGCTCTACATTTGCTAATCTAGGCAAGCAAAGCCTTTTTAAATTTCAAATGCCTTCAACAAGCTTACAAACCATTATGAATCTTATACCGCCAGCAATAACAATCGCTTTGCTTGCAGGGCTTGAATCTCTACTTTCCGCAGTTGTGGCAGACGAAAAAATTTTAAAAAAGCATGCCTCTAATACCGAGCTTATAGCGCAGGGTATAGCAAATTTTGCATCTTCAATAGTAGGCGGAATTCCTGCAACAGGCGCTATTGTCAGAACAAGTGCCAATATCAATAGCGGAGCCAAAACTCCTATTTCAGGCATAACCGCTTCGCTGTTTATTCTCCTAATATCTCTTTTATGTATGGACCATTTAAAACTTATACCAAGTACCGTTCTTGCGGCAATACTTTTTGGCGTGGCATTTAGAATGTTTGACTTTAAGGCTTTTAAAGATATTCTTAAAGCACCAAAAAGCGACACCATGATTTTTATGACCACATTTTTATTGACTGTGTTTATAGATTTAATATACGCTATACAAATAGGCATGTTGTTTGCAGCGATATCTTTTATAAAAAGAATGTCAGACACTACTGATATTTACTCTTTAGAGGCGAAACATTTAAAAGGTTTAAATAGCAATGATATTGACTTAATAAAGTCGCTTAAAGGAATTTCTATCTTTGAAATCAGTGGCCCTTTCTTTTTTGGCACAACAGCAACGATACTTGAATTTATAAATAACAATAAAAATGATAAGGCTATGATACTGTTAATGAGTAAAGTTCCGACAATAGATTCTTCAGGTTATTATGCCCTTTTAAAAATACATAGAAAATGTATTGACACAAACACAAAGTTATTTTTATGCCAAATACAAAGACAGCCACTTAAAATGCTTAAAAAGTATGGTTTCATAGAAATTTTAGGGCGTAAAAACTTTGCTATCACTTTACATTCGGCAATTATTAAAGCACAAAAGTATACACAAGAAAACAACATTTTGTAACAGTCAAAATGATAGATAGCGGCTATGTAAAGTTTCTTTTCGCGGCGGTTTCCCTGAAGCAGTCCAGCTAAAAACCCAAAAAGCAGCGAAAGAATGGCACAAAGATTATACTGACCCCTTATTAAAAAAGGATTTGAAGGACGTCGCCCATATCAACAGACAAGCTGCCCTTAAAGAACTTATCAAAATTCTTGCCTCTTGGTCTGGTAAATTTATGGATATAACGCATATTTGCAGTATGCTGAGTTTATCAAAACCAACGGTCGTTTCCTACACAAACGCACTGGAAGCTCTTTTCCTTTTTGATAGGGTTGCGCCTTGGATAGATAAAACTGATTATGACCGCGTAAGGACGCAGCTATAAAATTTATGCCGCGGACACAGGAATAATGACCTCTATACTGGGCTGGCAACAGGAAGAGGTTTTTTTAAACGTTGACCGTTCTGGCAAACTTATGGAATCTTTTGTTTACCAACAATTATCAGCACAAGTAGATTTGGACAGTCAATGCAGTCTTTATCAATAAAGAGACCGCGAAAAACGTGAAATTGACTTTATAATAGAACGAGAAGGTGGAGCCTTGCTCGGCATTGAAGTAAAGGCCGGACAAAATGTTTCTAAGGACGATTTCAAACATCTAGTATGGTTTAGGGGTAATCTGGTTAAAAATAGAAAATCATACCTGGCATTTGTGTTATATTCTGGGGAAGAGACTCTATCCTTTGGCAATAATTTGCTTGCTGTTCCCATTGCAGAGTTATGGTCGTAAAATTGCAAGGATATGTGAAAATAAGCCAAACTAAATTGTTGCTAATACGATATATGCAGACAATATTCACATAAATTTAAGCCTAATATGTGTTTTATGTAACAAAAAGTCAAGCCAATAAAATGTTGTATATAACATGAAGATGGCTTGACTTTTGTTGTTTGTTTGTATATAACAAATAGGTAATTTAAAATTTAGAGGTTAAAAAAATGCAAAGATTTGCTTTTGAAAAGTTGATTTCTTGGAAAAATAATCCAAACAGAATGCCCTTGATTGTAGATGGTGCACGTCAAGTTGGCAAAACTTGGCTGATGAAAAAATTTGGAAAAACGCAATATGAAAACACTGTATACGTAAATTTTGATGTTGAACCGTCTGCAAAAGTTTTTTTTGCAAGCGACTTAAAACCAGCAAGCATTATTCGTTCTTTGGAATATAAAGCGGGTTTTAAAATTATACCCCAGAAAACGCTAATTATGTTTGATGAAATACAAGAATGCAACCGTGCGCTAGGATCTCTTAAATATTTTTGTGAGGACGCGCCTCAATATCACATTATTTCTGCTGGTAGTCTTTTGGGTGTAGCTATGCACGATGGAGATTCCTTCCCGGTAGGCAAAGTTGATAGGATTGAACTTTTTCCCTTGAACTTTGCAGAATTCTTGCTTGCTGTAGGAGAAACACGTTACCAACGAATGCTTGATGACAAAGCGTTTAACAAATTTGAAATTATAGATAAAGATTTAACCGCTCTTTTAAAGCAATATTATTTTGTGGGAGGTATGCCGCGCGCTGTTAAGATTTTTATTGAAACAAAAGATTATGAGAAAGTTCGAGAAACACAAAGAACAATTTTGCGTGATTACGAGAGTGATTTTTCAAAACATATTGATGTGCCGTCTATTCCCAAAGTTGGAATGATTTGGGATTCCTTACCTAGTCAGTTGGCAAAAGAAAACAAGCAATTTGTTTATAGCGATATGAAAAAAGGAGCAAGAGCAAAAGAGTTTGAAAGAGCACTTTATTGGCTACAAAAAGTTGGTTTAATATATAAAGTTAACCGTATTCAAACACCATCTTTGCCCTTGGATTCTTATGGTAAAGAACAATTTAAACTTTATATGTTAGATGTAGGTTTATTTTCGGCGAAATCTGGGTTAGCTTTGCAAACACTTGCCGAGCCAGACCCTGTGGTTTTTAACCAATTTAAGGGTGCTCTCACTGAACAATTTGTTTTACAGGAATTAAAATCTTGTCCTTTTGATAGCAGAATTTTTTATTGGGCAAACGATAAAAGCAAGGGCACAGCAGAAGTTGATTTTTTATTTCAATATAATGGTACCATTATACCTCTAGAAGTTAAGGCAGAACGCAATTTGCAAGCAAAAAGTTTACAGGCTTATATAAAATATTTTGCACCAAAATACGCTATCAGAACATCTCTTGGACACTACGGCAAACACGGTGGGATTTGGGATATACCGCTGTATTTAATAAAAAACTTTTCAAGTATTATTTTATAAAAATTGTTTTTCTGCTCTGATCTAATGCGTATCCTTTTTGTGAATTTTTTGACAAAGTAAGACAAAAAAAAGCAAAAGGTTGTCGTGTGAGATATCATTAAGGTTTTTAGAAAGATACTCTTATCCTTTTGATCAAAAAAGTTCGCACCATTTGCCAGTAAGGACGTTGCTAAAACACTATGATATAAATTCTACAAAAATTTACAGAAGGAAAAGAACAACAAACTTTAATTAGATTTTGCATTGTCCTGGTATTTTATGTATAATTGCTGAATAAATGGGTTAGTTTGGAGACAATAAATGCAGTTACTGCGAGGTTCTATAAATATCGATTTGTTTCCATTTTGTTTTTAATTTTATATCTTTACATTTCTCCTTCTGCTCCTGGTACAAAAAAGTTTAGTAGTAAAATGTAATGCAAGATATTTTTAGAAAAGAAAACTATTTATAAAGTTACAGTGGAGAGATGGCCGAGTGGTTTAAGGCGCAGTCCTGGAAAGACTGTTTACTCGAAAGGGTAACTAGGGTTCAAATCCCTATCTCTCCGTATGATGAAAGTTGGTAAATGAAGATATAGGGTAGCTCTTTGATTTACAAGTGAGTAGCAAAGCCAACGATTTGGCTTTGCGCTGGGATTTGAAGCTCGGAGCGAAGTTTTTGTTTGAGCAAAGCGAAAGGCAAAAACCGCGAGAGCCGGCCTGGAGGAAAATTCCGTCAGGAATTTTACCGTAGGGAAATCCCTATCTCTCCGTATATTAAAGTTAATAGATAAAAATGATATTGCAGGCTAGGCTTTAACTTCACATAGGAGGTAGCTAATGTCAAATTGTTTTAGTCTTTTTAAAGCTTTTAAGGTACACCTTTTTAGTCTTGTCTTGTCTTGTCTTGTCTTGTCTTGTCTTGTCTTGTCTTGTCTTGTCTTGTCTTGTCTTGTCTTGTCTTAACTCCTAATCCCCTTCTT
>JAIRXS010000001.1 GCA_031268145.1 Candidatus Endomicrobiellum siamense
GTTGGTTTGCATTATGCTCAATTTGAACTCCTGTACTTTGATTAGTGAGCGTATAGGTATAATCTGCAAGACGTCTCTGAAAACCTGATCTTGTAATTGTTATATCAAATGCTGGAGCACCTGACACTACAATATCTAAGTTCCTTGTTCCGTTAGGAAATAACATATTATTGGTGCCAGATTCTTTTTCTAAATGGAAAGATGATGTGTTATTAGCATAATTCCCAGCTATTACACAAACTGTTATTGAGCTGTTTACACAAGTGTCTAATGTTGAGCTGTATACATCATTCCTGCTAAAAAGGCGCCCATAGTAGGAAGGGGCATATTTAGAGACTCAGAAACTAATAAAATGCCTTCTCTTACAAAATAATTTATTATCTCTGCAGTTAGGTCTCCCAGCATCACATTTATCAAATAAATTTCTGCTTCAGGTGCCATTTCATGAAAATGTTGTGCCATACCAGTTCCATGAGTACCTCCACCAGGATTATCTGCCAATGGTGTATTACCAGGAAAGCTTCTGGCATGTGCAGAATTAACATAACTTAAACTTTTCCACCCATACTTATTTATGCTTGGACAAATCTTTTTGATTAAAATCATATCTATTTGAAACTGTTCCATCTGGAAAAACAAAAATTATATTGCCATTTATAGAATAGACATTTGGCAATCCCTGGCGTATATTTTCCCTTTGCGCCTTCTTAACTGCTCTGTTCCCAATTCTTGTCATTTTATCAGCTAACTTTGTCATTTTATATTCCTTATAAACATTTTATATAAATCTTCATCTAAAATATTAATCCCATCTTTCTCCTTCTTGCCTACAAGGATATATCTACTCATACCATTATAAAAGAGCATCCAGTCTTCAACTAAATCCTTATATTTATACCAAAAATTAAATCTACTCCTGAAGAAGCGCCTTCTGACATCTTCTTCAGGAACATCATGTCCGCCTTTTAGTACACGAAATTTTATTCTATTTATGCAAATCTGCGGATTATCTACAAAAGAATATACTATTACCGTATAATAATTTAACTTTTTAGCTTTATCTATAATTTTTATATAATTATTTCCTGACAAAGTTGTTTCTATAGCTATAGACGATTTTTCCTCAAATAGAATATCTAGTCTTTTGTATAATTCCTTTGCAGCTGATATTTTTACTTTTTCAATATTGTTTGGGGAAATATTATAAGCAATGTCATCAGCATTCAAAAAAACTAGTTCTCTTTCTTCTTGTAAAAATTCTTTTGCTAGAGTGGTTTTGCCACTTCCGTTTGCTCCTGCTATAAAAAATAATCTTCTTTTAGAGCTCATAAAAGTATTGTAATAAAAATATTTGAAATTCACAATTTTTGTCTTGCAAATTTCTTTAAATTTACTAACATAACTATAAAAAAGTCACCAGCAACGCTGGTAACTTTAACTTTGACTATAACACAACTAAATATTACAAGCTTCTGATGCTCTGCGTTGAAGGCGTTCCCATCTTAAATCTACGTCTTTTTGAATTGACTCTAACACATGAGCATTTTCAGATTTAAATAAATGTTTAAACCTGCCTTGAGGTTTTAAAAATTCTTCAATAGATTTTTTTTCTTTTGGAATAACATTTATCTTATATATACCATTTTCAACTTCAAAAGCTGGCCATATGCATGTTTCAACAGCAAGCCTAGCTAGTGACATTGTATCTTCTGGCTTATAGTTCCAACCAAGTCTGCAAGGCGTAAGAATATTTATAAATGATGGACCATCAACAGCTAAAGCCTTTTGTACTTTTGTTATAAAATCATTCCAATTGCCAACATAAGCCTGAGCAACATAAGGCATGTGGTGAGCTACCATAATTTCAGTTAAATCTTTTTTGTTTTGTTCTTTTCCAGGTTGAGACTTCCCTGCAGGAGCAGTAGTAGTATGCGCTCCTTTCGGGGTAGCTCCTGATCTTTGAATACCAGTGTTCATATATGCTTCATTGTTATAGCATATGTAAAGCATTCTATGACCTCTTTCCATAGCACCAGATAAGGATTGTAACCCTATATCGTAAGTTCCACCATCGCCTCCAAAAGCTATAAATCTAATATCTTCTGTAATCTTTCCTTGCTCCTTTAAACTTCTATAAGCTGTTTCTATTCCACTACAAGTTGCAGCAGAATTTTCAAAAGCACTATGAAAAAATGAAGTTTTCCAAGATGTGTAGGGAAAAATTGTTGTAGAAACTTCTAGGCACCCCGTAGCGCTTGTAACAACAACTGGAGTATTCCCAGCAGCTATCATAGCTTGTCTTGCAACTATACCTGCGCCACATCCTGCGCAAAGACGATGACCACCTGTTAATCGCTCTTGATTTTTGCTCAACTCTTTTAAATTTGCCATTCTATTCTCCTAAAAGCTTCGGGACAAAATCCCTAGTCTTTTTTCTTACATTTTATTTTATTCTCACGTTTACGTATTCAACTTGGTTTGAAGACTTTTGTAATCCTGAGACAATTTTGCCAAGATTATCATAAATTTGTGCAATATGTTCTGTATTAATTTCTCTGCCACCAAGCCCATAAACATAATTTTCTACTTTAGGAGTTACAACTCCAGCAGAATATAAAGATGAAACCACATCTGAATACAGCGGAGCAAACCCACCAGAGCAAGAGTCTGCTCTGTCCATAACTGCAATAGCTTTTACATGCGCTAAATCCCTAACTATTTGTTCTGTAGGAAAAGGTCTAAATACTCTTATTTTTAAAAGACCTGCCTTTATACCTTTAGATCTAAGTTCGTTTACCACTACTTTTGCCGTACCAGCTGCTGAACCTATTATAACTATTGCAACATCTGCGTCATCAAGTTGATATTTTTCGTACATATCATACTTGCGACCAAAAGCTTGTTCAAAATCTTTTGCAACTTCTAAAATTATATCTTTTGCATCACGCATAGCTTGCGCAAGTTGGTATCTATGCTCAAAATAATAATCTTGTAAATCTATAGAACCTAAAGTGTAAGGTCTTTTAGTGTCAAGAAGGTATCTGCCTGGTTTATAGTCTCCAATAAATATTTTTACGTCCTGATCTGGATAAAGTTCTACAACTTCCATACAGTGAGAAATAATAAATCCATCAGTGGTTACCATCACGGGAAGTTTTGCTTTTTCTGCTATTTTTATAGCTTGTATCATGTTATCATAAGCTTCTTGAGAATTTTCTGAATAAATCTGAATCCAACCAGAATCTCTTGCTCCCATGGTATCAGATTGATCCCCATGAATATTAATTGGAGCAGAGATAGCTCTATTGACTTCTGCCATAACTATAGGGAGTCTAAGACCAGAAGCTATGTAGAGCATTTCCCACATAAGACAAAGCCCTTGAGAAGATGTGCCTGTCATTGCTCTTGCGCCTGCAGCACTAGCAGCTATTGTAGCTGACATCGCTGAATGTTCACTTTCCACAGCGACATATTTACTCTTTACAACTCCATCTGCTACAAACTGTGAAAAGATTTGCACAATTTCTGTTGCAGGCGTTATAGGGTAGGCAGCTACAACGTCTGGTTCTATTTGACGCATCGCTTCTGCCATAACTTCATTGCCTGTTTTTGCAACAAGTTTGCCTTTAGAATATACAGTCTTTATCATTTATTAACCCCTTAACGAGTCTAGTCTTATAATATTTCAGACTCTTAATAAATTATTTTGTTTCCTGCTGCATTGTAATTGCTTTGATTTTTACTGGACATTCGTTTGCGCAAATTCCACAACCTTTGCAATGATCATAATCTATTCCTGTAACAACAGTAATTTTCTTTTCATCTGAAGTTATTTTTATAGAATTATCTGGACAAGAAATCCAACAAACTAAGCAATGGATACACTTATTACTATCCCAAACTGGTCTTTGCGAACGCCAACTCCCAGTATGGAATTCTACAGCTGTACTTGCTTCAACAATATCACCAACGGGAAGTTCTTGAGCTGTTAATTTTCTGCTTTCTTCTTTTTTCACTTTATTCCTCCAAGAGAAAAAACCCTTTCTAGTTTAATATTTTTTTATTTACTAATTTTTAACTTCATCATAAGCGCGTTTTATAGAAGCAACATTACCGTCAATAACTTCAGGTTTATGTCTAAACTTTGCAGTGAGTTTAGTTCTAGTATCTTCTAAAACCCTGTTAATATCTAAGGTGCCGATAACCTTAACTAGTGCTCCAAGCATTGGAGTGTTAGGAATATTTTTACCAATAGTCTCTTGTGCTATTTGGCTTGCATTAACTACATAAGCCTGACTTTCATTTATACCCAACTGAGTTGCTATTTCTTTTGCGGGCAAAGAAGTGTTTACTATAATTTTGCCATCTTGACCTATACCGTCTGCAACTGGGACAACTTCCATTAAAGACTTATCTAAAATAACTACATAATTAGGATTTATAATACCCGAATGAATTGTTATAGGTTCTTCACTTATCCTATTAAAAGATTGTACAGGAGCACCCATTCTTTCTGGGCCATATTCTGGGAATGCTTGAATATATTTGCCAGTCGCCATAACAGTCTCTGCAAACAAAAGCGCAGCTGTCTTAGCACCTTGCCCTCCACGACCATGCCAACGAACTTCAATCATTTTTGCCGACATCATTTTACTCCTTGTGTTAATTTATATAAATTAAAAATTGACGCAAATTTACATTTCTTTGCGCCCTGCTATTGCTCGAGAAATGGTTACTTCATCAGCATATTCAATGTCACCGCCAACAGGAAGTCCATAACCTAATCTTGTAACTTTGATATTTAATTTTTTTATAAGTTCTGCAAGATATACAGCAGTCATTTCGCCTTTAGAATCTGTGTCTGTAGCAATTATTACTTCGCTAATGCAATCACTTTTTAATCTTTTTATCAATTTATCAACTTTTATGTCATCAGGACCTATAGCTTCAAGAGGAGACAACGCACCACCTAAAACAAAATAAAGGCCTCTATATTCTTTAACCTTACTTACTGCTATCAAATCCTGAGGGGTCTCTACAACACATAACATGTGTCTTTCTCTTGAAATATCAGAACATATAGGACAAGGATCGTGCTCGCTTAAATTATAACAACAGCTACAGCTTTTTATTATTTGCCTAGCTTTTTGTATAGAATCTAAAAGTTTGTCAATTTCATGTTCAGACATTTTAAGTATATGATAACTTAAACGTTCAGCCATTTTAGGACCTACGCCTGGTAATCTTTTTATTACATCTACCATTTTCTCTACTGGAAGAGGTCTATTCATTTTACTATAATATCCTTAAATTTTCTTTACTATAGAACCAAACTTTTTTGCTATTTCATCTATATGTTTTGGTATTGCAGTTTTAGAGGTCTCTTGAAAATCTTCTTTTACAATGTACTCTTTACTTTTTAAAGATTCTTGTTGCGGTACAATTATTTCTTCTATCTCAACATTACCAGCACAACTATCATTTTTCTCAAGAACTATTTTAATTAACACTTCAAGACCTGTTTTTCGTTTAAAAAGTTTGGATATTCTCTCTCTAAAGTCTAAAAGACCTTCATAATCAAATTGGTTTGAAGCTGACAGTTGTATAGAAGAATCCCCTAATACTTTAACAAAAGCTTTCTTCAATGATTGAGCTGTAAGAGGATGCTTTTTTATTACTTCTTCAACAATTTCTGTCCAAACGTTTATTAAATCTATAGATAAAGTGACTTCGTCTATAGGCTGCCCTTTACTTGTGACAGTATTTTCTTTTTCTAAATCTTTTATTTTATCTAAAAGTTCTCCGACATTATAGTAAGGCTCTGCCATCTTTAAAAGATACATTTCTAAAATTATTCTAGGATCATCGCTCCAGCGCATTTCGTCTAATGCTCTTGATAAAAGGTTACTCATTCTTACATGGCAAGAGATGGAAAATAAGCTCTTTTGTATTTCAAAAAGCTTTTTATCTTCGCAGGGAACTTCTGAAATTTCAGGATTAATTGAATAAATCATAACTTGCCTTAAATAACTACGTAGATCTCTTGCAAACTGTAATATATTATAACCTTGCTCTGTAATTTCTTTTACAGTCTTTAAAATAGACTCTGCTTGGCCTTTGGCGATATTTTCCGTAACAGTAGCAATAATATCTTTTGGGAGAAGGCCAAGTATTGTTCTTACATATTCCCCTGTTATCTTGCCTGAATTCAAAGATACAGCTTGTTCTAAAAGACTTAAAGCATCTCTCATTGAACCGCCTGAAGCAGTTGTAATTATATTTAAGGCTTCATCATCAATTTCAAAATTTTCTTTTTGGGCAATACCTTTTATAGACTTAACCATTTGGTTCTTATATATAAGCTTAAATCTATACTTTTGGCATCTTGAAAGAATTGTAACAGGAATCTTGTGTTGTTCGGTAGTAGCTAAAATAAAAACAACATGTTCTGGAGGTTCTTCAAGCGTTTTAAGCAAAGCATTAAAAGCCTGTGTCGTTATTTGGTGCGCTTCATCTATAATATAAATTTTATATTTTGAGTTTGCGCTAGCAAATTTTACATTTTCTCGTAAAGTTCTAATTTCATCTATACCATTGTTTGAAGCGCCATCTATTTCCAACACGTCAATACTTGAACTTTTTGAAATTTCTATGCAATTTTCACATTCCCCACAAGGCTGACAAGAAGTTCTGTTTTTGCAATTTAAAGCTTTAGCTAGAATCCTTGCCATAGTCGTTTTACCACAACCTCTAGGACCACTAAACAAATAAGCCTGAGCTACTCGATTTTCGAAAATCGCGTTTTGTAGAGTTTGCGAAATATGTTCTTGACCTATAACATCTTCAAAAATTTGAGGTCTAAACTTCCTAGCTAAAACAAGATAAGACATAAAAGATCCTTTATTTTTTAATTATAGTAAGTTTAGCAAATATAATGTTTTTTTTAAATGGCATATAAAATTTACACCATATACGTTACTTTAATATTATTTCACCACTAAAGAAATAAGTTATTTGAAAAATTTGTTTGTAATAATTCGGTTGTTTTTCAAAATATTTAACAAATTTATATAATACCTTTATATTTAATGAATAATTAAATAGCTTGATTTCAAGGATTTTAAGATGATATCAGTATCAGAACAGACCGGCAAAAGCCAAATAAAGGTACCAATTTAGTATGTATAATAATATAATATTTAAAGATTTCCAAGAGTATGTAAAAACGTACTTAATCTCATTTTTATCAGAGGAAATGACAAAACAGTTTGAAATATATTTTAATGAACTTATAGAATGGAACAAAAAAATTAATCTTATATCTTATAAAACAGAAAAGGACATACTATATAGACACTTTTACGATTGTCTTTACAGCGCAAAAATAATAACCGAACTAGAAAAAAACTTAAAAGATATAAAAGTAGCAGATTTAGGGACTGGCTCAGGAATGCCAGGAATACCTGTAAAAATTGCACTTACAAACATTCAAATTACATTAGTTGAATCTATAACCAAAAAATGTAAATTTCTTGAAAATGTAAATAACAAACTTAAATCTAATATAGAAATATTAAATACAAGAGCAGAAGAAATAGGCCAAAACTCAAAATATAGAAGCAAGTATGATTTTGTTTTATCTAGAGCTGTAAGTAAATTTTCTCCTAACTTAGAAATTTCAATTCCTTTATTAAAGGTAGGAGGCTATTTTTTAGTACATAAGACAAAAGAGTCAGTTTTAAGTCCAAAAGAAGGATGGCCGTCTATAGAAAATGCCCTTAAACATCTTGGAGCAAAGCTAGAAAAAACTATATCTTATAACCTGCCTAATCAAGAGTTAGACTATTGTATTCTAATATTTAAAAAGCACAAAGAAACCCCTTTACAATTTCCCAGAAAAGTTGGAATACCAGAGAAAAAACCTTTATAATAAAAACCACTTAAATTATTTACTTTCAAATAGACAAAGGCGTTGTAGGACTAACTTCTTTTGAGGAAAAGATCAAGGGTACCTTGACATAATCCTTAAAAATGTTTATATTTATTACCTAGAATTAAGTGTCGTGTTTTTGCAAAAATGAAATGAAAGGATATATAATATGTACAGAAAAAAGAGTCTGCTCTCCAAAATATATAAGAAAATTCAGAGGTCTAAAGACTTGGCCTTTGTGCTCAAGGATTTCTATAGGTTCAGTACGGATACTGACCAGCTTATACGAGCATTACGCAAACTCACTAAAGATAAGCTTTTGATCAAAATAGGAAAAGGAGCTTATGCAAAAGCAAAAAAGTCTGAACTTACTGGTAAGTACATACCAGCTGGCGGGCTTATTAATTCTGGCAAACAGGCTTTGGAAAAATTTGGTGTAAAGACATTGCCTTCATCTTCTACCACTGCATATAACCAAGGCAAAACAACCCAGATTCCTACAGGCAGGACAATAGGTGTTAATCGCAGAGTTAGCAGAGAAATCAGTTTTAACGGGATAAGTTTAAGCTATGAAAGAGTCTAAACCAAATATCAAACTTATTGAGCTAATAGCAGAAGACTTGACCATAGATTCTTCTTTCATAGAAAAAGATTGGTATGTCACACAAATTTTACACATCATGCAGACATTGAATAATAAAAAACACTGCTTTATATTCGCAGGAGGAACATGCCTTTCAAAAGCATACAAAATTATAGAAAGATTTTCAGAAGATATTGATTTTAAGATATCTGGCAATTTCTCAGACAGAAACGAAAGAAGAAAATTATGAGAAACCCTTGTTCATGCTTTAGAGAAAAACGGATTATTTAAAATAGTGGACGTTAAATCAGAAAATAAAAGCAGTAAAATTACAATCGAACTAGATTATAACCGCATTTTCATACATCTTCCACGTTAAGAACGCATATAAAGATAGAAATTGTTTTTAGCGAACCGATATTGCCAATAGAACAGAAAAATATCAACTCTTTTTGCTCAAAATATAGAACAGATATTGATGAAAGATTTTCTCTACATTGTATAAATCCTACAGAAACCGCAGCAGAAAAATTGAGTGCATTCGTCTGGCGTGTACCCTCGACAGATAGAACAGAGAAATTGTACAGTAAAAAATGACCCAACGCTAATGCGTCACTTATACGATTTGGTAGCTTTAAAAGATATTATATTCAATAACTGCTTTCTTTTTACGAAACTTGTTAAAGAATTATACGAACAAGACAAGAAACGCAGCGCTTTAAGCGAAGATAAAACTTTAAAGCAGGCAATATCAGCCACAGCAAAAAAATTAACGGAAGATAAGGCTTTTGAAAACGATTATACAAAATTTGTTCAAAACATGAGTTATAGTACTAATAAAATCTCCTTTTCTTCCGCTATCAATAACTTCAAAAAAATATCAGAAACCTTTTAATATTTTTCTTAAAAATACTAATATCAGAAAAAAAGCCCTTATAATAAAAACAGCTCAAATTATTTGCTTTCAAAAATTTCTGACATATCTTTAGGCAAGGGCGCTGTAAAACTGATTTTTTTTGAAATGTTTGGATGAGTAAATGTTACACTATAAGCGTGCAACATTTGTCTTTTATAATTTCTACCATTTATTATTTCTGGACCACCATATTGGAAATCCCCTACAACCGGATGATTTATATACTTCATATGACTCCTTATTTGGTGAGTTCTTCCCGTGATAATCCTTACTTCTAAAAGAGTATACCCATCTTTTCTTGAAATAACCTTAAACTCTGTTATAGCCATTTTTTTTGCTAAAGAGTTTACTGACATTAACTTTCTATTTTGAGGAGCCCTTCCAATAGGAGCTTCTATACGCCCTTTATTTTCAACAATTATTCCTTTAACTGCCGCATAATATATTTTTTTTACAGCTCTATTTTGTAATTGCTTAGAAATACTTATTTTAGATTTTTCATTTTTAGCAAAAATTATAATACCTGAAGTATCCTTGTCAAGTCTATGAACTAAATAAGGTCTATATTTACCATTTGAGTGCGCAACTAATGCATTAAGAAGAGTCCCCGAAGTATGCCCATATGACGGGTGGACAACAATGCCGGCTTGTTTGTTTATTATTACTATATCTTCATCTTCATATATAATGTCAAGTTCTATGTTTTCTGGATTTATTTGAAGAGATTCTTCTTCTTTAAATTTAAAAACAACCCTATCATTATGTTTTAATTTATAACTTGACAACACAGGTCCACCATTTACAAAAACTTTTTGGTCCAAAATAAGTCTTTGAAAATATGAACGCGAAAAATCTTTGTATATAGAAGTTAAATAAGAATCTATTCTTTCATTTTCAAATTTTTCGTAGCGTAGCTTTTCTTGCATATATAAATACTCCAACAACAAATAAAATTATAGATATATTTTGAGAAATTGAAAATCCAAAGTAATACATCCCTCTATCATCACCTCTAAAATATTCAACTACAAACCTTAAAATAGCATATAGTATTAAATAAACAGCAAAAACAGTACCAGTTTCTCTTACCTTTTTCATATAAAAAAGTAAGATTAAAAATATAAACAAATTTCCTAATGACTCATAGATTTGCGTTGGATGTAAATGTTGTCCTAAAACCGCTAAAGACTGTTTGTCTTTAAAAACAACACTCCATGGCATGTTAGTTTCTCTTCCATAACAGCAACCTGAAAAAAAACATCCTATTCTACCTATGGCATGCCCTAAAGCAAGAGCAGGAGAAAAAAAATCTCCAAGTAATAGAATTTGTATATTTTTAACCTTACAATATATTATTGAAAAAGTAACTATAGTTATAAATCCGCCATAATAAACTAGACCCCCTTGCCAAACTTTAAAAATATCTAAAGGATTAGTAATATAATCTTTTAAATTCGTTAAAACATAAAAAACTCTAGCACCAACGATACCAAAAAAAACTAAATATACAAAAAAAGTATAAAGTTCATCTTGTGTAAAAATTTTTGATTTTAATTTACTTAATGAATAAGAAAGATAGTGCATTGAAGTAATAAAAGCTACAGCTACAAAAAGACCGTATGAAAATATTTTTAAACCGCCAAAACTAAATAGTACAGGATACATTTTACACCCTTTTTCTGTTAAGTACCAAAATGTCAAAAAGTATTATACAAACTGCTATAAAAATACAAGAATCTGCAACATTAAAAGACGGCCATCTTAAAGAATTAATACCAAAATCTAAAAAATCTACAACCGCACCACGAAATATTCTATCTATAAGATTGCCAATACCTCCTGACATTATAAGGCAAAATGAATATCGCCATAGTAAACTTATCTTATCCCATGATTTATAAAGGAATACAATTATTAAAATTAAAACCAAAAATATGCCAATAGAAAATATAAAGTTTCTACCCTGCAACATACTAAAAGCTGTGCCCGTATTTCTAACATTTACAAGATTAAAAAAATCTAAAAAAGATATTACGTTTATAAAATGGCCGAAATTAATAAAAGTGCTCACAATATATTTTGTAACTTGGTCTATAATAAGTAAAATTACACATACAACAATAGGTTTTTTCATTTAATTGACTCAGAACATCTCGGGCATAAATCTTCAACTATGTTGTCTATATGTCTCCAACATCTTACACATTTTTTATATTCTGATTTTTTTGCTTTTATTATTAATTCATCTTCTTTGCTTGATTGTTTAGCACTTATATCCCAACTTCCTAAAACTAAATTTACAAGATTTTTATCTATAAAAAAATTAAGATATTTGTCACCATAAGTTATCTCTAAAGAAGCTTCTAAATTTGAACCTATAATTTTATCTTGTCTTAATTTTTCATAAACTGATAAAACTTCTTTTCTAACATAAAGAATTTTATCCCACTTCTCTAAAATTTCAGCTTGAAGAATAAATTTACTATTTTCCACAGGAAGATCTGTAAGAAAAACTGATTCTGGCAAAGAAATATCTATTTTCTTTAACTCTTTAAAGGCTTCTTCACAGGTAAAAGATAAAATAGGAGCAGTCAACCTTATTATAACCGAACATATTATAAACATAGCAGATTGAGCGCTTATTCTTTCTGTACTATCTTTTTTATCGCAATATAAAGTATCTTTAAGAGCATCTAAGTAAAATCCACTTAAAAAAACAGCACAAAAGTTGTTAATTGATGTCGCTGCTTTATGAAATTCGTAGCTTCCATAAAAAGAAGAAACTATTGAAATTAAATGTTGCAATTTACTAAGAGCATATGTATCTATTTCTTGCATATCTTTAAATTCCAAAGAGCTATTTACCTTAAAACCATCTAAATTACCAAGCAAAAATCTCAAAGTATTTCTTATTTTTCTATACGCATCGCTTAAACCCTTTATAATCTCATCTGATATTCTAATATCTTCTCTATAGTCACTTGTAGCTATCCATAAACGCACAATATCTGCGCCATATTTATTTATCAATTGTTCACTAGAAATAACATTTCCTATAGATTTAGACATTTTCTTACCTTGTCCATCTACAGTAAAACCATTTGTCAAAACGTTTCTATAAGGAGCAACCCCTTTAAGCGCAACTGAAGGAATCAGAGAAGTCTGAAACCAACCGCGATGTTGATCACTTCCTTCAAGATATAAATCTGCAGGGAACTCTAAATCTTTATAATTCCTGCTTGACAAAACAGCTTCGTAAGACACCCCTGAGTCAAACCAAACGTCCAAAATATCTTCTTCTTTTTTAAAAACAGAAGATTTACAAACAGAACACTTAACGTCTATACCACTTAAAAGTTCTTCTTCAGACATTTCAAACCAAGAATCAGAACCTTTCTGTTCAAAAAGCTCAGAAATCTTACTTATGACTTGATAATCAACAAGAGGCTCTCCACATTCTTTACAGTAAAATACTGGTATTGGAACACCCCACAAACGTTGACGACTTAAACACCAATCAGGACGACTATCCAACATAGAACTAATTCTTTTTTCGCTATATTTTGGTATCCAGTTTACATCTTTAACAGAATTCAACATTTTTTTTCTTAATTCATTATGCTCTACTGACAAAAACCATTGAGGAGTAGCTCTAAAAATTATTGGTTTTTTACACCTCCAACAATGAGGATAGGAATGTTCCATCTTAATTTTTGCAAGAATTTTACCCTCTTTTTGGAGCTTTTCAATAATTATAGGGTTAGCTTTAAAAACGTGAATATTTTCTAATTCAGGTACTTCATTTGTATATAGTCCTTTACTGTTAATAGGAGACAAAATTTCTAAACCATACTCTAACCCTGCATGATAATCCTCAGGGCCATGTCCTGGAGCAATATGTACTATACCAGTACCTTCTTTCATACTTACAAATTCTGCAATAATACCTTGAGATTTCTTATATTCAAACAAAGGGTTTTGACATTTTATATTCACAAAATCAATACCCTTAAATTCCATGATTATTTTATACTCAACAGCTTTTATATTATTTTTAACATTTTCTATTAATTCTTTTGCAACTATAAGCTTCTCTTCTCTACAATCTTCCATCTTATAAACAATCGCAACATATTTTGATTTTTCACTAAAAGCTAAAGCAACATTTGAAGGGAGCGTCCAAGGGGTAGTAGTCCAAATCAAAATAGAAAAATCTTTTAATAAAGATTCTTTTGTGATAAGGAGGATACTTGGAACAGTTATAATTTTAAACTTTACAAGAATAGAATCTGAAGAATGGTTATCGTATTCAACTTCCGCATCAGCCATAGCTGTTTCACATGTAGGACACCAATATACAGGTTTTTTCCTTCTGTAAATAAAGCCTTCTTTTACTAAGTCTCCGAAAACTTTAATTATAGATGCTTCATATTTTTTGTCTAAAGTCAAATACGGATTATCCCAATCTGCAAGCATACCAAGTCTTTGAAACTCTATTTTTTGTATCTCAACAAACTTCTTTGCAAAATCTGCAGCTTGTTTTCTAAAAACTAATTTATCAACTTTATTTTTATCAGTCTTTAATTCTTTCAAAGCAAGTTGCTCTATTGGAAGACCATGACAGTCCCAGCCCGGAGTAAATGGAACATAATTTCCAGACATAGACCGATATTTAATTATAAAATCTTTTAACACTTTGTTAAGCGCTGTGCCTATATGTATATGAGCATTTGCATATGGAGGTCCATCATGAAAAACAAATTTTCCTTTATCCTTATTTTTTGCACAAAGCTTCTCATAAAGTTTAGTTTCTTTCCATTCTTTTACAAAAAATGGTTCTCTTTGAGATAAATTTGCCTTCATTTGAAAATCTGTCTTAAGGAGATTTACAGTTTTTGAGTAATCTTTTTGTTCTGACATTTTTTTTATCCTTAAAGCTTTCATATTAATAATTTATGGTATTGTATCTAAAACTTCATCTAACTCTTCTTCCGAACGGCCTACAATTTCAATCGTTTTTTCTCTTCCGCGTTCGCCTTTTCTTAAAAAAATCATTGACCTTTTTACATCAAAAAAATCCGCCAAAAAATCGCAAAGTTCTTCATTTGCTTTTCCATCAACAGCAGGCGCAACAACTTTTATTCTTAGAATAGACCCTACTCTGCTTATCACTTCGTTTCTTTTAGAATTAGGTATAACTCTTACTTTTATTATCATTTAAATCCCCCTTTGTCATTACTTGCTAAGTTCTTTAGATCTCTCCATAGCTTGAAACATCGCATTATAAACTATATTTGAAAGGTTTTGAGATTCAAAATATTTTAAAGCTGCTTCCGTTGTGCCTTTAGGAGATTTCACTTTCTCTTTTAAAATACCCGCAGGCTCATTTGTCGCGTCTAACATCTTGCCAGAACCGTAAACCGTCTGTACAGCAAAACTTTTTGCTATTTCTTGACTTAAACCCAACCTATAAGCAGCATCCTGTAAAAGCTCGCAAAAATAAAATATATAGGCAGGGCCAGATCCTGATAATGCCGTTATAATATCAAAGTTATCTTCATCAATAATTTCAGCTTTCCCTATAGCAGCAAACAAACTTTTTGCCTTCTGAAGCTGCTCATTAGTAACAAATCTTCCCTTACATAAAGCAGTAATTCCACAACGTACCAAAGCAGGCATATTAGGCATAGCTCTAATAACTGCAACATTTTTTTTAATATTTTCCTCAATAAACCTTGTTGTTATTCCAGCAGCTATTGAAATAATAATCGTATTCTTTTTAATAAAATTTCTTATTTCATCAAAAACATTCAATATACTTTGAGGTTTTACAGAAAGGAAAACAATATCAGCATCTATTAATGCCTCCCCTTTATCTTCTGCTACAGATATACCAAACTTTTGCTGGAGATTTAAAACCTTTTTCTTTACAACATCATTACAAATAATGTTTTGAGCTTTTACAAGTTTAGTTTCTAAAAGACCGCTTATAATAGCTTGTGCTATATTTCCTGAACCAATAAAAAAAAGTTTTTTACTTATTTCCATAGTTTCTTTCTCCAAATATTGCTGCACCAATTCTAACCATTGTTGAACCTTCTTCTATGGCAATTTTATAATCATTAGACATTCCCATAGACAGAATTTTAAAATTGTTATCAGCAAAACTTTCTTGTATATATTTGAATAAATTATATGCCTGTTTAAAATATGACCTTGAATCGCTAGGGCTATCGCTATAAGGAACTATAAGCATAAGCCCTTTAATGTTAATGTTAGAAAGATTTTTACATTCTTTATAGAAATCTATAGCAAAACCTGGACTAACGCCTTTTTTAGAAGTTTCTTTAGAAAATTTTACTTCTATAAGACAATCTTGAATTTTATTAATACTCTTAGCGTGGCGATTTATATCATAAGCAAGTTTAGTGCTATCTAGAGAATGTATTAAATCAAATACTTCTACAACTTTTTTTGCCTTATTTGACTGCAAATGCCCTATGAAATGTTTAGTAGTCCCAACAAGAGTATGCCCAATTTGCTCAAATTTAGCAAGCGCTTCTTGAACCTTACTTTCGCCTATATGTTTAATCCCACATTTTAATGCTTCTAAAACAAAGGAATACGCAAAAGTTTTTGTTACCACAACTAAATCAACAGTACCAGAAACTTTTTCCAATGATTTTATAGTATTATTAATACTTTGTATATTTTGGCAAATATAGCTCATTTTCTATTTATATCTATATATTGTAGCATATTTTAACCTAAAATCGTTTTTTAAAGCTATTTCTAATATTGTAACACAAAATACTCTGCAATTATTTTAACAAGATCATTTTTATTTTGAATTAGGCAACATTTTTAGTAATATATATTTACAGTAAAAAAATCATTGAAAAATATAGGCAAATTAAAATGCACGATTACCAATTATTACAAATAATGGCTGTTGGGTTTACTCTTTCTTTAATATTTGGGTTCATAACGGAAAAACTAGGTCTTTCTTCCATTGTTGGTTACCTTCTTGCAGGCTTTTTGATAGGCCCTTCATCACCTGGATTTGTTGCAGATTATAGTTTAGCATTTCAACTTTCAGAAGCTGGCGTTATACTTTTAATGTTTGGAGTAGGGTTACATTTTAAGACAGATGACCTCTTTGCAGTTAAGGGTGTTGCTATACCCGGAGCTATTATACAAAGCATGGCAGCTACAATTTCTGGAATTTTTCTAGGGACATTGCTTGGAATTGATTTTAAATCTGTATTAATTTTAGGATTAGGACTTTCAGTAGCAAGCACTGTTGTGCTTTTAAAAGTTTTGGAAGACAATGATTCCCTAAATACAGTCCATGGGCATGTAGCTGTTGGTTGGCTTGTCGTAGAAGACATTTTAACCGTACTAATTTTAGTTGTACTTCCTAGTCTATCTGTTGTGCTTTCAAATGCTAATGCATCATCTTTAGGAACAATCGAGATATTTAAAGCTTTAGGCATTGCTTTAATAAGAGTAATATTATTATGGTTGCTGGTGATAAAAATTGGAGAACGGTTTGTTCCTTGGCTATTATCAAAAATAGTTAAAACACGTTCTCAAGAACTTTTTACATTGACTGTTTTAGTTATAGCTTTTGCAACTGCAGTTATCGCAGCATTTGTGTTTCAAACTTCATTTGCTTTAGGGGCATTTTTAGGCGGTATGGTTGTTGGCAAAAGCAAAGTGAGCCACCAAGCAGGAGCAGATATTTTGCCGCTAAGAGATGCTTTTGCGGTATTGTTTTTCTTATCAGTTGGAATGCTTTTTGACTGGAAATTTATTCTAGAATATCCTTTGCTTGTATGTACATGCTTGATTATAGTTTTATTAATCAAACCTATAATAGCTTTAATTGTTGTTTCTGTCTTAGGATATTCTACAAGAACAGCTCTAACTGTAGCTGCAGGACTTGCTCAAGTTGGAGAATTTTCTTTTATATTAGCTCAAGAGGCTAAACGTTTAGACCTTGTTGCAGATTTAGTTTACAATTCTATAGTTATATGCGCCATTGTATCTATAACATTAAATCCCTCAATATTTAAAAAAATTCCTAATTTTGAAAGATTTTTACGTTCAAAAAACAAAATATGGAAAATATTAAACTTTTCAGCAAATAAAAAATACAATAAAGTTAACGAAATAGCAAAAAATTTACTTCCTGCAGAAGAATATCTTTCTGAAAAAACCGCTATAGTCGTAGGATATGGACCAACAGGGAAAAAAGTTACTCAGGCTTTAATAGAACAAGGAGTAAAACCTGTTATAATAGAAATAAATATAGATACTGTAAACTACTTAAGCTCTCAAGGACAAGTAGCAATATATGGAAATTCTACAAGAAAAGACATCTTAATTGCTGCGGGTATAAAAAAAGCAAGCTATCTAATAATTACCGTTCCATCTTTAAATATGACACTAGAAACAGCGTCTTTAGCTTCTTCATTAAATCCTAAAACTCGTATTATTGTTAGAGCTCGTTTCTTAGACCATAAAGAAAACCTTAAACAACTTGGCATTTCTGCAATTGCTTTTGAAGAAGAAGAGGTAGCAAAAGCTTTAACTTCTTTAGTTCTAGATGACTTAGAACAACAAAGTTTGCTTGCTGCAGCTTCAGAAATAGCATCACAAACTGCGCAAGAAAATAGAAATAATAAGTAGAATCTTTATCTGAAAATGAATATAAACTATGTTTTAAACCAACTAGTGGAAAGTTAAAAGCAGCAGATTCTTACAAGATAGTTTTATTTGGGTCTTATGTGTACTGGCACTGCTACGCGTGATATTGATTTGATGATAATTTTAGACAATTATCTTATTTCAAAGACGTATAGTGAAGATGTTAAAAGATATATTGCTATAAGAAAACTAATCTTGGATATAAATTCTCAATATTCAAGGGACTTAAAAATTTATTCTCGAGCTGAGTTTCAAAGAAAAAAAGAAAGTGGTAATTTTTTTATCAGAGAAATAGAAAAAACGGAAAAAACTATTTATGAAAAACAAAATTAAAGATTGGATAGAGATTGCAGATGAAGATATTGTATCAGCGCAGGTTTTAATGGCGGATGGGCGTATTAACTTTTCATTATAGAAAAATACTTTAAAGCGTATTTATTAGAGCATGATTGGGAATTCAAAAAACACATGACTTAATGAGATTATATATTGAAATAAAGAAAATAAAAGATTTACGAATAGATGAAGATACTCTTAATGGAAATAGATAGGATTTATATAAACAAGATATCCTGATGATTATATTGAACCATCAGAGAGAGAGATAGAAAAATTCTATGAGCTTGCTAAAAAAATAGACAAAAAAATTAAAAGAGAATTAGGTATTAACTCCGAACTTGTCTGGTTTTAATTTTTTTACTATTCTGCTTAATGCATTATTTATGTTTGCGAAAGCTTTTTCTCTGCCTTCAAAACCGATATAAGTTAAATCTATGTCAACGGACACTCTTGGAAACAGGATTATATTCTTCTTAATATATTCAAATTAGTACCTCACTTATTTTTTCTACGCATTGCCAAAACCTTAGTAGGAAGTCCCCAAAGATTTATAAAACCTTCTGCATCTTTATGATTATATATTTTATCTTTCTCAAAAGTAGCAAGCTCCTGAGAATATAAAGAATATTTTGCTTCTCTTGATATTGGAGTAATGTTGCCTTTATAAAGCTTTAACTTTATAGTTCCTGTAACATGCTCTTGAGTTTTATTTATAAATGCATCTAATGCATTTTTTAATGGAGAAAACCATAGTCCATAATATGAAAGCTCTGCATATTTGGCAGATAAAGATTGTTTAAAATGGAACGTATCTCTATCTAGAGCGATAGATTCTAACTCTTGATGAGCTGCGTATAATACAGCTGCGGCAGGAGCTTCATAAACTCCTCTTGATTTCATGCCAACAAGTCTATTTTCAACAATATCTGTTCTACCTATAGCATTTTTTCCAGCAATTTCATTTAATCTTGTAATTAATTCAACAGGCTTTAAAACCTTTCCATTAACTGCAACAGGGATACCTTTATCAAAAGTTATTTCCAAATTTGTAGGTTTATTCGACGCTTTTTCTAAAGAAACTGTCATCTTGAACATTGACTCATCATAACCCTTATTTAAATTTTCTAAAATGCCAGCTTCATAAGAAACATGCCATAAATTTGCATCTGAAGAATAGGGCTTTGCTTTAGTTATAGGTATGGGAATATTTCTTTTTTTTGCATAATTTATTGCATCTTCTCTAGATTTTATTTGCCACTCTCTCCAAGGAGCAATAATTTTTACATTTGGAATCAAAGCCTTAAAAGCAAGTTCAAAACGAACTTGATCGTTGCCTTTACCTGTAGCACCATGACAAACAGCATCAGCGTTTTCTCTTTTTACTATTTCGGCAATTTTTTTAGCGATAATAGGTCTTGCTAAAGCTGTTCCTAAAAAATATCTGTTTTCATAAAGCGCTTGAGATTTTATTGCAGGATAAATATACTCTGTTACAAATTCTTCTTTTGCATCCACTATATAAGATTTAGAAGCTCCTATTTTTTTAGCTTTTTCGTTTAACCCTTTAAGTTCACTGCCCTGCCCTACATCTACACAACAAGCTATAACTTCACAGTTATAGTTTTCTTTTACCCATGATAAAATAACAGACGTATCAAGCCCACCTGAATAAGCTACAACTACTTTTTTTATGTCAGATTTTCCTTGTAACATTTTTTACCTCATAATTTATTAATATAGTAACATATTTACTAATTACTCTTAATTCTGCACTAGGCAGCGAGTTTAGGATGCAGATTTGTCAATGCCTCATCAATAATTTTTATCGCCGCATCAACATCTTGTTTAGTAATGATAAGAGTAGGTAAAAGCCTTAAAACTGTTTCATGAGTACAAGTTATAATCAAACCTTTACTTAAACAATAATCTACAATATTTTTACCGCTAATAGACAAATCAATGCCTATCATTAATCCCATACCTCTAATTTCTCTAATTATTGAATGTTTAGTTCTTAATAGCTCTAGTTTTGAAAAAAGATATTTAGAAACTTTAAGAGACTTATTTAAAAATTTTGAATTCATAATTTTTAAAACAGTAAGAGCAGATGTGCAAGATACAGGATTGCCGCCAAAAGTGGATCCATGATCTCCATAAATAAATGCATCTGCACACTTTTTAGAAGCGACAGTCGCACCTAAAGGTAATCCATTAGCTAAAGATTTTGCCATTGTAACAATATCTGGCTTTACATCATAATTTTCAAAAGCATAAAATTTACCTGTACGGCCTACTCCACACTGAATTTCGTCAAAAATTAAAAGCATGTTATTTTTATCACACACGGTTCTTAAATCTTTTATAAACTTTTTACAGGCGGGAAATATTCCGCCTTCACCCTGTATAGGCTCTACCATAACTGCAACAGTTTTATTGTTTATAAGTTTTTTTACAGATTCTATATCGTTAAACTTAGCAAAAACAAATTTTTTTTGTAATGGTTTTAAATATTCATGAAACTTTTTTTGACCTGTAGCAGCTGTCGTAGCCATTGTCCTACCGTGGAAAGAATTGCCAAAACAAATTATCTCATAACGCTTGCCAGCTTTTGATGGATTTAAAAAACCCCATTTTCTAGCAAGCTTTATTGCGCATTCGTTTGCTTCTGCTCCAGAATTTGCTAAAAAAACTTTAGCGCCAGAAAAGGTTTTTTTAGCAAGTTCTTGCCCTAATTTAATTTGCACTGGGGAATAATATAAATTGGAAGAATGCATATATAAATCTACTTGAGATTTTATTGCTTTTATAACAAAGTCATTACAATGCCCAACATTACATACACTAATACCTGCAAAAAAATCTAAATATTTCTTGCCCTTATCGTCCCAAACAAATTGGTTTTTAGCTTTCTTTATAATTAAACTACCGCGCTTATAAGTATGCATAAAATATTGATTCTCTAATTGTTTTATACTCATTTTTTTACGACCGTCCCTTTCATTTCTATAACGCCTTTTAAACCATCAATTATCCAAACTTCTTTAACACCTTTCTTAATAGAATTTGCACAAGCTTGTATTTTAGGTATCATCCCTCCTGTTATTGTTCTATCTTTTATTAAATAGTTTACATTTTTTACTTTTATTTCTTTTATAGTTTTTTTATTTCTATCTAAGACACCACAAACATCTGTTAAAAATATTAACTTCTGCGCTTTAAATGCAATAGCTAGTACAGAGGCCAATGTGTCAGCATTGACATTTAAACTATTTGATTTATTATCACAAGCTATAGATGCTATAACAGGCAAAAAGTTTTCTTTAAGTAAAACTTCTATAAGTTTTTTATTTACTTTTATAGGATCCCCAACAAAACCTAAATTTTTAACTTGTTTGCATATTACACTTTTTGCATCTTTTGCCGATATGCCTACAGCTTTTACATTGTTTTTTAAAAGTCCTGCGACTAAATTTTTATTAATTTTACCGCTTAAAGCCATTTCTGCAACAGATAAAACTTTTTCATCTGTAAACCTTAAACCATTTACAAACTTACTTCTTATAGAAAACTTTTCAAGTAAAAAACTTACCTCAGGACCACCTCCGTGTACCAAAATAATTTTCTGTTTCTGCGAAATCTTAGATAGCTCTTTTAAAAACTCTTTTTGAGCTTTAGTGTTTTTAGTTAAACTCCCTCCAAATTTAACAACTATTAAAGGTTTCATTAACTCCCCTCTTTTTCAGATCCTTTTGAATACTTACATTTAAAACGAAAATCGCAAAAACTGCATTTAGTAGTATCAGCTTCAAAGTTTTCTAACATTATATTTTCTGCCACATCCATAGCAATATCTATAGCTTTATTAATGGCGTTTTGTGTTCTTTTAGTATACATTTTTTTATTTTCAGATAAAAAATATACAGATATCTCATCTGGATTAAACCCAAAAACATTTCTACATGCGTAAGCATAAAAAGTTAATTGTAAATCTTTATCCACTTTTTCTTGCGACCAACTTTTTACATGAGTTTTATAGTCCATAACCTCGTATGTGCCATCTGAATATTTATCTATCCTATCAATAATTCCTATAAACCTATATTTACCTATATTTGCGTCAAACGATTTTTCAACATATATAATTTCCGTTTTAGATTCTTTAAAAGACTTATAATAATTGTCTAATATGTCATTTCCTCGCATATAATATTCAAAAGTTTGTTGTGGACTGATAAAGCCATCGTTTTTCCAAGAACTATTATAACAATCTATAAGGTTATCATAAGAGTTATTTTTGCTTCTACAAAATTGTTCAAGCGTTTTATGAATTATATGCCCAAAAGTGATATCTGCATTAACAGGGACAAAAAGATTATCTATGTATATCAATTTGTACTTTTGTGGGCAAAACAAATATGTGTTTACCCTTGAATAACTTATTTTAAAATCTTGTTTCATATTGTTAGTCTACCTTAAACGTCTATAAAAAGAAATAACAGTATCCCCATATTTTTCTATCCTGAAACAGTCAAGATCTGTAACTTTTCTGACTGGCTCTTTTATATGCTTTTGAGCTATTAAAACAGAACTTTCTTTTAAAACATCATATTTAATTATATTTTTCAAAGTAGGTTCAGTTAAAGCAAGCATATTTTTGTCTCCATCTTTATAAGGAGGACCCATAAAAATTATATCGTATTTATCTTGTAAAACAGAGAAATCTTTTATCACATCACATTTAATAATTTGCGTCCTATCATTAAACTTTAAAGTATCCACATTAGACTTAATAAGAGTCAATGACTTATTGCTAATTTCTGCAAAAACTACTTTTTTAGCTCCTCTAGAAAGTGCTTCAATTCCAACAGAACCAACACCTGCAAATAAATCTAAAAAAGTTGAGTCTGGAAGTTGAAATTGTATTATGTCAAAAATAGACTTTTTCATTCTGCCAAGCATTGGCCGTATAGATAAGTCGTCTTGTGGAAGAGTTTTTAAAAACCTTCCTCTTGCAGTGCCTGCAATAACTCTTAAGCTCACAAACATTCTCCAAATATATAAATCAAAATCACTTAATTTTATATTATAAAAAATTATTTTTATGACTGAAAAAATTTTTAGCTTTTTTAATATCTTTTGCAATCTGTTTTTTTAAAGTCTCGATACTACCAAATTTCTTTTCGTCTCTTATCTTTTCTAATAATATTACTTTTGTTAAAGCATATTTCCACATACCTTTAAAGTTTAAAATATGCGTTTCTGGAACAACCTTATCGCCGTTGCTAAAAGTGGGCCTAACACCAATACTCGTAATTGAGTCATATATATTTACCCCGTCAGATACCGCACTTATATATACCCCTTTAGGGATCAGTTTTTCTTTATTAACTTTTAAGTTTACAGTAGGGTACCCCAATTGAGTTGCTATACCTTTATCTTTAAAAGGATGCCCTATAAAAGAATAAAATCTTCCTAAAAATTTTAAAGTGTCCTTAACATTACCAATCTCAACTAATCTTCTTATGTAAGAAGATGAAACTTTTTGCGACGCGATTTTTAAAGGTTTAACAATCTGAAGGTTTACATTATTGTTTTTTGCTTTTCCTTTTAACCAAACAATATCGCCTTTGCGATATTTTCCAAAAGCAAAATCGCACCCGCAAATTATAGTATCAACTCTTAGCCTGTTAAGCAAAAACTCATCAAAAAATTTATCTGAAGATATAGATAAAATATCTGAAGGCACTTTTAGCACGTAAATTTCATCAAAACCAAAAGACTTAAATTCTTCTTCTTTTTCTTGATAAATAGTTAAAAATCCAGAAACCTTTTTTATAGGTTTTTCAAGAGTAATTAAAATACTGCGCAAGTTTTTTTTCTTTGCAATCGATAAGGTTTTTTTTAGAAGTAATTGATGCCCTTTATGGACACCGTCAAAAGTGCCTATAGTTATAATAGATTTTTTTAACATTTTTACATACCAATAAGCGTTTCATAAGGAATTATACTTTTTACTATTTTACCAGACTCAATTTCATTTGAAAAAGACATAGCATCTTTAACATCAAAATTAGATATTTTTTCCCTTCTTAAAGTTTTAACTGTAGCCCCACAACCTAAAATATCACCTAAATCTTTAGCTAAACAACGAATATATGTACCGCTTGAACAATGTACTCGCACATTAAAAATATCCTCATCAAAATTTAATATATCAAATTTATAAACTGTAATTTTCCTAGCGTCACGCTTAATTTCTATACCTTTCCTTGCTAAGTTACACAGTTTTTTACCTTTAACCTTTAACCTTTAATGCAGAAAACATCGGTGGAACTTGAAAAATTTCCCCTTGGAATTTATTAACTAACATTTTTATTTTTTCATCATTTATATCGGGAATTTCTTTAATTGAAGTTACATTGCCGTCTAAATCATAAGTATCTGTAGTTACGCCCAAAAGAAAAGAACTACTATAAACTTTATCCTTTTTCATAAACTTATTTTGAAGTGTAGTAGCCTTACCAAACAAAACAAGCAAGAGTCCGGTTGCCAAAGGATCTAAAGTACCGCAATGTCCAGCTTTTTTTACATTGAGAATTTTTCTTAAAATTGTTATGACCTTAAAGGAAGTAATGTTTGAAGGTTTATCAACTAGCAGCATTCCAGAAATATCGCTGCAACAACTAATCATTAAACTTCTCTTTTAAAACTTTACAAATTAATTTTATTGCTTTGTTAATATTTACATCTATCGTACAGGCTGCAGCATTTTTATGACCACCACCATTAAATTGCTCTACAATATTTAACAAGTCCACATCTTTTACTGAACGTAAGCTAACTCTAGTACTATTTTTATCAATTTCTTTAAATAAACAGCCTACCTTAACACCTTGTACACGCAATGTATAGCCTACCATACCTTCAGAATCATTGTATTTAGCTTTACTTTTTTTAAACATCTCTTTAGTTAAAACTATATAAGATACATTTCCATTAAGAATTACTTTCATATTACAAAGCCCAAGACCTCGCAATCTTAAAGAAGGCAAAGAATCATTTTCATAAATTTGTTTATGTATCTTATTAACATCTATATTATATTCCATGAGATTTGCACAAGCTATATGAGAATTTGCAGTTGTGTTCGTATTCTGGAAACGGCCAGTGTCTGTAACTATACCAGTATACAAGCATTCTGCCTCAGCTTTAGTTAGCTTAACTTTCATAAACTCAAATATCTTTACTATTAATTCTGCAGTTGATGAAGATTCTGGAACAATAAAATTTACGTCCCCGAAATTTGTGTAAGTTTTATGATGATCAATGTTAATTATCTTTTTAGCTTGTGTTGGTGTGATTATATCGCCCATTCTGGCAAAATTCATAGACTCAAGTATTATAGCACAGTCAAAAATGTCAGTTTTATTGACTGAAACTTTTATCTTATTTGAGCCGCTTAAAAATTTTAAATTTGTTGGAATTTTATCTTTACAATAAACACTAGCTTTGTTGCCCGTTCTGTTTAAAAAAGACGCCAAAGCTAATGCAGACCCCAGGCCATCACCGTCAGGTTTAATATGACTAGCAATAAAAAAAGTTTTTGATTTATTTATGATTTTAGATATTTCTGTTACATTTTTTAAATCTGAATTTAACATTTTGTTTAGCTCATTTTTTTGTTAAATAAACCTTCTGCTATTTTTCATCTTTTATTTTTTCAAGTATATTAAACACTCTTGAAGCACTTTCTGTTGTATCGTCATAAACAAAAATTATGCTTGGCGTACATCTTAAGTTTAAACGCAAAGCAAGTTCATGCCTAACTAAACCTACTGATTTTTTTAAAACTGTATCTACTTTTTGTTTATCATCGGTTGAACCAAAAACTGAATAAAATATTCTACAACTTAACAAATCGTCAGAGAGTTTTACTCCCATAATTGTAACAAGACCACAATCTAAATCTCTTATTTCTCTTATAATCTCTGAGACGCTTTGTTGTATTAATTCTCCAACTCTAATAGCTCTTTTATACGGTAATGGCATAACAATTTACCTGTGTGTATTAATCATCTAATTTTCTTGCAATTTTTTCTGTAGTAAAGTTTTCAAAAACGTCGCCAACTTTAATATCTGAATAATTTTCTAAACCTATACCGCATTCATAACCTTTTTCTACTTCTTTAACATCATCTTTAAACCTCTTTAAAGATGAAATGTTTCCTTCAAAAACTATAACATTATCTCTTAAAAGCCGCACCTTCGCCCCTCTTTGTATTTTGCCATCTATAACAGAACATCCAGAGATAGTACCATA
Source organism: Candidatus Endomicrobiellum siamense (assembly GCA_031268145.1). Lineage (GTDB taxonomy): Bacteria > Elusimicrobiota > Endomicrobiia > Endomicrobiales > Endomicrobiaceae > Endomicrobiellum > Endomicrobiellum siamense. Next base: position 26,801 of record JAIRXS010000001.1, read on the forward strand.
AGTTGAAAGTTTAAATACTTGTTTAACAACAGCTTTTCCAAGTATTTTTTCTTTTGTATCAGGATCAAGAAGACCTTCCATAGCGGCTCTAACATCTGCAATTAAATCGTAAATAATTCTATATACATTTATGTTTATGCCTTCTTTTTGGGCAAGTTTTTCTACTGCAGCGTCTGGACGTAAATTAAAGCCTATTATCAAAGCGTCTGATGCTAGAGCCAGAGCTACGTCTGACTCTGTAATAGACCCTGCGCCTCTATGTATTATTTTTAAACTTATTTCAGCAGTAGAAAGCCTTTCTAAAGCATCACTTAACGCACCCAAAGAACCTTGAACATCTGCTTTTAATATTATTCTTAAATCTTTTACCTGTCCCCTACTTACATCTTCTAGAGACAAATGATGTCTCGGTTTTAAAGATGCTTCTTTAACTTTTTCTTTTCTAGACTGCGCTATTTCTCTAGCTTGTGATTCATGGGAGACAACAGTAAATTTATCCCCAGCTTGAGGGGGTTCATTAATACCTAAAACACCTACAGGAGTACTAGGAGCAGCAGAATTCAATCTTTTACCATATTCATCTGCTATAGCTCTTATTTTACCATAAGTAGTACCAACAATCACATTATCTCCAATTTTTAAAGTGCCACTTTGTACTAATAAAGTAGCAACTACACCCTTACGAAAATCAAGTTTTGCTTCTATAACAATACCTTCTGCATTTTTATCAGGATTTGCCTTCAATTCCATCATTTCTGCTTTAAGCAATATCATTTCAAGTAAAGAATCTATATTTGTTCTCTGCTTTGCAGAAATATCAACCATTATAGTGTCCCCGCCCCATTCTTCAGGGATAAGAGCATAATTACTCAACTCCTGTCGTATCTTTTGAGGGTCGCTAGCTGGTAAATCTATCTTATTGACAGCAACTGTTATCGGAACATTTGCAGCTTTAGCATGGTTTATAGCTTCTATTGTTTGAGGCATAATACCATCAACAGCAGAAACCACTAAAATCACAATATCTGTAGCTTGTGCTCCTCTAGAACGCATAGCAGTAAAAGCTTCGTGGCCAGGGGTATCTAAAAAAGTAACGTAGTGCCCTGTGTCAGTTTTTACTTTATATGCCCCTATATGCTGAGTAATACCGCCATGTTCGCCACTTACGACATCGCTGTCTCTTATAGCATCTAAAAGAGACGTTTTGCCGTGGTCCACATGTCCCATTATCGTAACGACTGGAGCACGAAATTGCAATTTTGATGGGTCTTCTTCTTTTGATTGTATAGCTGCTTCTTCTGAATAAATAGAATCAATTTTAGCGTCGTATCCAAATTCATTAGCTAAGAGAATTGCAGTATCTGTATCTAGTCTTTGATTAATCGTAGTAAGACTGTCCATAGATAAAAGTTTTTTTAATACATCTCCAGCTCTAAGCCTCATTTTTTCAGCGAGTTCTCGCACTGTTATGAGTTCGTTTATTGAAATAGTTGCTTTATATTTATTTTCTATAACTTCTTGTTTAGGAATCTCAACTTTTTTAGATTCTTCTTGTTTTGCTTTAACTTTGTTTTTTTTCTCTTCCTCTTCTTTTTTATTATCAACTATTGATTCTTTTTCTTCGTTTTCTTCTTTTATATCATTTTTATCTTGTACAATATTAACAGGAATATTTTCTACTGTTTGGCCTTGCTTTTGCGTTTCTGTTATTTTTTTGTTTACTAAAGAGCTATCTTTTTGCACATCTATTATAATCTCTTTGTCTTGCAAAGCATTACTTTTTGCAGTTTTACTTTTAACAGACCGTAATTTAGCTGGTTTTGTTTTAAGAGTTTTTGTATCTAAACTTGAATCTACTTTTTTTGATGCAGTTTTAGTTTTAACCGCTTTTTTAACAACTGTAGTGGCCTTTTTCGTTGTTTTTTTTTGTTTAGAATTCTTAGTTTTAGATATTGCCGAAACCGCTTTCTTTTTTATAGGTTTTTCTTGAGAGCTTTTAACTTTAGATTTGTCAGTCTTTTTTAATGGCATAAACACTCCTACTTTTCTAACTAAATTTTAAAACGTTTAACACATTAAAGCGCACGCTTTGCAGATTCTATAATTCGTTCTGCAGTTTTTTGCCCTATACCCGGCAAAGTTGTAAGATCTTCAACACTAAATGAAGCTAACTTTTTTATATCAGTAAACCCTGCATTAACAAGAATTTCTATAATTTTTTCACTAAGACCTTCAAGCTTTTCAAGTGTTTGAATTCTACTTTCAACTTTAGTTTGACTTTCCTGTTTCTTCTGACTTTCAGATTTTACATCAATATGCCAACCTGTAAGCTTTGCTGCAAGCCTTACGTTATGGCCATTTTTCCCTATAGCTAAAGATAGTATATCATCACTTACAACGACTTCAGCTTGTTTATTGTCGCTAGAAACAATAGTTACAGAAATAACTTTTGCAGGAGATAAAGAAGTTGTAATATATTTTACTGGATCATTAGAAAATGGAACCAAATCAATTCTCTCTCCTCTAAGCTCATCTATAATAGGTTTTACTCTAGCTCCCTTAACGCCAACACAAGCGCCAACAGGATCAACTTTTGGATTATGAGAAACAACAGCAACTTTTGATCTTACCCCTGGCTCTCTTACAATATTTACTATTTCAACAATTTTTTCATAAATTTCAGGAACTTCAAGTTCAAAAAGCCTTCTGACAAGTTCAGAGCTAGCTCTTGAAAGGACAATCCCAGAGCCTCTCATATTCTTATCAACTTTTAATACAACGGCTTTTATATGTTGCCCTACGTTAAACTTCTCTTTAAAAACTTGTTCACTATCAGGAAGTATTGCTTCAGTTTTTCCTAAATCAACAACAAGATTTTTATTTAATGCTCTATATACAACACCGTTGATAATTTGTCTTATTTTTTCTTTCATTTCATCAAACAAAAAATCTTTTTCTGACTCTCTAATCTTTTGTACTATAACTTGTTTTGCAGTTTGTGCCGCAATCCTTGAAAAGTCTTGAGTATCAAGAGGGATTTTAACTTCTGTTCCAACTTCAATAATCTCTTTGATTTTTTTTGCATCTTGAAGACTTATCTCCAATAAAGGATTTACAACATCTTTAACTACAATTTTAATTACATTTGCAGTCATTTTACCTGTTTGTGGATCAACATTAGCTTCAACATTAACATTTTTTCCAACATGTTTTCTATATGCTGAAACTAAAGCATTTTCTATTACATTTAAAATTTCTTCTTTCTTTATTTTTTTATCTTTTTCTATTTGCTCAAGAGCCATTAAAAGCTCAGGTTTCTCACTCACTATGCCCTCCCTAAAATTCTGTCTCTATATTTGCTTTTTTAATATCTACAAAATTTATATCAATAACACCATTTGTTATATCGTTTATGGTAACTATGCCATTATTAGAGTTTAAAAGTTGTCCTAAAAAATTTCTTTGATTATTTATAGAACTATGTGTTTGTATTCTCACTTTACTACCGATAAAACGTTTAAAACTTTTTTCTTGTTTTAACAATCTATTTAACCCTGGAGAGGAAACTTCTAATATATAAGAATCTTGCAATATATCGCTTTTATCTAATATTTCACTAAAAATATAACTAAACTTTTCACAATCGTTCATTGTAACTTTTGAATCTTCTTTATCTATAAAAATTCTTAAAACCCAATCACCATTTTCTTTAACATGCTGCACATCAACAATTTCAATATTGTTTTCACCAACAATTGCGCTAAGCAACTTTTCTATTTCGTTACTTTTGCTCATAAATTTTAATCCTTTAAAAAATTATAAGGCGGCATATAGCCGCCTTATACTAAAACATTTATAAAAAAGCGACTATATCCTTTGATCAATAAATATTCCAGGCCCCATTGTTGAAGAAATAGATGCGCTTCTAATATATTGTCCTTTTGCACTAGAAGGCTTTGCTTTTATTATAGCTTCCAGCAAAGTTTTAATATTCTCAATAAGCTTTTCTTTATCAAAAGATACTTTTCCAACAGGAACGTGAACTATACCAAAAGAATCATTTTTATATTCTACTCTACCTTTTTTAAGCTCTGTAACTGTTTTGCCTACTTCAAAAGTAACAGTGCCAGCTTTCGGGTTTGGCATTAGGCCTTTAGGCCCAAGAATTTTTGCAACTTTGCTTAAATCTTTCATAATATCTGGGGTCGCTACCAAGACATCAAAATTTAAATTCCCTTTTAATATATCCTCAATTAAATCTTCAGAACCTACTATATCTGCACCAGCAGTTTGCGCTTCTTTTTGTTTTTCACCTTTTACTAAAACAGCAACTTTTCTTGTTTTACCTATACCATGAGGTAAAGAAACTGTTCCTCTTATTATCTGGTCACTCTGTTTTGGATCAATCCCAAGTCTTACATGAACTTCTACTGTTTCATCAAACTTTGCTTTTGCAGTTTCTTTTACAAGCGTTATCGCTTCCTCGATTGTATAAATTTTATTTTTATCAACTAACTTTGATACAGATTCTAATCTCTTGCCCATTTTTTTCTCCTTGTGGTTACGCTAAAAGCTCCCACACTACATTTTTATTCTTTTACTATATCTATGCCCATACTTCTTGCCGTACCTTCAACCATAAGTTTTGCAGATTCTAAATTGTCATTTGCGTTTAAGTCAGGCATTTTTTGCTTAGCAATATCTTCAACTTGAGTTTTAGTTATTTTACCAACTTTATTTCTATTAGGAACGCCAGAAGCTTTAGCTATACCAGCAGCTTTTTTTACCAAAGCTGAAACTGGTGACATTTTCGTTATAAAAGTAAAAGTTCTGTCCTCAAAAACTGTTATAACTACAGGTATTGTCATACCCTTTTCCATAGTTTTTGTTTTTTCATTAAACTGTTTACAAAAATCCATAATATTTACACCTTGTTGACCTAATGCAGGCCCAACCGGAGGAGTAGGATTTGCTCCACCTGCAGGAATTTGTAATTTTATCATTGCTTTTATTTTCTTTGGGGCCATTTTACTCTACTCCTATCTTCTAATAATTACAGAAGGATATATAATTTTTATATTTTTTCTACCTGCAAGAAATCAAGTTCAACTGGAGTTGGTCTGCCAAATATAGTAACCATAACCCTAAGCTTTCCTTTCTCTTGATTAACTTCTTCAACAATACCGATAAAATGTTTAAATGGACCTTCTATAATTCGAACATTTTCCTCTTTATCAAAAGAAACTGCTGGTCTAGGTTTAGAAGCGTCTGGATTAATAATAGCGTTTAAGAGATCATCAACTTCGCTCTGAGCCATCGGCACAGGTTTAATCCCTCCCAGAAAACCAGTAACACCCGCAGTATTTCTGATAAGCCAGTAAGTCGTATTGTTTATAGTCATTTCAACAAAAATATAACCTGGATAAAACTTCCTCTTTTTTATTCTTCTTTTGTTCTGCTTTACTTCAACAACTTCTTCAGTTGGCACAAGTACCTGAGAAACAACATCATGCATATTTAAATTTGCAACTGCCATTTCTAAACTTTTTTTTACTTTATCTTCATGTCCTGAATGTGTATGTACAACATACCATTGATTAGCCATTTTTTGCTCCAGCTTATAATATAATACCCACTATTGTGCCCAAAAACAAATCAACTATACTAACAAAAATAGACATTATAATAACAAAAATAATCACAACTATAGTAGTGCCAACGACTTCTTTCTTACCAAGCCAAGTTGCTTTAGTAAGTTCATAATATGCACCTATAACAAATCCCATGGCGTTTTTTATTAAATTCATTTCACACCTTACACTTGAGTTAAACAGGGGTGGATGGATTTGAACCACCAAAGCTGGTTTTGGAGACCAGCAGTTTACCGTTAGCTTACACCCCCACTAAAAATTAATATTAATTTATATTATTTTGTTTCTTTATGCTCGGTATGCTTATGACAACTTTTACAAAACTTTTTTAAAGCTAATTTTCCTTCTTGTTTTTTCCCTCTGTCAAAATAATAATTTCTATCCTTGCACTCACTGCAAGCCATTGTTATAATAACTCTTTCTGCCATCTTTTTTAATTCTCCGATTTAATCTAATGTTATAAATACTATATATAATTTATTATACCACATTGTTAGATAAAATTAACTCTTTATACACCCACACCATAATATCAAAACGTTCTGTCTAAAATCACAAACGTTTAAAACATCTCTCTTACTCAACAATTTCAGTAACAACTCCAGAACCTACTGTCCTTCCTCCTTCTCTTATCGCAAACCTCAACTGCTGCTCCATCGCCACTGGCATTATTA